>JAURXY010000003.1 GCA_030654225.1 bacterium
AATTACTATTGCCACCACTGACCACGAAGTCATCATCAAAAACCTAAACGCTAACACCACCTATAACTACTACGCCTACTCCGAAGGTTTACTTGATGCTGTCTCTCAATCAGAAAACAAATCTTTTTCCACAGGAGACACCGCTCAACTTTCCGGTATCTCTATAACTAATCTCACTCTCAACTCCGCTGACATCAGCTGGACTACTACTGGCTCCATTGACTCTTCCACATTAGAATATGGAGAATCAATTAAATATGGAAAATCTGACAAAGGCAAAACTTCTTCCAACCTCCACACTGTTAATTTAACCAATCTCAAAGAAAACACCACCTATCATCTGCGAGTCTCAGCTACCGACGATGACGGTCAAACTCTAACTTCGGATGACTATTCTTTCACCACCGTTTCTCTCCCTATTATCTCCAATGTTACCATCAAAGACATCCAAATCGAATCTGCTGTCATTAACTGGCAAACTAATGTCAAAACAGACTCCCGAGTAGAATTCAAAAAAGATGGAGAAACCAAAGGCACTACTAGTGGAGAGCTAGAAGCTGTGACCGACCACTCATTTACTCTCACCAACCTTTTCCCTGGCACCCGTTACACTTTCAAAGTCTCTTCCAAAGACACTTTCAATAATGAATCCAGTAGCGAAGAACTCGCCTTTACCACCGCGGAAGATCTCAACCCTCCAATCATCACCAATGTTAAATCTGACACCACCGTCTTTCCTGGCAAGGAAGCCCAAATCCAAACTATCATTAGTTGGAACACTGACAAAGACTCCAATTCTATCCTCGCTTACCGCCAAGGAGTAGAAAAAGATTATTCTCTAGTTGATCAACTCAAAAATCCCGACACCACAAAAATTGAAAACTGGAAACTAATCAAAAAATCTGATCTCACCAAATCTCATCTCTTTGTTCTAACTGATTTGAAACCTGCCTCTGTCTATCAATTCAGAACAGCTTCTTTTGACAAACATAATAATGTTTCAGTCTCTGAAAACTACTCATTGCTCACTCCAACTAAACAACAATCCGTCCTAGATCTCATCATCTCTAACTTTGAGAGCACATTTGGTTGGGTGAAGAGGATTGGGAATTAGAGAGGAATTTCTAAATTTGAAAAATATCAACAAGCGTGCTAGGCTTAAACTATAAGTAAGTTAATTTTTAAATTTATGAAAATTCAAGAAATATTTGATGAAGCGGTTAAAATAGGGATAAAAAATGACTTTCGTAGTCAGGAGGAGATAAAGGATTATCTAAAAAGGCAAAAAGAACTATATGAAAAAATGCCAAAAGAGGAAAAGGACTATTTTGACAAGGAAAAACTGACTAATCCTTATTCTGACACCAGAATTCACAATGACAATGGATTGAAAAATATCAAAAAAGCAATAGTTGGAGTTGACCTTTCGATGGGTGGATTGCTTTTGGCTAAGGAATTGGGTGTGGATTTGGTTATCAACCATCATCCAATTGGGCTGGCTTTAACAGGACTAGATGATGTGATGAATTATCAAATTGATTTTTTGGAAAAATTTGGCATCCCAGTTAATATTGCCGAAAAATTATTGCACAAAAGAATTTCTGAAGTGGCGCGTGGGATAAACCCGGCCAATCATTATGTGACAGTGGACGCAGCGAGACTTTTGAAAATAAATTTGATCAACATTCATACTCCGGGGGATAATTGTGGAGCCATGTATCTTACAAAACTTATTGAAAAAAATAACCCACGGTATGTGAGTGATATTTTGGAAATTCTTATGAAAATTCCGGAATATCAAGAAGCGAAAAGACAAGGCGCTGGGCCAATGCTTTTTGCAGGGACGCCGAATAATCGGGCGGGAAAAATTGTAGTTTCAGAATTCACCGGTGGAACAGAAGGATCCAAGGAAATTTATCAAGTCATGGCCAATGTTGGTATTGGAACAATAATTGCCATGCATCTGAGTGAAGATCATAAAAAAGAAGCCGAAAAAGCTAATATTAATGTAGTCGTGGCTGGTCATATCTCTAGTGATTCATTGGGAATGAATATAATTTTGGATGAATTGGAAAATAAGGGACTTGAGATAATTCCATTTAGTGGATTAATTAGAATAAAAAGAAATATCAAATAGATTTTAATTAAAGTAGTCTTTGAAATTGTTTTTTGATTTTTGCGCTATTCAGCTCAACAAAAATAAAAAAATAATTTCAAAGACGTAGATCAATTTTTATGCAATTCAAAAAAACTACTCTCAAAAATGGTCTTAAGATAATTACTGCGCCAATGCGGGAAACTCAAACGGTGACAGTGATGGTGATGATTGGCGTGGGTTCGCGTTATGAAAGTGAAAAAACGGCTGGCCTCTCACATTTTATCGAGCATATGTTTTTTAAGGGTACCGAAAAACGCCCAACAACTTTGATGATTTCAGAAGAATTGGAATCGATTAGTGGAGAATTCAATGCTTTTACCGCCAAAGACAAAACAATGTATTATGTTAAAGTTGATGCTAAGCATATTGAAACGGCGATGGATGTTTTATCAGACATGTATCTAAATTCCAAACTGGAAACGACAGAAATTGAAAAAGAAAAAGGCACAATTATTCAGGAACTCAATATGTATGAGGATTTGCCAATGAGAAAAGTAGAAGAAGTTTTTGAAAGTATGCTTTATCCAAAAAACAGTTTAGGGCGAGAAATTGTAGGTAGTAAAAAAACAATCAACTCATTCAAACGACAAGATTTTTTGGATTATATGAAAAAGTTTTATGTGGCCAATGACACAGTTGTGGCAGTGGCGGGAAATTTTGACGAGAAAAAGATAATCAAAGAAATTGGAAAATATTTTTCCAAAATGCCAGTGGGCAAGAAGATAAAAATTTCTAGCGTTAAGGAGGAACAAAAAAAACCAGAAGTGAAAATTAAATTCAAAAAAACTGACCAGACGCATTTGGTTTTGGGAGTACGAGCCTATAAAAGAAATCATAAAGATCGCTACGCCTTGGCTTTGATGTCAATTATTCTTGGCGGTGGAATGTCTAGTCGACTTTTCATTGAGGTGCGGGAAAAAAGAGGGCTGGCCTATTATGTGCGCACGGGAATTGAAACCTATGAAGACGCGGGCTATGTTTCAACTAGCGCCGGAGTGGAGCACAAAAATTTAGAAGAAGCAGTTCGAGTTATACTCTTCGAATACAAAAAAATCGCCGAGGAGAAAGTGAGCGAAAAAGAATTGCAAAAAGCTAAGGATTTTGTCAAAGGCCGAGCGGTTATGGGCATGGAATCATCAGATGAAGTAGCAATGTTTTTTGTTGATCAGGAGGTCTCCAATGGAAAAATTTCCACCTTGGAAAAAAAATTCAAACTTATTGATAAAGTCAGTGTAGATGATATACTGAAGGTAGCACGAGATGTTTTTCGCCAAAATCGGCTTAACTTGGCGGTTATTGGACCACATAAGAATAGTGAAAAGTTGAAAAAAGAACTAAGATTATGTAATTGATGAATTTTAAATTTTTTCGAAATTAAACTCAAACCATAAAAATTCTTGCTAAAATTTTCCCTCAATCAACGGCGGTCATAGGAAAATTTTAGAGAATTTTTGGATTCTCAAACAGTAATTTCTCAAAATTTTAAATTCCTTATAATTACTTGTATATGGAAACACAATCAAAAAAAGTAGAAATTTCAACTAGCATTGTGCTCAAAACCATAGTGATTCTTTTAGGTCTGTGGTTTTTGTTTTTGGTGCGAGATATCATAATTTTGCTTTTTATCGCAGTCATTATTGCGGCTTCAATTGATCCAGGAGTGGATCTTCTCCAAAGAAAAAAAATTCCTCGTTCCGCGGGAGCAATGCTCATCTATTTGCTTTTATTTTCCGTTTTGGCTCTCATTATATCGTTTATGGTGCCGTCTATTGTGAGTCAATTTAATGATTTTTCAAAAAATTCTTCGCAGTATTTTGGAGATTTTGGAAATGCACTTAACCCTGCACAAAACAGTGGCATAAATAGAATTATTCAAGGTCTTGCTAGTAATATAGAAAGCAGTTTCACTAACATTTCAACAAATATTTTTTCTAAAACTCTCGGAGTCTTTTCGGGTTTGCTTTCGGTAGTGGTAGTTTTTTCAATGGCTTTCTATATGGTAATGGAAGAAAGTGGAATCAAAAAATTTATCGTTTCAATTATGCCGGAAAAAAACAAAAATTATGCAGCTAGTCTCACCGACAGAATCGAAGGCAAGATTGGCAAATGGATGCTTGGACAACTTTTTTTGATGTTAGTAATTTTTGTCTTGGATTTTATCGGGCTATATTTAGTTGGCGTACCATATCCATTGCTTTTGGCGCTTTTTGCCGGAATCTTGGAAGTGGTGCCATATGTCGGACCGATAATTTCTGCGGTTCCGGGAATAATTTTGGGATTTTTGGTTTCTCCAACTGTGGGAATGATGGCTTTTGTGGTCTATCTCATCGCTCAACAATTTGAGAGTCATGTGGTTATCCCCCTAACTATGAAAAAAGCGGTAGGTCTCAATCCTGTAGTGACAATTGTTGCAATTCTAATTGGTTTCAAATTAGCCGGAGTGCTCGGCGCCATTATTTCTGTACCGGCGGCTACGGCGGTTAGCTTGGTTATTAATGATCTAATGGAGAAGAATTAGACAAATTTTTGATAAGTGATATAATAAATTTATGAAAAATAAAAAAGAAATTACAATTGAAGATTTAGCAGGAATGGTGCAGAAAGGTTTTTTGGAAATAAATGGAAAATTTGAAAAGATTGATAACCGATTTGATAAAATAGATAAGCGATTTGAAAAGCTTGAAAAAGGCCAAAAAGAAATAATAGAAAAGTTGGATAAAAAGGCCGATAAATTCGAAGTGCGTGAATTGGGGCATCGTATAGAAACTTTGGAACTTAAAGCCAGTTGGGGAAAATAAGAAAAGTTTGAATGAAAAATTTCATGCAATCCTGAATAGTGCAGGGTTGTTTTTTTATAAAAACAAAATAATTATTGCGATAGCGGAAAAAAGAATATCATTCATGGCGTTTCGCAGATTCCATTGACGCTCAGGTGAAAATTTTGGAAAGCGGGAATAGTGGTGGCAAAAAGAGTGAAATTTTTTTATTCTTTTCAAAATCTTCCAATCAAATGTCCAAAAAAGCACAGTGAAAAAATCAGGCAGAATGGAAAAAAATGCGCCAAGTAAAATGTTTCGAGTCGAAGAGAGAGTTGGTTGAGCGGAAAAGATAAAAAATAAAATTATACTTACTGGGATGAATAAGTCCAGCAAAATTTTCCAAACAGTATCTTTGATGGTGGCAACTCGAGAATCAAAATATTCTCCATGGCGAAAACTATCCAAGAAAAAATGAACTACTAAAGAGAGTAGAATTACCAACCAAGGATTTTCGATGTTTTTTCCAATAGCTGTCCCAACAAGAGCATGAGTAGTTAAAATCATGTAGTTTATTAGTTGAGTAGTTGATTAGTTAAACAGTTTCATTGCCAAATATATAAATTGTACTTAGAATATAAAATAATGCTATAATTAAACTAGTTGACTGATCAACTAATTAACTAATTGACTATGTCATTATACATCGTTGCCACTCCCATTGGCAATCTCAAGGATATTACATACCGAGCCGTGGAAACCTTGAAAGAGGTTGATTTGATTGTGTGTGAGGATACGCGAAACTCCAGAAAACTTTTGGAGCACTATGAAATCAAAACTCCGACGATGTCTTTCTACCAAAATATCAGAAAGGGTGGAAGTACAAAGCCAGTGCCAAAATTAGATTTAATAGTTCAAGAATTAAAGAATGGCAAAATTGTGGCACTTATTACGGACGCTGGCACGCCAGGAATTTCTGATCCAGGCAATCAACTGGTGGCAAGCGCCGTGGAAAATGACATTGCGGTCGTGCCAATTCCGGGAGCATCGACCATTGGAGCTATGATAAGTGTAGCCGGAATTGATTTGACGCAATTTGTATTTTTGGGTTTTCCGCCCCACAAAAAAGGCCGAGAAACTTTTTTCAAAAAAGTTATTGCTTTTGAAATTCCCGTAATGTATTTTGAATCTCCACATCGCGTGATTAAAAATTTGGAATTATTAAAAATTCTGGCACCGGAAAAGAATATTATTCTCGGTAGAGAACTTACAAAAATGTTTGAAGAGATTGTGAGAGGAAACGCGCAAGAAGTTTTGGAATATTTTGAGAATAATCAGGATAAAATTCGAGGAGAATTCGCAATAATTGTTTATTAATTTTTATGAAAAATAAATTTTATATCACAACTACCTTGCCTTATATCAATGCTGATCCGCATATTGGTTTTGCTCGTGAAATTATCGAAGCGGATGTGTTGGCTAGATTTCATCGTGCGCAAGGTGACGACGTTTTTTTTAATACTGGAACAGATGAGCATGGACTCAAGATTTTTCGAAAAGCCCAAGGATTGGGAATGGACACGCAAAAATATTGCGACCAAAAAGCATTAGAATTTGACAAACTGAAAGATACGCTTGATCTGAGCTATGATAATTTCATTCGTACTAATGATGAGAATCATATCAAGGCTGTGCAAGAATTTTGGAGACTTTGTGATAAAAATGGATATATCTATAAAAAGAATTATAAGATAAAATATTGTGTTGGCTGTGAATTGGAAAAAACTGATTCAGAGCTTGTTGATGGAAAATGTCCGGATCATCCAAATATGGAATTAGAAATAATTGAAGAAGAAAATTATTTTTTTCGCTATAGTGCTTTTCAAGAAAAACTTGCGGAATTATACAAAAATAATCCAGAATTTGTGCTTCCTGAAAAACGCTTTAATGAAATCAAGGCTTTTTTGGAAAGAGGTTTGCAAGATTTTAGTATATCCAGAATAAAAGAAAAAATGCCCTGGGGTGTGCCAGTGCCTGACGATGAAAAACAGGTGATTTATGTTTGGTTTGATGCTTTGGTAAACTATATTTCCGCCATTGGTTGGCCAGAAAAAACGGAAAATTTTGAAAAATGGTGGCCGGCGGTTCAACTTTGCGGAAAAGATAATCTTCGTCCACAATCTGCGATGTGGCAAGCGATGCTTATGTCGGCTAATCTTCCGACATCGGTGCAAATTTTTGTAAACGGTTTTATTACTGTGGATAATCAGAAAATGAGTAAATCTTCAGGTAATGTAATTTCTCCCTATGAAATGGTGGAAAAATTTGGAATTGATGGCACTCGCTACTTACTTTTAGCCGGACCGAATTTTGGAGAAGATTTTGATATTACTTGGGAAAAAATTATCGAAAAATATAACGCCGATTTGGCGAATGGACTAGGAAATTTAGTTTCTAGAGTTATTAAATTGGCGGAAAATATAAAATTAACTGAGTCAGAAGCTAAGCTTCTGTCTCAAAACAGAAGCTTAGCTTCTGACGAGTTGCGTGAGCTAATTGAAAAAATGGAACTTGGGCAAGCACTGGATTATATTTGGAAAATAATCAATGAGGATAATAAATTTATTGCTGAGAATAAGCCGTGGGAACTTATAAAAATAGACAAAAATAAATTTAATGAAGTAATGAAAAAACTTTTAGAAGATTTGAATTTAATTTCAGAACTTCTAATTCCATTTATGCCTGAAACTTCAGAGAAAATTAAGAAAGCCTTAGAAACAAAAAAACTGGAAGAAGTCTTGTTTCAGAGGATAAAATAATGCTAATTGACACGCATTCACATCTAAATTTTTCCGCGTATAAAAAAGACGCGGAGGAAGTAATCAAAAGAACCCTTTCAGAGGGTGTTTTTGTGATTAATGTGGGGTCGCAATATTCGACCAGTGTGCGGGCGGTGGAATATGCAAAGAAGTATGATGGATTATATGCAGCGGTTGGAATTCACCCACTCCATCTTCAGGCGCAAAAATTTTCCTATCATGATCCAGATGAGATTGAGGAGGTGGAAATTGAAACGGCTGGGGAAATATTTCAAAAAGAAAAATATTTGGAGTTGGCAAAAAACTCGAAAGTGGTGGCGATTGGAGAAGTCGGTTTGGACTATCATCATTTTGACTCAGGGGATGATATCGAAAAAATAAAAACTAAACAAAAGGAAATATTTTTGGAATTTATCAAGCTTGCGAATGTTGTGGAGAAACCGATTATGATCCACTGTTGGGATGCATATGATGATTTATATGAAATGCTCGAAAAAAATCCAGTGGAAAAAAAGGGCGTGATTCATAGTTTCGTGGGAAGTTTCAAAACAGCCAAGAAATTTATCGAGCTTGGCTATTTGATCGGACTTAATGGTATAATCACTTATGGGATAAGTTATGACAAACTCATTCGCGAAGTTGATTTGAAGGATATAGTTTTGGAAACGGATTGTCCCTATCTCACTCCTGTGCCAAAAAAAGGCGAGAGAAATGAGCCGATGTATGTGAAATATGTGGCCCAAAAAATTGCTGAGGTTAAGGGAATTTCAGTGGAAGAAGTGGAGAAAATAACCACGGAAAATGCAAAGAAGATTTTTCAAATAAATTAATTGTTGGAGGTTCGACCTCCATTATGGAGGTCGAACCTCCTTGAAATATATGGAATACCCAATGCGAATAAATAAATATCTGGCGCTAAAAAACATTTGCTCTCGGCGAGAAGCGGATGGGCTAATTGAGGCTGGAAAAATAAAGATAAATAACAAGCGGGCAGTCTTAGGGGATAAGGTGCAAGAAAATGATGTGGTAAAAGTAGCACAAAATTGTCAAAAAAAACTTTTCTACTATGCCTATAACAAACCGATGGGGATAATCACGCATAGTCCGCAAGGCGAGAAAGAGAAGAGTATCATGGACATAGTCAAAATTCCCCAAAAAGTTTATCCAATTGGAAGATTGGACAAGGATTCTTGGGGACTGATCATTCTCACTAACGATGGTCGGATAACCGACAAAGTTTTGAATCCGGAAAAGAAACATGAAAAGGAATATGCGGTGCGAGTTAACAAAGCAATGTCTGCGAGTTTTGTGGATAAAATGGCGCGTGGAGTGAGACTGGATGATGGGTATAAAACCAAGGAATGCAAGGTGCAGACAATCAATGAAGGAATGTTTTCCATAATTCTAACAGAAGGAAAAAAGCGACAAATTCGGCGAATGTGCTCAGCTTTGGGGTATAATGTGGTGGACCTAAAAAGGGTGAGGATCATGAGTATTAAGATAAAAAGCCTAAAACCGGGCGAATTTCGTGAAATTAAGGGTGATGAGCTGAAAAATTTCCTGTTGGAATTAGGGTTAAGTTAATCAAAATTTCCAACTCTTGACTTTTTTTCAAAAACGCATAAGAATATATAATGGTTCTTACAGTAAAATATTTTAGGACTTACACGCTTGTCTCAAAATTACTAAAGCGTAATTTTCGCGTATAAATTAGAATTCTGCTGGTTTACTCAAGGTTTATACTTGTAAATAATTGCCAGTCATGAGTAATTTCTCGTCAAGCGCGTAAGTCCTGTAATTTTATGGAAAAAGAAAAAGAAAAATCTACGGTGCCTTGGTGGCAGCCGGGTTTATTGCTTTTTTATCGGCTTTCTGGTTGGATTGCGGGACCGATAATAATTGCACTTTTTGTCGGCAGATGGCTGGATAAAAAGTATCAAACTGAACCGTGGCTTTTTCTGATCTGCGTGGGCGTGGCCTTTATCATCTCATCAGTTGGGATAACCAAAGATGCCATGCGTGAAATGAAAAGGATAGAGCAAGAAGATAAAAAAATAGCGCAGGATAAAATAGCAAAAAATTAAAATATGGCCGAACTCGAAACACAAGTAAATAGCCACGAGACAAACCAAGAGTTTTCTCACGAAGCAACTTTGTTTGCAGAACCAATTTTTCATGTTGGCAGTTTCACTATCACTAATTCTTTGATTATGAGTTGGGTGACAGTTTTTATTTTGGTGGTTATTTTTATTCTAGTCGGAAAGAAAATCAAAAAAGTGCCAAAAGGAATTCAAAATATTTTTGAAATAATCCTAGAAAAAGCTTTGGAGCTAGGAGATAGTATCACAGGAGAAAGAAAAAAAACTGAAAAATTTCTGCCAATCTCACTGGCTCTTTTTTTGTTTATATTAGTCAATAATTGGCTGGGGCTTTTGCCAGGGGTGGGAACAATTGGATTTAATGAATCCGAAGGGGCGCATAGAGTTTTTGTGCCAATTCTTCGGGGTGGTACGGCTGACATCAACACGACGCTGGCGCTGGCACTTTTTGCGGTGGTGGCTTCTCATATTATGGGAGTGCTCACGATTGGTATTTGGAATCATCTCAATAAATTTTTGAATTTCGAAGCGTTTATGGCCATTCCAGGGAAGATAAGAAAAGATTTTTCCATAGTCTTGGTCAATCCGATCAAGGCTTTTGTGGGAATTGTGGAATTAATTGGTGAAGTGGCTAAAGTGGCTTCGCTCACTTTCCGGCTTTTTGGCAACATCTTTGCTGGGGAAGTGCTCTTGGCTTCGATGATGGCGCTGTTTGCTTATTTTCTGCCACTACCGTTTATGTTTTTGGAAATAATTGTTGGGATAATTCAGGCACTTATATTTGCAATACTCACCATGGTTTTTATGACAATAGCAGCGGAAAACCACAGTGAAGGAGCACATTAAAATAATTTCTAATTACTAATATCTAATTTCTAATAAAATAACTAATGTCCAAATTTAATTGGAAATTGGTAATTGGAAATTGGTAATTAATTTAAAAAAGCTTTTCTTTTTCTGAGGACAATAAAAATAATAACAATGTCTATCTAGAAAATTATGAAGCTAAAAAAGTTATGGATCTAACAATGTTGGCCAAAGGATTGGCAATTGGAATCGGTTCAATCGGACCAGCTCTCGCCATTGGAAAAATTGGCGCAAAAGCCATGGAATCAATCGGAAGAAATCCAGAATCAGCGGGAAAAATTCTCGTGCCGATGCTTTTGGCTTCAGCTTTCGCCGAAGCGGTGGCTATCTACGCGCTGGTTATAGCTTTTTCTATCAAGTAATTTCAGATGCTCCATCTAATTGAGGTGGGGCAAAATGAGATTATTATTGAAATAATAAAGAACAATGAACAAAGAACAATGAACAATAAATATTTATAAAATTGCTCATTGATCATTGCTCATTGATCATTGAAAAGAATGGATGAACTAATAAAAACATTTCACATTGAAGTTAATTTGCTTTTGGCGCAGATGGTCAATTTCATCATCGTGCTTTTGGTGTTGCATAAATTTGCCTATAAGCCGATTTTGAAAACGCTAAATGACCGAACGAAAAAAATTGAAAAAGGTTTGAAAGATAGCGCTGATGCTTCACAAAAATTGGAAGAAATAACGGAAAAAGAAAAAGAGGTTTTGATAAACGCCAAAAAAGAAGCGCAAGAAATTATCAAAAAATCGGAAAGTGAAGCTAAGAAAAATGCCGAAAGTATCACGGCCGAAATGAAAGAAAAAAATGCCAAAATGCTTGAAGATGCCAAGGCGATGATTGAAGAAGAAAAGAAAAAAATGCTCCTCGAGATAAAATCAGAAGTGGCTGATCTGGTGGTGATGGCAACGGAAAAAGTGATTGCGGAGAAATTGGATTTGAATAAAGATAAGGAAATAATTGAAAAAGCGATAAAATAAATGAAAATCACAGCCACGCAATACGCGAAAAGTTTATATGAAGTGACACGGGAAAAATCTCAAAACGAGATTGTTGTTATGACAGAAAATTTTGTGAAAGTTTTGGCGAAAAATAGACAAACAAAATTAGCCGTAAAGATTATCAAGAAATTTGGGGAGTTATATAACAAGGAAAATGGCATTGCGGAAGTGGAAGTAATTTCTAGTCGAAAATTGGAAGCTGATCAAATTGGACAAATAGAAAAATTTATACAAGGAAAATATAAAGTTAGCGAAGTGATTATAAATAATAAGATTAATGAAAGCATTAAAGGTGGAATAATTTTGAAAATTGGAGATGAGATTTTGGATGCGAGCGTAGAAAGGCAATTGAGAGAATTAAGAAATAATTTGAGAAAATAGTTAATAATAATTCGTTTAATAATATAAAAATGAGCAAAGACTACATCATCGAACAACTAAAAAAGCAAATTGAAAATTTCGAGACTAAGACGCAGACGGAAAAAGTCGGGACTGTGCTGGAAGTTGGGGACGGCGTGGCGAAAGTTTCCGGCCTCTCTGATGTGATGGCTTCGGAAATGCTTGAGTTTACTCCGCGGACTAACGCGGACGGCACGCAGAATCACGCGGAATCAATCTTCGGGGTGGCGCTCAACTTGGAAGAAGGGCAAATCGGCGCGATGATCCTTGGCGCTTTCGAAGGAATCAAGGAAGGCGATCAAGTTAAATCAACCGGAAAAATTTTGTCCATTCCTGTGGGAGAGAATATGATTGGGCGAGTGATCAATCCGCTTGGACAAGCAATTGATGGCAAAGGTGAAATTGTTTCTGATAAATTTTATCCTATCGAAAAAATTGCTCCGGGAGTTATCACTCGACAATCCGTTAATCAGCCAGTGCAAACCGGAATCAAAGCCATTGATGCGATGATCCCAGTTGGACGAGGACAACGCGAACTTATTATTGGTGACCGCCAAACCGGAAAGACTGCCATTGCGATTGATGCTATCATCAATCAAAAAGGGCAAGATATGATTTGTATCTATGTGGCAATTGGACAAAAAGAATCTAAGATTGCTCGAATTGTGGCGGAATTGGAAAAGAAAGGTGCAATGGAATATACGACGATTGTTTTGGCGGGCGCATCTGACCCAGCAGCGTTTTCTTTTGTCGCTCCATATTCCGGTTGTGCACTCGGAGAATATTTTATGGACAAAGGCAAAGACGTTTTGGTAATTTACGATGATCTTTCCAAACATGCTTGGGCCTATCGTCAAATTTCTTTGATTTTGAAACGACCACCAGGACGCGAAGCCTACCCAGGAGATGTTTTCTATTTGCACTCTCGTCTTTTGGAACGAAGCGCCAAACTCAACAAGGATTTTGGTGGTGGATCAATCACCGCTTTGCCAATTATTGAAACACAAGCGGGTGACGTGTCAGCCTACATTCCGACCAATGTTATCTCAATTACTGACGGACAAATTTATTTGGAATCTGATCTTTTCTACAAAGGAATTCGTCCTGCTTTGAATGTGGGACTTTCTGTTTCTCGTGTGGGATCAGCGGCGCAAACCAAGGCGATGAAAAAAGTGGCCGGAAAACTTCGTTTGGACTTGGCGCAATTTCGAGAATTGGAAGCTTTTGCGCAATTTGGATCTGACTTAGATGAAAACACTCGTCGTCAAATTGAACGTGGTCGGCGCACTGTGGAAATTTTGAAACAAGATCAATACGCGCCGATGCTGATGGAAAACCAAGTGGCCATTCTCTATGCCCTCACTAATGGATTTTTGGATGATGTGGCAGTAGAAAAAATTCGAATATGGGAAAATGATTTTCAAAAATATATGAATTCTAGTGCAAAAGATGTGCTGACTCTAATTGCTGAGAAGAAAGAATTAACGGAAGATGTGGTGGCGAAATTGGAGAAGGCGATTAAGGAATTCAAAGAGGTGTATCAAAACGGTAATTAAGAATTTTTAAATTTATGGCTTCAGGCAAAGAAATCAAAAGACGAATAAAATCCATCCAAAACACCGGGAAAATTACTCGGGCGATGGAAATGGTGAGTGCGGCCAAGATGCGTCGGGCTATTTCGAGTGTGCTCGCAATCAGACCATATGCTCACAGCGCTTGGAGTGTTCTGACAAACTTAGCGCGTTCGTTTGAGAAATCTCAAAAAGGACTTTTGGAAGTGCGCGAAGTGAAAAGTGTTTTGGCGATTGCCATCACATCGAACCGTGGACTTTGCGGATCATTCAATTCTCAACTGACCAAAAAAATCAAAGAAGAATTAGCCAATCCAAAAAATTTGAAAATAAATCGAATTGGCACCAAAAAAATTGAATCAAAAATTACTGACGAAGAATTGAAAATCGACTTCATTACTGTTGGAAGAAAAGGTGAGGCAGTAGTTCGAAGGACAGAAAAAGAAATTGTTGCATCATTTAATGATTTGACCTACTTGCCAAAATTTGAAGCCGTGCGAGCAGTGGGAAAAGTTGTGATCGATGATTATATGGCGAAAAAATATGACAAAGTGGTTATTTTCTATACTGATTATGTTTCCGCCATCAAACAAGAAACAAAAGTACGCCAAATTTTGCCACTCTCAAAAATTGATTTGGAAAAGCAAATTGCCGAGATGGATATTTTGGCCGAGGAATATGGACTTTCCAAGCCAGCGGTGGAATATAAGGTTGAGCCAAGCCCGGAAAAAGTTTTGGATTATATTATCCCGCGTCTCATTGAAATGCAGATTTATCATGCAATTTTGGAATCGAATGCTTCCAAAGAATCCGCTCGAATGGTTGCTATGCGAAATGCAACGGACGCTGCCAACGAAATGGCCGATGGATTTACGCTGGCATATAATCAGATCAGACAGATGAAAATTACTCAAGAGATTGCGGAGATTAGTGCGGGGATGGCGGCACTCGAACAGTAATCAGTGGTTCTGATATGGAATTTTTATAAATTTGTAAATTATAATTCTAAAATAACATTATGAAAAACACAGGAAAAATCTCACAAGTAATCGGGCCGGTCGTGGATGTTGAATTCTCCGCCTCATCGGCGGACAAGGGTGCAGAATTGCCAAATATTTATGACGCTTTAGAAATTGAAACTAGCGGACAGTCCGCTAAGCTCGTTTTAGAAGTAGCTCAGCATCTCGGTGGAAACAGAGTGCGAACAGTGGCGATGGGTTCGACGGATGGACTCAGGAGGGGAACGGAAGTTGTTTCGACTGGCGCTCCAATTAGCGTGCCGGTTGGACAAGGAACACTTGGTAGAATGTTTAATCTCCTCGGCCAACCAATAGATGGCCTCGGAGATGTCGCGAATTTACACAAATCTAACACGAATAGCACGAATAATAAAAAAGACATTAGTGAAATTGGTGCTAAATTAGAGAAAATTAGTGAGCTAAAGAGATATCCAATTCATCGTGACGCACCAAAATTCGAAGATCAATCAACTAAGGCGGAAATTTTGGAAACGGGAATCAAAGTCGTTGACCTTATCTGCCCATTTATCAAAGGAGGAAAGGTCGGACTTTTCGGTGGTGCGGGTGTGGGAAAAACAGTGGTGATTCAAGAACTGATTCGAAACATTGCCCAAGAACATGGTGGCTATTCAATCTTTGCTGGTGTGGGAGAGAGAACACGAGAAGGTAATGACCTCTATCACGAAATGAAAGAATCCGGAGTGCTCGATAAAACTGCGCTTGTGTTTGGACAAATGAACGAACCACCAGGAGCACGACAACGTGTGGCGCTGTCAGCGCTTGCGATGGCGGAATATTTCCGTGACGACGAAGGCCGAGACGTTTTGTTTTTTATCGACAATATTTTCCGCTTCACTCAAGCTGGTTCAGAAGTGTCTGCACTTTTGGGACGAATTCCATCAGCGGTGGGGTATCAACCAACGCTAGCGGAAGAAATGGGACGCTTGCAAGAACGAATTACTTCGACTAAAAAAGGCTCAATTACTTCTGTGCAAGCTGTTTATGTGCCAGCCGACGACCTAACTGATCCAGCTCCTGCTACAACTTTTGGTCATCTTGATTCAACTGTGGTGCTTTCTCGTTCTCTTTCTGAACTAGGAATTTATCCAGCGGTTGATCCATTGGATTCTAGCTCAACAATTTTGGATCCAAATATCGTGGGACAAGAACACTATGAAGTGGCCCGAGGCGTGCAGAGAGTTTTGCAAAGATATAAGGATCTTCAAGATATTATCGCAATTTTGGGAATGGAAGAATTGTCTGATGATGACAAAGTGACAGTTTCCCGCGCACGAAAAATTCAAAAATTCCTTTCTCAGCCATTCTTTGTGGCTGAACAGTTTACCGGAACCGCCGGACAATATGTGAAACTTTCCGACACAATAAAAGGCTTCAAAATGATTCTGGATGGACAAATGGATGAAGTGGCGGAACAAGACTTCTATATGAAGGGCAGTATAACTGAAGTTAAAAAATAAATTTTTAACTTCAGAATTTCTAATTTCTAATTTCTAATTTCTAATGGAGAATTTAAAAATAAAATTCAAAATAGTCACTCCTGAAAAAACTGTTTTCGAAGATGTTGTTGATCAGGCGACTTTGCCGACCACGGATGGGGAAATAACAATCCTGCCAAATCATCGTAGTTATATTTCCAGTTTGAAAGCGGGAGAATTGATGCTTCGAAAAGGCGAGGAAGAAATTTTGCTTTCTATTTCTGGTGGATTTATTGAATTTCACGGCAATGAATTGATTATTTTGGCCGACACAGCTGAACGAGCGGAAGAAATTGATTTAGTTCGCGCCAAAGAAGGCCGAAAGAAAGCCGAAGAGCTGAAAAACCAAGTTGTTTCAATGGATGAAAATGAATATGCTCGCGTAGCGGCCGCCATCCAAAAAGAATCCGCTCGAATTCGTGTGGCCAGAAAACATCACACAAGAAGAAGTATAAAAACAGACTAATTTTTTATATTATGAAAAGCAAAATAAATTTACTAATCGAACTTAACAAGAAACATTCCGAATTATTTTGCAGTCAAAAACTGGAGCGTGATTTATATAGAGCAAAACACCCAACCAATGTAGTGGCTTTTAAATGTATGGATGGACGCATCCATCTTCCGGTTATCACGCAAACTCCATTGGGAATCATCAGTCCTTTTCGCAATATGGGTGGCAGATTTGATTTAGGTTGGCCACTTCTCAATGTTTCTTTTGATGAATCTGTAACTCAGGCGGTTAAAAAAGGATCGCGAACATTAGTCCTGGTAACCTATCATTTTTCCAAAGGAGATGTTCACAGAGGCTGTGCCGGTTTCAATTATGATTGTGAAGAATCAAAGAGATCTACAGCAAATTTCAGAGATCAGATAAGAAGAATTTATGGGGTGGAAAATCAAGTTGTCTTTCCGGTTTTGATTGGAATTGAAACTGACAAAGATGCTCTGATTTTGCATGGAGATAATGGAGAGGTTGTTGATGTAAGCACACTAAAAAAGTCAGACGAAGAAAGTTTGCTAACAATTATTCATAGGCTTTTTCCCAATATGCCGGAACGAATTGTTTTGGATTTCTTGCCAATTATTGCAGGAAATCTAAATCAAATCGGAGAAACAAAAAAACAAAAAATGGAAGCTCAGTTGGCTCATGGTGAATGGGTTTTGGCAGTGGGAAAAGGTTTTGATTGGCTTCACACTCCGAATATGGCGATGATTGTCGGGCCGTATGATCCTAATATTGGTGAGCCAATTAAGACCGCGGCGGGTATTATCAAATCCAATTGGGAATCAGGCAGGATTGAAAAAGGGATTGTTATTTTAGCCTCGGCTCTTTATAGTGATGCAGCTGATCGAGCAAGAACGCAAGAACGAGCGATTTTTATGAAAAAGCTATCGGAAGATATTATGGCTAAAAATTATCCGGAAATGATGAAATATATGAATTCAATAGCGGTGGTGGTAAACTCAAATACTATGAAAATGGAAGTGATTGAATAATGCAGGTGCGCTCGGTTGACAATTTTTTTTAGGGGAGTAATATAATAGGTGTTTGAGATAAAATAACTTGGTATATTTTAATTTCGGGTAATTCCGCTTTTTTATTTGTTTTAATTTTCTATTATGAAAGCTTTCAGATTAATAAATATTTTATTGTTTAGCAAGAAAGTTACTGAGAAAAAGAAAGCTTTTTTTTCGTCCGATAAAGACAAATCTTTTGAAAAAGCAGGGCGGGAGATAAAAGAAATTATTGGGAATCTGTATGGCGGAAGATCGTTGCGCATTAGAGCGGTGGATGCTGGTTCGACTAATGCCGAAGAAATAGAGCTGACTGCTCTTGGCAACGCCTATTATGATATTGACCGATTTGGTTTGAGCTTTGTGGCTTCTCCGCGTCACGCCGATATGTTATTTGTGAGTGGTCCAGTGACGAGAAATCTTGAGAAAGCTTTGCTTACTACCTATGAGGCTATGCCAAAGCCTTGCATCGTGGTGGCAATTGGAGACGGTGCTTGTACGGGTGGAATTTGGAAAGATTCTTATGCAGTGGTGGGTCCAGTAGAAAATGTGATCCCAGTACATTTGAAAATTCCTGGGGATCCGCCTTCGCCAACCGAGATGCTTGTTGGAATACTTCATGCGTTAAAGAATGGAAGCGTCAACTAAATATATGCTAGAAAATTATATCATTTTTGGAATAGAAATTTATTTTGCCGGTTTGATTTTATCGGCGTTGTTAGCTTTTTTGAATAAATCTTTTAAGAGCGGAACAAAATTATTTATTTTTTCCAATGGAATTGGTTTTTTGTCAATAATTTTTTATTTTTTATTTTTTTCAAAAGAAACTCTTGTTCTCGCTCAATTTAATTGGTTTTTTGAATTTACTCCAAGATTGAATTTTCTTTCCGCGCTTTTCTTTGCAATTATAAGTGGCGTTTCTTGCTTGGTGGGAATTTATAGTTTGCGATATTTGGAACTTTATAAAAATGATTATAGTCCTCATACAGTTCAATGTTTAATGTCCGGATTTGTTTTAGGAATGCAAGGTGTTCTTTTGTCGAATAATGCCTTTGTTTTCTTGCTTTTTTGGGAAGTGATGTCGATCGCTTCATTTTTCTTGGTTTTTTCCGATAAAAAAGAGGAATCAATCAAAGCGGCCTTCACATACTTCATCATGACTCATTTAGGCGCTTCAGCAATTTTGGGTGGCTTTTTGATTCTAGGTCAAGGCACACTTATTTTTAATTTGGATAATATAACCATTGCTTCTCAAAACTTATCGCCGAATTTTTCAAATTTGGCTTTCTTGCTTTTTGTTTTTGGCTTTGGTTCTAAAGCAGGATTGGTGCCTTTCCATGTGTGGCTTCCCGAAGCTCATCCTCAAGCTCCGAGTAATATTTCAGCGATGATGAGCGGACTGATGCTGAAAGTATCGGTCTATGGATTTATTATGATTATTTTGAATTTTGTCAATATTCCTGGTTGGGCGGGACTTATTGTTTTATTCCTAGGAATTTTGTCGGGGATGGTAGGGGTTTTATATGCAGTAGTAGAAAGAGATATGAAAAAAGCATTTGCTTATAGCAGTATAGAAAATATGGGCATTATTTTTACAATGCTCGGGCTAGCGATTTATTTATTATCTTTTGGTAACTATCAAATAGTGGCTTATTCCATAATCGCTTTTGCTATTTTCCACGCGCTGAATCATGCCCTGTTTAAATCAGCGCTTTTTCTTTCCAGTGGAATAATAATAAACCGAGTGCATACTAAAAGTTTGGAAATGATGGGTGGGATTGCCAAGTTGATGCCGATTTTCAGCTTGGCTTTTCTTCTCGCTATTTTGGGATCTTTACCGTTGCCATTATTTGGAACTTTTTATGGAGAATGGGGTCTTATTCGAAACAGCTTAACCTTAATGGGGGAATCAAGTGTTAGCTCGAATACGGTTATTCTATTACTAGCTGTTATTTCTTTTGTGGCGATGATCAGCGGGCTGGCGATTTTTGCGATGGTAAAAATTTTTGGTATTTCAATGTTAGGATTACCACATAACCCTCATATGGAAAAAAGAAATGAGCGTGCCGATTTTCTTTTGATTGTGCCGGTGCTTTTTTTGGCCGGTGGAGTGATTGTTTTTGGTTTTTTGGCAAAATTTATTATTTTTCATATAACAAATTATTTGCAAACAGTTAATTTTTATTCTGCTCATACAATAACTTCTCCGATGGATATTTCTTCATTCTGGATAAGTGGCGCGATTATTTTTACTGGCTTGGTAGTATATATTTTCCAAAAAATATTATTAAAAAATAAAAAGGAGCGAAGTTATCACACTTGGGACTGTGGTCAACCAATTGATGCAACAATGCAATATAGCGCCACCGCTTTTTCTGCTCCGATAAGATTTTTCTTTCTTTCCTTTATCGGTAGAAAAAAATCAATGCAGTCAACTCCTATAGTAGAAACAAATCCTTGGATCAGAAAATATAACTTTGAGCTGTCTATTCGTTCGACTTGGAATGATGCGCTGTATGCTCCGATTGCGAAAAGTTTGCATTTTATGGCTGAGAAAATACGCTTTATTCAAAATGGTCGCATCCAATATTATATTTTGTTTCTCCTCGGCGCTCTAATTATCACTTTAATTTTTGCTTTATGAGCCAAATAATAATCATATTAATCCAAGTCATTTTTATTTTAGCCGTAGCTCCGCTTGCTTCAGGCTTGGTGCGTTTTTTTAAGGCGCGTCTTCAAGGTAGAGATGGAGCTTCGCCTTTTTTACCGTACGTTACTTTGGCTACATTATTGCGCAAAGAAATGGTTATATCAGAGACTACCTCTTGGATTTTTAGGATAGTGCCTTTTGTAGTTTTTGGAAGCGTTCTTTTTCTGTCCGCTTTTATGCCACTTATTTTCAGAGGAATGAGCGTGCCTTTTTTTAGTGATTTTTTGGTTATTGCTGGAGTATTGGTGATCGGTTCAATTTTTTTAGTGTTGGGAGGCTTGGATGCCGGTAGTGCTTTTGGAGGAATGGGATCTAGTCGGGAAATGACAATTTCTGCTCTCATCGAACCGGTTATGATTTTAGTTTTTTCCGCCGTTAGTTTTTCAACTAAGGAATTTACAATTGATGGAATGTTGTCTAGCCAGACATTATTCCAACCATATTTAATATTGACCATAGTAGCTTTGATATTAGTGGCATTAGCAGAAAATGCTCGTTATCCGGTGGATAATCCCGCTACTCATCTTGAGCTCACGATGGTGCATGAAGCGATGCTTTTGGAATATTCCGGAAAATATTTAGCCATACTCGAATATGCTTCTGCTATAAAGTTAGTTATTTTTTCTTTACTTATCTCAAATTTTGTTTTTCCTTCCTTGCTTGTGGGAGCAGTTTCATGGAGCATAGGTTCTCTGATGACTATTTTATTTTTTAGTCTAATAAAAATCATCATAGCTATGTTAGCACTGGCCTTTATTGAATCCGTTCTGGTTAAGATGCGATTTTACAGAATGTCAGAATATTTTTCCGTAGCTTTTGTGGTGGCTTTTCTTGGCATGGGCGCAACACTTATGTCCAAATTTACTAATATGGTTATAGAATATCATACTATGTTTTCGCTTTTTACGGTGGTGTGTATCGTGATTCTTTTTGGTCGAGTGCGTTTGAAAGCGATTTTGCGTTACTATGCCTTTTCTTCTTTAGCCATTGCCGGAATTGCTTGGGGACTAATTCCTTTAGTTTCCGAAACGGAAAAAATTCATCTATGGTTATTTGCAATTTTCACAATTATTACCAAGGCAATAGCAGTGCCGTATGTCATTAACCGTTCCAGCCATGTCAAAAAAAGTTTGACAAACCTACCTTCATTTTTGCGTCCGGGAAAGAGCTATTTTTTAGCAGTTATTCTTTTGGTTATAACCTATTTTACTTTGGAAAATGTTTCTATTATAGGGCTGGCTAAATGGAGTTCATTGCTCTATTGCGCCGTCACTTTGATTGTTTTAGGCATAGCAATGATGATTATCAAGCGAAATATTTTTTCTCAGATTATCGGTCTTCTGGTGATTGAAAATGGTATTGCAGTTTTTGTTTTGGCTACTGTTGGATCTCTTCCAATTACGATTGAATTTGGCATTTTTGCAGTAACTGTTGCTACGGCATATATTTTGGCTATATTAAGTGGGCAAATTAGTGATTTATATGGAAGCACCGACACGGAAGATTTACGAGAACTAGCTGAATAATTTATTTTTAAGTCTTAAATTTTTATGAATCCAAATATTCTAATCATTCCATTTATACTAGCTTTCATTTTTTCGGTTGTTGCAAAAAATGAAAAAGTAGCGCGACTAAGCAATCTAGTATTTTCTTTGATTGGAGGATCGGCTTTGATTTTTTATGCAACGTCTTTTCTTATTTTCTCTCAAAATAAATTAATAAGTTCATGGTGGAGAATGGATGATTTTTCTGCTTTAATGGTAATTCTTATTGCAATTATTTATATCTTTTGCGTGATAATTAGTTTTCGCTATATCGGACATGAGTATGAGGAAAAAATTATCACCCTGTATCAGTATAAGTTATATTTTGCATTGTTTCAGCTATTTGCATTGTGTATGATTCTGGTTATTTTCACTAATAATTCGTTATTGCTTTGGTTGGCGCTGGAAGGAACAACTCTTTTCTCCACTTTTTTAGTTGGATTGTATCGTAAAAAAACCAGCATAGAAGCCGCTTGGAAATATATGATTCTTTGCTCGACTGGCATTAGTTTGGGTTTGGTGGGGATTTTGCTTTTGAGCTATGGCGCTCATGTCGGCGGAGTGGCGGAAGGTAATATTTTTTTATTAAATCATCTGGCTGATAATGCCCAACTTATTCCAAAAAATATCATAAAATTAGCTTTCATATTTTTATTCATTGGCTTTGGAACAAAAGTTGGTTTGGCGCCAATGCATACTTGGCTTCCGGATGCTCACAGCAAGGCGCCATCTCCTATCTCGGCTATTTTTTCAGCAGTTCTTTTGAATGTTGCGCTCTATGCCATCCTACGTTTTAAATTTATTACTGATAGTGCTTTTATGGATGCATCTTGGACGAATAATTTATTTTTGATTTTCGGTTTTTGCTCGGTGATTTTAGCGGCATTTATGATGCTTATTCAAACAAACTATAAAAGGATGCTGGCCTATTCCAGTATCGAGCATATGGGAATAATTCTTTTTTCTCTGGGGCTTTCTCCGATTGGTGCGGTGGCTGGCGTGATGCATATGATTGGACACACCTTTGCCAAGTCGGCTTTGTTTTTTGGAGCAGGTGAAATTTTGATTCGATGGAAAACGACAAAAATTTCCAAGATAAAAAATATGTTCAAATATGCAAGATATACTAGCATTCTTTTTATCCTAGGAATCGTGGCAATTATTGCTATTCCGCCTTCAGCTTTGTTTGTGAGTGAATATGGTATGTTTGCTCAAGCAATTATTTTCCATCCGGTGGCGTCCCTCTTTTTGTTTATTGCTTTGAGTATTATTGCCTATGCTATGCTGTCTATTTCGATCAGAATGATTTTTGACACTGAAGAAGAAGTTTCAGAAAATAAGCTGGGAAAAGAAAAATGGAACATCACGCATACGATAATTGTTTTGGAAATTTGCGTGTTGATATTTTTAGCCTTTTGGTTTACAACTGGAAACGCAATGGAGATAACTAATAATATAGTAAAAGATTTTTTATTTATTAAACAGTAGTTTTATTTTATGAATATTCAAGAAATTATTAAAACTTTTGCAGGAAAAATAACAGATGTAGTCGAAAAGAATGATTTGATATGCGCCAAAGTATCTCGCGATGATTTGGCTGATATTTCGACTAAATTATTTCAAGAGTATAAGCTACCGCTATCTCTTCTTTTCGGTACAGATAATCGCAAGAAAAATGGAAATTTTGAAGTGCATGTTATTTTTAGTTTAGATGACGAACATAAATGGTTGAAAATTTCCGCTGAAGTGCCTGAAAGTGATCTGCAATATCCTTCGTTAACAAAAACGATTATGGTGGCGCATTGGTATGAAAGGTATTTACGAGACATGTTTGGCGTTGTTCCTGTTGGACATCCGGACTTGCGAAGATTAGTGCATCATGAAAATATTCCAGAAAATACGCATCCTTTACGCAAAGATTTTCAGTGGAATACAAAATTATCCAAAGATAATGTGTCATATCCGATGCATCATGTGACTGGTGAAGGAATATTTGAAATTCCGGTTGGACCAATTCATGCGGGTATCATTGAGCCGGGACATTTTCGTTTTAATGTGGCCGGAGAAAGAATTCTAACCCTAGAAGGAAAATTGTTTTTTACTCATAAAGGAGTGGAGAAATTATTAGAAGGAAAAAATATTGATGAAGCCTTGCCTTTCATTGAAAGAATCTCGGGAGATATGAGTGCTTCACATTCTTTGGCATATGTGCAGGCGGTGGAAAAAATCAGCGGTTGTGTTGTGTCAAAAAGAGTGCAAATGCTTCGAGCGATTATCACTGAATGTGAGAGAATCACGATGCATATTCATGATTTGGCCAATATTGGAGGAATGGGAACGGGCTTTAGTTTTATCGCTGCCAATGGATTTCGCATTAAAGAAAGAATGATGCGCTTGTCAGCGGATATTTGTGGTAATCGCTTTTGGCGAGGAATGATTGTTCCGGGAGGAATAAAAAGTGATATTAAAAAAGAAAATTTAGAAAAAATATTAGAAATATCACAAGAAGCTTGGAACGAAATAAACAAAATTACTACCGTTGCTTTGGATGACGAAGGCTTTTTGGATCGCTTGCAATATACCGGCGAACTTCCCAAAGAAGCAGCCGAGGCTTTTGGCGCAGTCGGTTTTCCGGCACGTGCTTCTGAAATTAATCGAGATGTGCGTCGAGATCATCCATATGCTTCATATGCAGACTTTCCAATCAAGGTTATTACTAAGAAAAGTACTGATGTTTTTGCCCGCTATCGAATAAGGATAAAAGAAATTGAGCAATCAATAATTTTGCTCAAAACTTTGGTGGAAAAAATAGAGGAAGGAAGTGTTTTTGAAAAATGCGAAGTGAAAGACGGTTTTGCGATTGGCGCTGTTGAATCTTGGAGAGGTGAAATTGTTTGCGCTTTGCAAATTAAAAATGGCGTGATTGAAAGATGCTATCCGCGCGACCCGTCTTTTTGTAATTGGGCGCTTTTCGGTATTATGGGTCCTGGTAATATCGTTCCTGATTTTCCACTCATCAATAAGAGTTTGAATCTGTCGTATTCGGGGAATGATTTGTAATTTTAGTTGACAATCTGAGATTTAAAACAGCGTTTTCTGGTATTATTCGGAAAACGCTGTTTTTTCTTGAAATAAATGAAAAAATGAGATAGAATAGGAAAGTATTAATAAATCTATTTTATGGAAAAATATAATCCTGAGATTATTGAGAGAAAATGGCAAAAATATTGGGCTAAAAACCCTGATAATTTTAGCGCTAAAGATGAATCGGGGCAGGAAAAAGCCTTTATATTAGACATGTTTCCCTATCCGTCGGGGACAGGGCTTCATGTGGGGCATGTGGAGAGTTATACGGCAACAGACATATATTCAAGGTATCTTCGAATGAACGGGAAAAACGTGCTTCATCCACAGGGTTTTGATGCCTTTGGGCTACCGGCGGAAAACTATGCGATAAAGACGGGAATTCATCCAAAAGAGACAATTTCCAACGCGGTGGAGGTTTTCAAGCGTCAAATTAATTCACTCGGTTTTTCTTATGATTGGTCGCGGGAAGTCAATTCATCAGATCCAAAGTATTATAAATGGACACAGTGGTTGTTTTTGTTGTTTTATAAAAATGGTTTGGCGTACAAGAAAAAAGCCAAGGTGAATTGGTGCCCTAAATGTCAAACGGTTCTCGCGAATGAACAGGCAGAAAATGGCAAGTGCGAAAGATGCGAATCGGAAGTTATTCAAAAAGATCTTGAGCAATGGTTTTTCAAAATTACCGACTTTGTCGAGGATAAGGGAAAAACTTCAGGACTACTTTCGGGACTGGAAAAAATTGATTGGCCAAATTCAACAAAATCATTGCAAAAAAATTGGATTGGAAAATCCGTTGGCGCGCAGTTCAAAATGCAAATTGAAAATACTGATAAGTTTATTGAAGTTTATACTACAAGAATCGATACTGTTTTTGGAATGACTTATGCGGTGGTGGCGCCGGAACATGAAATTGTCGCTTCACTCCTCAAAGTCGAAAGTCGAAAGTCAAAAGTGAAAAGGGAAATTCAAAATTTAAAAATAGAAAATTCAGATGAGATAGGGAAGTATGTGGAAGCTTCAAAGAAAAAAACGGACCTTGATCGAATGGAAGCTAAAGAGAAGACCGGAGTAGAAATTAAGGGGATAAAAGTTATCAACCCATTTAATGGTGAGGCGTTGTCACTGTTTGTAGCAGATTATGTTTTGTCGCAATATGGAACAGGAGCGGTGATGGCTGTGCCAGCGCATGACGAACGCGATTTTGAATTTGCGAAAAAATATAATTTAGAAATTAAAGAAGTTATTTCTGGTGATAAGAAAGACAAAGAAATACTTACTGATGATGGAATTTTGATAAATTCTACTGAGTATAATAATTTAGAATCTGGTGAAGCTCGAGAAAAATTGACGGCGTGGCTAGAAGAGAAAAAAATTGGGCAAAGAAAAATAAATTATAAACTTCGTGATTGGTTGGTAAGTCGTCAAAGGTATTGGGGTGCGCCGATTCCGATAATTTATTGTGAAAAATGCGGTGAAGTGCCGGTGCCGGAAAAAGATTTGCCGGTTGAACTTCCGGATGATGTGGATTTCAAACCGACTGGAGAGTCTCCGCTAAAATATTCCAAAAAATTTCAAGAAGTTAAATGTCCGAAATGTGGAGGGGAAGCCAAAAGAGAATCGGATACAATGGATACCTTTGTTTGTTCCAGTTGGTACTATTTGCGCTACGCTGATTCAAAAAATGAAAAAGAATTTGCTTCCAAAGAAAAATTGGAAAAGTGGCTTCCGGTTGATCTTTATGTTGGCGGAGCGGAACACAGTGTGCTTCATCTTCTCTATGCTAGATTTTTCACCAAGGTTTTGCATAATTTGGGATACCTAAATTTTGACGAACCATTTTTGAAACTGCGTCACCAAGGAACAATTTTGGCAGAGGATGGAACAAAAATGTCAAAATCAAAAGGCAATGTAGTCAATCCAGATGATGTAGTGAAAGAATTTGGTGCTGATGCACTGCGAATTTTTGAAATGTTTATGGGACCATTGGAAGATATGAAACCTTGGCAGACCAAAGGCATTGTGGGCGTGTATAGATTTTTGGAAAAAACATGGAAAATGCAAACAAGAATCAATGATCAAGAAACAGGAGACAGCAAATTAAATAATCTAATTCATAAGACTATCAAAAAAGTTGGTAAAGATATTGAAGAAATGAGATTTAATACTGCTATTTCGGCTCTAATGATTCTTGCTAATGAAATGGAAAAACAAGAAAAAATCCAAATTACTAATTACCAATTACTAATTACACTTTTATCTCCTTTCGCACCTCATCTTGCTGAAGAACTTTGGGAAAAGTTAGGACACAGTGAATCAATTTTCAAAGAAGAGTGGCCCACATATGATCCGGAAATGATTAAGGACGAAGAAATAGAGCTTATTATTCAAATCAACGGAAAAGTGCGCGATAAGATAATTGTGAGTGCGGATATTTCAGAAGACGAAGCGAAAACGATTGTGCTTGAAAGAGAAAAAGTTAAAAGTTATATATTGGGAAGGGAAATTAGAAAGATCATATTTGTTAAGGGGAGATTAATTAATATTGTTTTTTAGCAATGAACAATGAACAATGAACAATGAACAATAAATTCATTGATCTTTGATCCTTGATTCTTGATCATTGATATGCAAGCAGTCATACTCGCAGCGGGTCGGGGGAAAAGAATGGGAAATTTGACAATGGCCACAACTAAGCCGATGCTCAAAATCAAAGGTAAACCGATTTTGGAGCATAAAATAAATGCTTTGCCAAAGAAAATCAAAGAAATTATTTTTATCGTGGGCTATCGAAGTATGGATATAATCTCGCATTTCAAAAGATATTATGGTGGTCGCAGAATTATTTATGTTTTTCAAACAAATCTAAATGGGACAGGCGGAGCGATTCATTTGGCTAAGAGTATTTTGCGCGATAATTTTTTAGTTATATATGGTGATGATCTTTATAGTAAAAAGGATATTCAAAAAATGCTGAAACATGATTTGGCAGTGCTTGCTAAGGAAGTGGATGATCCGAGCAAGTTTGGTATTATTAAAAAAAATAAAAAAGGACATATTTTAGATATTATTGAAAAGCCTAAAAAATCAAAAGATAACTTAGCTGCTACGGGCGTGTTTATGTTAAACCGAAGTTTTTTTGATTACGAGTTAGTTTCTGTCGGCAATGGAGAATTTGGACTGCCGCAAACTATGGCTAAAATGGCAAAGGACCATAAGATAAAAGTGGAAAAAGCCACATATTGGCACGCCATTGGCAATCCGGAAGATTTAAAAAAAGCAGAAAAAGTTTTGCATAAATTTATTTAATTCTATGAAATTATTTGGCACTGATGGAATTAGAGCTTTGGTAAATGAAGAAATAATGAGTCCAGAAATGGGAGTTAAAATGGGAATAGCTCTTGTTTTATATTGTCAAAAAAGAAATGCGCCTCTCAAAATTGTCATCGGACGAGACACACGAGAGTCGGGCGTGATGTTGGAAGAAGCGATAATTTGCGGAATAATTTCTATGGGCGGGACAGCAGTTTTGGCCGGAATAATTCCAACTCCTGGTGTGGCCTATTCAGTTGGCGAAGAAAAGGCTGGCGCAGGAATAGTAATTTCTGCTTCGCATAATTCTTTTGAATATAATGGGCTAAAGCCTTTCAATGATGACGGCACAAAACTTACCGATGAAGAAGAATCGGAGTTGCAAAAATATATTTTGGAAAGATCGGCAAAAAAAACAGGAACGAATTTTGTTTTGGGTCAAAAAATAATCCTAACTGATGCCAAAGAGAAATATGCAAATTTTCTCCTAAGCAAAGTTTCTAATTTAGAATTAGGCAATTTGAAAATAGTTTTAGATTGTGCTAATGGGGCGACATATGAAATAGCGTCAAAGGTATTTGGAAAAAAAGCAGAAGTCACAGAAGTTCTTTTCGCTAGTCCAAACGGAAAAAATATCAATAGTAATTGCGGTTCGCAACACATTGAAACGCTTAGGAAAAAAGTTATTGAAAAAAAAGCGGATCTTGGTTTGGCTTTTGATGGTGATGGGGACAGACTGATTGTAATTGATGAAAAAGGCAATGCGCTAAATGGCGATCAGATAATTTATCTTATTGCTAAGATGATGCAGAAAAAAGGAGAATTGAAAAATGAGGCTGTTGTCACGACAGTTATGAGCAATATCGGATTTATCAGTAGTTTGAAAAAAATTGGAATTAAACATTTTGTTGCTGGTGTAGGTGATCGACAAGTCTCACAAGAGATGAAAAAAAGAGAAATTATTCTTGGCGGAGAAGAATCTGGCCATATTATTATGTCTAATTTTCAACCAACAGGTGATGGAATCGCTTCGGGACTAATGTTGATTTCGGCGATAAATTATTTTAACGAAAAATTATCCAAACTAACTCAAGAAATAGTTTTATTTCCAAAAATTTTGGTCAATGTTTTGGTGAAAAATAAGCCCGAACTAGAAACTGTTCCTGAGATTATGGAGATTATAAGAAAAATAGAAAATATTTTAGGAGAGAATGGACGCGTGCTTGTGAGATATTCTGGCACGGAAAATTTGTGTCGAGTTATGATTGAAGGAAGAAACAAGGAAGAAATCAAAAATTACGCTGATCAAATTGTTAGGGTTATAAATAATCTTTTAAATTAAAAATAAAATATTATGTGTGGAATTATTGCATATATTGGAAAACAAAAAGCTGTGCCGATTCTTTTAGAAGGACTCAAACAGCTGGAGTATCGTGGTTATGATAGCGCAGGAATTTCGGTTATTCAAAATGAAAAAATAATTACTTTGAAAGCAGTGGGGAAAGTAGTGGAATTGCAAAATAAAATTGGAGCACAAGATTTTCTCGGGAAAATTGGTATCGCTCATACTCGCTGGGCGACGCATGGCAAGCCAAGCGACAGAAATTCTCATCCGCATGGGGATTGCGAGAGTAATATTTTCTTGGTGCATAATGGAATAATTGAAAACTATCAAGATCTCAAAAAAATACTTCAAAAGAAAAAACATAAATTTGTTTCTGAAACTGATTCAGAAGTTTTGGCCCATCTCATTGAGGAATTTAACAAAAAACCCGCCTCGACTCGCGGGGACGCTTCGTCGACGCGAGGCGGGCTAGATTTCAAAAAATCAGTGCTGGAAGCTTTGAAACTTGTTCGGGGAACTTATGGCTTGGCGATTATAAATAAAAATGAGCCGGACAAGATAATCATTGCCAGAAATGGTTCTCCATTGATTTTGGGAATTGGCAAAGATGAATTTATCGTGGCGTCGGATGCTAGCGCTATTGTGCGCCACACCGACAAGGTGATTTATTTAGATGATGGAGAGATGGCTCAGATTAGTGCGGATGGTTTTGAAATTAGCAATATTAAAAACAAAATTGTTAGCAAAGAAATTTCCAAATTAAATTGGACACTGGAAGAATCAAAAAAGGGAGGATTTCCACATTTTATGCTCAAGGAAATTTTTGAGCAACCGGAAGTAATTGCCAATGGTCTTCGTGGCAGAGTGGAACATTTTTTGTCGGAGGATAATTTTCCAATTCTTGGCGGGCTTCGTCCAATTGAAAAGAAATTGCGACGGATTAAAAAAATTATCATTGTGGCTTGTGGCACTTCCTATTATTCCGGATTGGTGGGGGAATATATGCTCGAAGAATATGCTGGCATTCCAACGGAAGTGGAATACGCCAGCGAGTTTCGTTATCGAAAACCAATTCTAGATTCTTCGACAGCTGTAGTGGCTATTTCTCAATCAGGTGAAACAGCGGACACATTGGCGGCCATTCGTGAAGCTAAAAACAAGGGAGCGCTGACACTGGGAATTGTGAATGTGGTTGGTTCAACAATTGCGCGCGAAACTGATGCAGGAACGCATACACTATCTGGCCCTGAAATTGGAGTGGCTTCGACCAAAGCTTTCACTACACAGCTTGTAGTTTTGGTGCTGTGGACTTTGATGCTCGGACGACAAAGGGATATGTCGAGTGTAATGAGCAAGAGAATTGCGCAGGAGCTAAAAAATATGCCAAAACTCATTGAGGGAATTTTGAAAAAATCAAAAGAAATAAAAAAGATTGCCAAGAAATATTCATATGCCAAAGATTTTTTGTATCTTGGTAGGAAATATAACTTTCCAATTGCGTTGGAAGGAGCTTTGAAAATAAAAGAAATTTCCTATGTGCACGCAGAAGGATATGCGACAGGGGAGATGAAGCACGGACCGATTGCTCTCATTGAAGAAAATTTTCCTTCAATTTTCATTTGCCCGAAAGACAGTGTCTATGAAAAAAATATTTCTGGTATGCAAGAAATAAAAGCGCGCGGTGGAAAAATAATTGCCATTGCCACGACGGGCGACAAAGAAATTGCGCGTATTGCCGATGACGTAATTTATATTCCAAAAACTTTGGAAATGCTCACACCATTTATCTCGGTTATTCCTTTGCAACTTTTCGCCTATTATTTTGGTGTGGCCAAAGGATATGATGTGGACAAGCCAAGGAATCTTGCTAAATCAGTGACGGTGGAATAATTATGGATATTAGCTCAATCAAAAACACCCGAGAATTTTTTTGGACCAATCATTCTAAATATAAACTTCTTCAATATGGCTTGAGTCCGACGGCAGTCAAGAGTGTTATCAGGCGACCTGATCGAACTGAAACCGGCATCGCGCCCAAAACTACGGCGGTGATGAAAAGGAAAGACACGAAAAAAACTAAAAAAGAGGTTTGGGTGATGATACAGAAACAAGGAACAAGAAACAAGGAACAAGAAACAAAAGAAAAAAATACATCAAAAACAAAAATAATCTCGGCGTGGATTTATCCGGGGGTGAGTCCGAAAGGCAAGGATATTTATGTGCCGGAGGATGCGTGGGAGGCGCTCGAGATATAATTTTTTGTTTTTAATTAACTCGAATGCGCATTTTTTATCTAAAATTTTTCTAAGTTAATGGCTGATACGAAAAATTTTAGAAAAAATCCGCATTCTCAAACAGGAATTAAAAACAAAAAATTATCCCCCTCGCTTATATAGATAGGAAATGTTCAAGATTAACTCTTAAAATAGAGTTGAATTTTTTTGAAAAAATTGAAATTTCAAATTATGGCTTTATTTAAGGTAAAAAACTATATAGAATACTTATGAATATCCAAAAAATCGAACAAATTCTAAAAGATCAGAAACAACCAAAATTTCGGTTGGGGCAGATAAAAAAGGCCGTCTATCAAGATGGGATTTCGAGTTTTTCGGAAATTTCGACGATTCCGAAAGAGTTGAGAAGCGTTTTGGAAAAAGAGAAAATACTTTCATTTGAGGTGGAAAAGGTCTTGGTTTCCAAAGATGGTAATTCGGCTAAGGCACTCGTGAAATTGTCCGATGGCAACAAAATTGAAACAGTTTTGATTTCTCCAAAAGTTGATATTTGGTCAGTCTGCATTTCTTGCCAAGTTGGTTGTCCAATGAGTTGCGCTTTTTGTGCGACAGGGCAAGCGGGATTCAAAAGAAATTTGACGGCCGAAGAAATTGTTGATCAGGTTTTGTTTTGGAAACAATATTTGAAAAATGATTCAGCCCGCCCCCTCTCCTGTCGCGAGTACGCGACATCCTCTCCCAAAGGGAGAGGAGGCATATTGAATAATGTCGTCTATATGGGGATGGGGGAACCGTTTTTGAATTGGGAAGAGGTTTTAGAAAGTTTGAAAATATTATCTGATCCAAAAGGTATGGCTTTTGGTTCGCGTTCAATTTCAATTTCGACAGTGGGAATCCCTGGCGGGATAGAAAAATTAACCGAAGATTTCCCACAAGTGAATCTGGCAGTGTCATTGCATTTTTCCCAAGATGAAAAAAGAGATGAGTTTATGCCGGCGAATAAAAATCTAAGTTTGGAAAAATTGAAAATTGAGTTGGAAAAATATTTCCAGATATCTAATCGAAAAGTTTTTTTGGAATATATTCTGTTTTCCAAAATTAATGATAGTGAGAAAGATGCTAAAAATTTATTAAAATATATTAACTCTTTCAAAAAATCGCAACTTTTGCATGTAAATTTGATTCGATACAATTCAACAGATAGTAAAGATAAGTTCATTTCTTCTAGCGCGGAACAAACCGTGAAATTTAGAAATTATCTACTTGAGAATAAAATTAACTGCACAATCAGAAGAAGCCTTGGTGCAGACATCGAAGGGGCTTGTGGGCAATTAGCAGGAAAAAAATAAAATCATTATATCACTTTTGTATTTTCTGTAATAAATTATGATGAACAATATTTTGCGGTCGCAAGAAATTGTTAATCACTATTTAAAGGGCAATGGCAAAACAGAAGCTAAGCTTCGGGCTAACCCGAAGATTAGCTTCTGGAAGTTGATTGATTTCCTTTTTTAGCGTAGAATAAAGATTGCAAAATATGGAAGAAAAAAAGGCTAAAAAAATATTAGATGATATTAACTTTCCGGCGGATTTGAAAAAAACTCCGCCAGAAAAATTGCCGGAACTTTGCGAAGAAGTCCGCAATTTTTTGATTGAGAGCGTTTCGCAATCTGGCGGACATTTTGGTTCAAATCTTGGAGTGGTGGAGCTCACAGTGGCTCTGCATTATACTTTTGATACCCCAAAAGACATTTTGATTTGGGATGTGGGTCATCAAGCTTATCCGCATAAAATGCTTACGGGGAGAAAAGATAAACTACATACTATTAGAAAATATGGCGGATTAGCCCCTTTTCCCAAAAAAACCGAAAGTGAATACGATGCGTGTAGTGTCGGTCACACTAGCACCTCAATTAGTTCTGCTTGCGGTATGGCGCTTGCCAATAGAAACAAAAAAAATGCCCCACAAATTGTGGCAGTGATTGGAGATGGCGCACTGGCTGGAGGGATGGCGTTTGAAGCATTGAATCACGCGGGGGATGTTGGTGTCGATATGCTAGTGGTGCTCAACGACAATAAAATGTCGATTTCGCCCAATGTGGGTGGTTTGGAAAAATATCTGACAAAAATAATTTCATCATCTTCTTTTGTGAGCGTGCGCGAAAAAGGGCGGAAATTTTTCGGTCGGGTTCCAATTCTGGAAAAATTTTTGCGTCGAGCAGAAAAACAAGCCAAGGGAATGTTGGTGCCTTCCACGCTTTTTGAACAACTAGGTTTTGAATATTATGGGCCAATTGATGGGCATGATGTGAAAAATTTGGTGGAAGTTCTATCCAATCTAAAAAAGATTAGGGGTCCAAAATTTTTGCATGTAGTGACGACAAAGGGTAAGGGGTATGCGCAGGCCGAAAAGGATGAATTTTCTTTGCACGCGGTGGCGCCTTTTGACTTGGAGACTGGCAAAAAAAATGGCAGTAGTACCAAAAAAATAACTTTCTCAGATGTTTTTTCTGATTGGATTTGTGAAAAAGCGAGAAAAGATGAAAAGCTTCAGGCGATTACACCGGCAATGTGCGAGGGTTCAGGCCTTTCACAGTTTCGCAAAATTTTCCCTGAGCGTTTTCACGATGTAGGAATCGCTGAACAACACGCCGTCACTTTTTCGGCGGGTCTTTCTGCGCAAGGAGCCAAGCCGGTCGTTTCAATTTATTCTTCTTTTCTGCAAAGAGCCTATGATCAAATTATTCATGACGTGGCTTTGGAAAATATGGATGTGCTTTTTGCAATTGACAGAGCGGGCGTTGTGGGGCCGGATGGTGCGACTCATAATGGCAGTTTTGATCTTTCATTTCTTCGGGCGGTCCCAAATTTAGTCATTATGGCGCCATCCTGCGAAAATGAATGCTTTGCTATGCTCAGTGCCGGATATAAGCATAAAGGGCCGGCGGTGGTGCGTTATCCTCGAGGAGGCGGAAGCGGAAAATATAATCAAGAGAAATATAATTCTCTCGAAATTGGCAAAGCGAAAATTATTAGAGAAGGAAAAAAGGTGGCGATTTTGTCTTTTGGCACGATGCTAGAAAATTGCAAAAAAAACGCGGAAGAACTGGACGCGACCTTGGTGGACATGCGATTTGTCAAACCACTGGATGAAGAAATGCTGAAAAATTTAGCCGAGACGCATAAATATTTTGTCACCATCGAAGACAATACAATTGCTGGCGGAGCAGGTAGTGCGGTTAACGAATTTTTAGCCAAAGAAAATTTGAAAGTGAAAGTTAAAAATCTTGGTCTTCCCGATAAATTTCTCGAACACGGAACCCGCGAAGAACTTCTCAAAGAAATTGGACTCGACGAAGAGGGGATTTTGAGAGTGGTTAAGAGTTTTATTTTATAAACCCAAAATGTTTAAGTGTTGGTAGGATGTTTGGGGCAAGATCTTCTGGGAGATTATTGATATTTAGCCAGTCCCATTTTCGAATATCTTCTCCCGGAATTATTTCGCCAATTCTTTTGGCTAAAAAGTGAACCAAGATAACATCGAAATTCCCCTCGGGGGTTTCTTTTTTTGTGTGAAGTAGGAATGGTTTTTCGTCTAAAATTTCAATTTCAATTCCTAATTCTTCTTTAGATCTTCTTTTTGCAGTTTCAATCAAGCTTTCATTTTCTTGAATTTTTCCACCACAAAATTTCCAAATATCTTCTTTATAATCTTTATCTAATAAGACTTTATTATTTTCCACGATCACTGGACCAGACGCGATGATTATTTTTGGCATATTTTTTATGAAATTAAAAATTATTTAGGTTTTAATTTAAAATTTACCAATAGCATTGAAAAAAATAATAGATGCCCATAATAAAACAATAAAAACAAAAAATATTTTGTTGGATATACTCATCTTCTCTGATGCCTTAAAAATATCAATAAAGTATTTAATAGAAAATACAAAAAATACAAAAAACATTAATGGAATAGAGAGATAAAATATATTTGCTTCGCTGGGGCAGGTTTCCATTAAGCGACAGGACCCTATATTTTTTAGATAAATTAATGCAATTAAAGAATATATAACAAATATACCACTTATTAACACTAAATTACGCACATTTTTCTTGAGGGATATATTTGCACCAATAATTTTTTGTTGAGATGTTTGAGGTATAAAATAGGTCAATAGTGAAAAAATAATAATAACTAAGATAATGGAATATAAATTTTGCTGGCTTTTTCCTGAAAAAAAGTATGAACCACATGATTTTATAGTATTATTAGATTTCTTGCATGCGTTGCTGTTTCTTGCTGTAATGGAACAATTATCAAGGCAACTATCTTTATGAAGGCGACCAAATGAGGAAGTTTTCAAATTATCACAAAAATCACAATTGTTTTTTATTTTTGCTAATCTTATGCTCGTTCCTTCAATACAGTGTTCTACTGCAGCTTGTTTATCAAAAGCAGTGCTTTCTTTTGTTGGTTCGCCATATAGATTGATTGTGAATGTTGCGGGAAAAGCATTGATTGTTTGATTGCAAAAAGAGATATCATTTTTCTGGGTGGCAAAGTACGCATAACAATTCCCAACTGTTTCATAGGAAGATCGATTATGGCTACGGTTATAGGCTAAAGTATCTTCAGATATATTGCAATCAAGAATGTTGGAAAATTCTTTGCTTACTTTATATCTATCTGAGCCGTAGTCGGATATGTTATTATTATTTTTTTTGGAATTTATAAAAAAAGCTATCAATAAGCTTATAATAAAAATTGAAGAAACGAAAACAATCTTTATTAGCTGTTCCTTCTTGTTATTTGGGGAATAATTAAAATTTTGATTTATTTGTTCCATAATTTTGAAATTAAAAATAAATTTTTACAGTTATTTTTTAAAACTTAATTCACTAACGGATTCTTCAATTGCTTTTCTAATTATTTTTTCTAATTTTGAATAATTATGATCATCTGCAAGTTGCAAAGCTTTGATATAATTATTTCTTCCTGAAATTGTTTCGACTTTTAGTTCGATTGGTGGCAAGTTTAAATTAAGTAGAATAATATTATTTAACAATCTGCCGATTCTCCCATTATAATCTTGAAACGGATGAATCCAAGAAAATCTATGATGTGCCCAAGCGATTAAAAAAATCAATTCATCGAGAAATTTACTGTCATCAATTTTTGGCAAATGGTGCGTTCTTATTTGCAAGTCTTGAGTAAATTCAAGCATAAGTTGCGGTACCAAATAAAATTTCGGTGGGATATGCTTTGAAACCTTAACTTCAATGTTTCGATATTGGCCACCCATTTTTGGAAAAATCCAATTAAAGCCAATTTTGTGAATTTGCTTTATGAATTCTGGCGTGAGAGGCAAATTGCCTTTTTCGTTTTCTTGCAAAATAAAATCCCATGCCTTCTTTATTCCTTCAATTTCTAAAGGAATTAATTTGGAGCGTGGGATAATACCGAAAGACGTTTCTTTGTAGCTGGTTTCGCCTTTTCTTTTTTTCATCGTATTGAAATTAAGCTTTTTGCAAAACTTTTTTTACCATTTTTTGCGTTACTTCAGAATTTTCACTTTTAGTCGTTCGATAAACCATTTTATTTATAAACATACCAAAATAATCCTGACGCATTTTGCTTTTTGCTGGGGATTTTTGAAAACTTTTTAAAATTTGAATCATTTGTTGTTTTGACATATCTTAAGATTAGCATAATTAGCTTGCCTTGTCCATTTTTTTAGGAGGCTATATTTTCTTCACCATATAACTATCTTTCAATTTATACCCCAATTTTCGATAATATCCACGCACGCCGACGCCGGAAATTACTACAATTCTATCAAGCCCAAATTCTTTTTTGGTGATTTTTTCGGCCTCGAGGATTAGTTTTTTTCCAAGACCGATGTGTTGAGGAGAAATATTATCTTTTTGGTTGATCTGATTCATTTTACCATAAGTATGCACTTCTCTTATTATAGCAGAATTTTTTAGAACATTCGGGGCTATGCTTTTTTCGTTATTTATTCTTAGGCGTAAAAGTGCGAAAAGCTTAGACCTCACCCCAGCCCTCTCCTTATCAAGGAGAGGGAGCGTTGAATATTCTAAAAATATTTCTTGGCCGTCGCTGGAGGGATAGTCAATGCGATGCAAAATTATTTTTTCTTTGAGACTATAATCGGATCGCACTTCACGACAACGAATGCAAGGGCAGGTGGAATTTTTGGCGATTAGTTGGCGGAGATTGGAAACTTTTGGTCCGGCGATAATGGAACTTTCGGGTACATCACGCACCAGGCGAGAGATGCGAATATAAGGTGGAATAATTTCATTTTTAACGCGCAGGATAAATTTTTCAAAACTTTTGTCGGTGAGTGCTTTATATTTCCCGGCTTTCCATATTTTATACAGTGGACTTTGGCGAATAACGACAGTCGGATAAATCTTGAGCATATCAGGTTGGAAATTATGATCAGAAAAAAGTTTTTCAAACATTTGAAAATCTTTTTTGATGCTGGAGCCGAGAAGCCCTGGCATAATATGATAGTTGATTTTGAAACCAAAATCTTTGAGCAGTTTTGTAGCTTCGATAGTTCTTTGGACATTGTGTCCGCGTTTATTTTTTTCTAATACATCGTCAAAAATACTTTGCACCCCGAGTTCCACTCGAGTGCATCCAAGATTTCTAAAATTAATCAATTCTTCTGCGTCGATATAATCCGGTCGTGTTTCCAGTGTCAGTCCGATTATTCTATGTTTAGCCGTCTCGTTTTTCTTCTGTTCCGTTTTTAATTTTATTTCAATATTGTTTCTTGTTTCTTGATTCTTGTTTCTTGATTTCGGATAATCATTACAAGCCCGAAAACACTCCAAAACAAATTTATTTTGATAACTTTTTGGCAGATAGGAAAAAGTTCCGCCCATCACGATAATCTCTATTTTGTCAGTTTTGTGGCCGTTGAGTTCTAGGGCGTGAATTCTTCTTTGCACTTGAAGATAAGGATTAAATTTAGCGGAAATGGCGCGCATCACAGCTGGTTCATTTGAGAGATAGCTTTTGGGCATTTCCACTTCATCGGGGCAATAAATGCATTTGCCTGGACAAGGATAACTTTTAGTAAGCACTGCCACCACAGCCACGCCAGAATCGGTGCGAATTTTTTTGCTAAAAAGGCAATTTTCTAAATCCGGATTGCGTTTGATTTTTTTTTGAGTAATCATTTTTTCATAAAGTTCGCGAATGTCAGCGTTGGTTGGGAGTGGCAGTCCCAAATTTTTGCAAATTTCTTTTTTGCGTTTCAAAAAGAGCTCAGGATTTGAAATCTTGGTTTGGGTTGCTAGTTTTATGAAATTGTCATAGGATTTAAGCATGGGGGGAGTTGGGGAATTGAATAATTAAAATTTTCTCTAAATTAAACTCGAGTCCTAGAAATTCTTGCCAAAATTTTTCTGACAACCAACGGCGGAAACAGAAAAATTTTGGATAATTTCTGGACTCTCAAGCAGTAATTTATCGAAAATTTTAATCATTCAATTTATTTATTATGGAGATGGAGGATAAAATTTTAAGAGACATTGAAAACGGTTATGATTTGATGGTGGAGAAATTTTCCAATACTCGAAAATATTTTTGGAGGGATTTTGAATTTATTCGAGGATACATTCCTGATGATGGGAAAATTTTGGATTTTGGTTGTGGCAACGGGCGTTTTTTGGAAATGCTGAAAGACAGAAGGCAAGAATATTTTGGCGTGGATGTTTCACAAAAACTAATTGATATCGCCAAGGAGAAATATGCAAAAGAGGGGGTCAATTTTCAAAAAATATCCAGTTCGGACATTCTACCATTTCCTGACAATTTTTTCAACAGTGTCGTGTCCATTTCAGTTTTTCATCATTTTCCTTCTGGTCACGCGCAAAGGATGGCCAAAGAAATTTATCGCGTGACAAAGCCTGGCGGGATGGTCATAATCAGCGTTTGGAATTTATGGCAGAAGAGATATTGGAAATATTGGCTAAATCCAAAAAATCTTTGGGAAAAAAATATTAACATACCTTTCAAAAACAATCAAGAAGAAATCTTCAATCGCTTTCATCATATGTTTAGAAAAAAAGAATTGGAAAAGCTTTTCTGGCAGGCTGGCTTCCAAATTGAAAAATCTCTTGTGCTTAACAAGAAAAATATTATTATAATAGGTAAGAAAATATAACTTTTGTGCCCAAGGAGAGACTCGAACTCTCAAGAGATTACTCCCACGCGATTTTGAGTCGCGCGCGTATACCAATTCCGCCACTTGGGCATATTTATATTATTTTGTCATAAGATACATTTGTAGTATAATAGACTTATAGATTATGGCAAAGATTATTTCATTAGTCAATCAAAAGGGCGGAGTGGGCAAAACTACCTCAGCCATTAACCTAGCAACCTATTTGGCGGAGCTGGGCAAGTTTGTTTTGCTTGTGGACCTTGACCCACAAGGCAATGCTTCTTCTGGACTGGGACTAAATGTCAGAGAAATTGAAAAAAGTCTCTATCACTCAATGATACTCGGAGAACATCCGTCGAAAATCATTATGCGTACAGAAACTTTCGGCCATGATTTGATTCCTGCTTCGCAGGATTTGGCCGGAGCGGGGATTGAGCTTGTGCATATGGATAATCGTGAGTTTCGACTGTACAATGTTCTACGAGAAATTAGAACTAACTACGACTACATTATAATTGATTCTCCACCAAGTCTCGGACTCCTCACAATTAATGGTCTGGTAGCGAGCGATGAAATTATTATTCCCGTGCAAACAGAATACTTTGCTTTGGAGGGTCTTAGTCAACTTCTAAATACTATTAATCTTATCAAAGAAAATCTTCAGCCTGAACTTAAGGTTATGGGCGCACTTCTCACGATGTATGACAAGCGAAATCGTTTGGCGCGTCAAGTAGTCAAAGAAGTGCAGGATCATTTTCCGGGGCATGTTTTTGAGAGTGTTATCCCTCGTTCAATTCGTTTGGCGGAAGCCCCAGGATTTGGCAAATCAATTTTGAGTTTTGATTCGCTTTCCAAAGGCGCGAGAGCTTACAAAAATCTAGCCAAAGAAATTATCGAACTAGATAAAAATAATAATAAAAAGGATTTTTCAGTTTAAAAAAATAAAAAATAAATTTATGGCTCAGAATTATGGACTTGGTCGAGGACTGTCATCACTCATTCCTCAGAAATCAAAAAAAATTGATAAGCCAGCAGAAGATTTCAACTATTTTGGTGCTTCTGGAAAACCAATCGCGAACGTTTCTGAAGAGAAAAATGGCATAGAAGAAATTGAAATTTCAAAAATTGTGCCTAATCCCTATCAGCCACGAACGGTTTTTGATGAAGTAAAACTTCAAGAGTTGGCTGATTCTATAAAAGAACATGGAATAATTCAGCCGATCACAGTGAGTAAATCTGGTGGGCAATATGAAATTATTGCTGGTGAACGGCGTTTTCAGGCAGCTAAAATTGCCGGCCTCGCTGTTGTGCCGGTGATTATGCGAGAAACAACAACTGATCAACAAAAACTAGAATTGGCGATTATTGAAAATATTCAACGCCAAGATTTAAATCCAATTGAAGAGGCTAAATCATATTTGAAACTTACCAATGAATTCGCTCTTACACAAGAAGAGGTTGCAAAAAAATTAGGAAAAAATCGAAGTTCAGTAGCCAACAAAGTTCGACTTTTGAATTTACCAATTGAAATTCAAAAAGCTCTAGTGGAAGGAAAAATTACGGAAGGACATTGTAAGTTGCTTTTGGCTATTCCTAACCCAGAAAAACAAAGAGCTTTCTATGAACTGATAATCAAAAATGGTTTGACTGTGCGTCAAACGGAAGACAAAACCAAGGAAGTGACTGTCCACTCTCATAAAAGAAACATTGTCGTTGACCCGGAAACCAAAAGCTTGGAAGACGAACTAATCGGCATCCTTGGCACCAAAGTCAAAATAAAAAAATCAGGTGGTGGTGGGCAGATTGTGATCGAATATTATTCCAAAGAAGAATTGAATAATATTTTGGGGAAGATAAAATAAATTTATAAATAATTATTTTTAATAAACAAAACTATGAAAAAAACATTGCTAATTTTGGGGGTAGTCGTAGTTATTGTTGGTGGTTATATTTGGCTAACGTATAATAAACTCATAACTGCCAATGAAAACATTGACAATCAATGGGCGCAAGTGGAAACGCAATATCAAAGACGAATAGATTTAATTCCAAATCTTGTTGAGTCCGTTAAGGGCGTGATGAATCAAGAACAAAAAATATTTGGTGATTTAGCTGAGGCTAGAACTCGCTATGCAGGCGCAACAAATGCTAATCAGAAAGTTGAAGCTGCTACTCAAGTGGATAGCGCTTTTGCTAGACTTTTAGCAGTAATGGAAAATTATCCACAATTAAAATCATCCGATAATGTACAAACACTCATGGCGCAATTAGAAGGAACAGAGAATAGAATTAGCGTTGAAAGAAAAAGATATAATGATTCAGTCAAAGATTTCAATGTTATGATCAAAAGAATTCCAGACAAATGGATTGCAAATTCTTTAGGATTTTCAGAAAAAAATTATTTTGAAGCTACGAAGGGATCTGAAAATGCTCCAAAGGTTGATTTAAAAAACAACTAAAAAATGATTTCTAGAATCATAAAATTTTCGCTACTTCTTTTTATATTTTTTGCTTTTCCAGTAAAAGCTTATTATAATCCGGGAACTCCAACCGGATTTGTTAATGATTATGCAGGAATATTAAGCGCAGAACAAAAACAAACGCTGGAAAGCAAGCTTTCACAATTTGAAAAAAACTCAAGCAATGAAATTTCTGTGGTGACTGTCCCAAGCTTGAAGGATGATACAGTTGAAAATTTTGCAGTTGAACTTTTCAAGGACTGGGGCATTGGCAAAAAAGATAAAGATAATGGCGTGTTGGTTTTGGTCGCACTTTCTGACAAGAAAATGAGAATTGAGGTTGGCTATGGTCTAGAAGGCACGCTTACGGATGCACAGGCTAGCTGGATAATTAGCGATATAATGAGACCAGCTTTTCAAAAAAGTGATTATTATTCTGGAATAAATGGAGCAGTGGATAAAATTGTTGCTTCAATTAACGGAGAAAATATTATTCTTCAAGATGCTAAGCAAAAAGTAAAAATTCAAGAGATAGAAAAAAAATTAAGAGAGTCGCAACCGATTGTTGATTCTGTATATTCAATAAAACATCCCATTGGAATCCTAGGTGTTCTGCAATTTATTATTGGGATTCTTTTGTTAACACTTCTTTTGATAACTGTTTATTCTGGATTTTATATTCCTTATATATTAGTAAGGTTAATTCTTGGTGTATTAGGTAAAAATAAAAGCTGGGTAGCAGGTGGGATATTCGGAGGAATGATTGGAACTTCAATTGGAATTTTAAAAGAAAGTTTGTATAATGGATTACTTTGGTCTTTTATTCTTATACCAATTAGCCTTCTGCTTGATTTTTATCTTTCGAAATATAATACATTTTGGAAAAAAGATCTTAAGAGCTTATTAAAAACAAAAGGTGGTAAAAAAGGTGGATTTTGGTCAGGAGGGTCCTCCGGTGGTGGAGGTTTTGGTGGATTTGGTGGCGGGAGTTCCGGAGGCGGAGGCGCTAGCGGAGGTTGGTAAATATGATATACTAAATTTAGAAGGAAGGTAGTATTTAATTAAAATAATTTAATAAAAAAATGAAGATCTCAATGAGCAAAACGAGGGAACAGTTCCCCCTGAGTACGAAAAAAGTTCTCAAGAAAACCGTAGCAGGAACATTAATTTGGTCAATATTATTATTTATAATCTGGCTTTTTGTCACTGTTGCTGTTGTTGTAAATAATAAAAGCTCTGCGGGGATAGCAGGAATAATAACATTGGCAATCTTTGGATTAATGGCCTTAATTATATTCGGGACATATTTTTATCAAAAGTGGTATTATTCGGTGTATTTTTATGATCTTACGGATGATTTTATTATCATTAAAAAAGGACCAATCACACCAAGCGAAATTACAATTCCATACGAAAGAGTGCAGGATGTTTATGTCGATCAGGATTTACTGGATAGATTATTTGGAATTTATGATGTTCATTTGTCTAGTGCGACGATTTCCTCTGGCATGGAAGCTCATATAGATGGTGTAGAAAAAGTGGCGGCCGATGGTTTGCGTGGATTTTTATTACAAACTGTTCAACAAAAAATTGGTAGAAAAAATAATCAAAATTTAAACAATAATCAACCTAATCAATAAAAATATGGAAAATATTTCACAAGTAATAACAGAAAAAAATTATCCCATCACAAAGCTTTGGATTTTTAAAGCCCCTATCATTATCATTTTATTAAATGTGGTTGCTTTATTTTTTGGTTATTATTTTCCTTATCTTGTTTTAGCTATACCTATTATGTTAATTGTTAATCCTCTAATTAGAGCAAATTTTCATTATTCACTGGATGATAAATTTTTCGATATAAAACAAGGAGTTATATCAAAAAAGCGAAGAAGCTTGCCTTATGGAGTTATTCAGAATGTTTTTGTTAAACAAGATTTATTTGATAGAATTTTTGGATTGGCTACTTTGAGAGTTGAAAACGCTTCGCAGGCAGGTGGTGGCAGTGGTGAACGCTGGTGGAACAAGAGCTATGGTTCAAAAGCTACTGCTTATGGACAAAATGAGGGCGTTGGTTCTTCTGGGAATAAAGTGAATATCCCAGGACTTAAGAAACAAAACGCAGAAGACTTAAAAAGTTATATTCTTCAAAAGATAAAAGAAAATCCAATTGAAGATAGCCAATCAGGATTATAATATTATAAAAATAAAAAAATCAGGTGGTGGTGGGCAAATTGTGATTGAATATTATTCCAAAGAAGAACTGAATAATATTTTAGGGAAGATAAAATAATTAGATGTTAGAAAAAATTATTCAAGTAGCTGTTGAATTTTATAAAAAAATTATTGGCGTATATTGGCCGACTTATTTTTCGTGGCTCACAGAAAAACTAAGTGGAACGGAACCATTTGCAACGCTTTTAATTTCAATCTTTCTAATTTTCGCACTTATAATTTATATTTGGTTTCGTAACCGCAACGACTAACTAAATCATCCCTTCTTTCTTCATAAACTTTTTGATATGTGATTTGGCGGCGGAGGTTTTGACGAAGCGAAGCCAGTCTCGGCTGGGGTTTTTGTGATCTTTAGTGGTGAGTATTTCAAGTACGTCCCCATTTCTTACTTTATAGTCCAGTGGCACCATCTTACCATTTGCTTTGGCGCTCATAGCGCGGTCACCAATTTCACTGTGCACCCTATAGGCAAAATCAATAGGGGCGGCTTCTTCGGGCAGATCAATAACATCACCTTTCGGAGTAAAAGCAAAAATGTGATTTTTGAAAAAATCAATCTTGAGACTTTCTATAAATTCTTTGTCATCCTTGCCAAGTTCATTTTGCCATTCGCGCAGTTGTTTTACCCAAGCAATTTCTTTCTCCGGAACCTTGGCTTTTTCGCGAAAGAAGAAATTTTTGAAAGTTTTTTTCTTTTCAGAATATATCCAATGGGCGGCAATTCCAAATTCTGCTTCATCATCCATTTGTTTGGTGCGAATTTGAATTTCCAAAAAATTTCCGGCTGGTCCAAAAATTGTAGTGTGAATGGATTGATAGCCATTAGGTTTTGGCAAGGAAATGTAGTCCTTAATGCGTCCAACTAGCGGTCTATATTTTTTGTGTACAATGCCCAGTGTTTCATAGCAATTGACAATTTCTGGTACGATGATTCGAATGCCAGCTAAATCATAAATTTTTCCAATGTCCATATCATGTTTTTTGAGTTTTTGGAAAAGACTGTACAGTCGTTTGGATCGGCCAAAAATTTCGAGGACTTGAATTTTTTCTTGAGACAATTCTTTTTTTAGCTCTGCTACCATAACATCAATGTATTTTTTCATAGCTTCTTTTTGTTCGGCGGATATTTTGGCAGTATACTGATAGTTTTCTTTATCCAAAAATTTGAAAGCCAAATCTTCTAGGTTGCCTTTCATCTCTCCAATTCCCAGTCGATTGGCAATGGGCGCAAAAACATCCAGCGTTTCTCTGGCAATTCGCTCTTGTTTTTCTGGTGGCAAACTTTCGAGCGTTTCCATGTTATGCAACCGATCAGCTAGTTTGATTATCACCACGCGAATATCTTCAGCCATAGCCAAAAACATTTTGCGAAGATTTTCCAAATAATTTTCTTCTTTTGCTCCGCGCAATTTTATTTTTCCAAGCTTTGTTACCCCATCAACCATTTTGGCAATTTCCGGTCCGAAATTTTTTTCTATTTCTTCCAATGTGACTTGGGTGTCTTCTGGAACATCATGCAAGAGTCCCGCGGAAATTGTTTTTGAGCCCATTCCCATATGGGCTAGATTTAAGGCGGTATGTAATGAGTGCTGAATATAGTCTTCGCCCGATTTTCTTTTTTGACCAATATGTGCATTAAGAGCTGTCTGATAAGCACTTCTAATCAAAGCTTCTCGACGAGAATCCATAGTAAGTTTGGAATTTTTTATTACATCTTCAATAGTTATCATAAGAAGTAGTACATTCTAGTCTTGATTTTCTTTTTCAAAATCACATTCCTTAGCGGAACATTTGATTTTATTTTTCGCCGCAAAAACCAGAAGGCCTTTGCATTTAGGGCAAATTTCTCCATTGGGTTTGTTCCAAATAGCAAAATCACATTTAGGATAAGTATTGCAACCATAGAAACTGCGCCCGCGCTTAGATTTTCGTTCAACGATTTCTCCCACGCCACACTTAGGACAATTTACGCCAGTTTTATTTTCGATTTTTTTGATATTTTTGCAATTAGGATAGGCGCTGCAACCCAGAAACATTCCAAATTTACCTCTTTTTATTGCCATTGGTGCGCCACAAAGTTCACAAGCTTCTTTGCCATTTTCTTTTTCAATGCCTTCTTCAATCTTTTTTTCATCTTCTGTTTTTTCAGTATGCTTGCAATTTGGATAATTGGAACAAGCCACAAATTTTCCAAAGCGACCAAATTTCACAATCAAATCCCCGCCACATTCTGGACAACTTGTCCCAAGTTTTTCTTGAAAACTTTCCTTGGTCACTTCTTTGGTTTTTTCTTTGAGATTTTTGTGAAATGGTACATAAAAATCTTTGATCACCGGCACCCATTCTTTTTTACCTTCAGCAATTTCATCTAAGTCTTCTTCCATTTTTGCGGTAAATTTATAATCAACAATTTGGGAAAAATGCTCTGCCAAAAGATCACTAACAACAAAACCTATTTCCAGTGGAAAGAGTTTTCTATTTTCATCTTTCTCTACATATTTTCTGTCGATGATAGTGGAAATGGTTGGCGCATAAGTGGATGGTCGGCCAATGCCAAATTCTTCCATAGTTTTAATAAGGGCAGCTTCGCTGTAGCGGGCGGGCGGGGTGGTAAATTTTTGCTCAGGCTTAATTTCAACTAAATCAACCTTTTCTTTTTCTTCTAGTTCCGGCAAAATATTTTCGGTAACAGGCATTTTGTCTCCATAAATTTTTAGATAGCCATCAAATCTAATGGTGGAGCCATTGGCACGCAAAGTATAAATATCCGGGGAATTTTTTTGAAAAGCTCTGATATCTACTGCGACACTGTCTAAGATCGCACTAGCCATTTGAGAAGCTATCATTCTTTGCCAAATTAATTTATATAGTCGGTATTGTTTTGAATCTAGATATTCTTTTATCGACTCTGGATCATGTTCGGGAAAAGTTGGACGGATAGCCTCATGAGCTTCCTGCGCACCCTTGGATTTATTTTTGAAAAAACGCGGACTAGCTAGGGCATATTCTTTTCCAAAAAGAGTTTCAATTTTTTTCGTAGCAGAAATCAAGGATTCCATAGAAAGATTCAAACTGTCAGTTCGCATATAGGTAATTAGTCCAACAGAACCAGCGGAACCGATATTTATTCCTTCGTATAATTTTTGGGCAATAGCCATAGTTTGTTTGGCGCTGTAGCCAAGGCGACTATTAGCGTCTTGTTGCAAGGTGGAAGTAGTGTAGGGAGGAAGGGGATTTTTTTGAACTTCTTTTTTAGAAACATTTTCTATTTCAAAGTCAGCTTTTTCTAGAAAACTTTTCATCGCTCCGGCTTGTTTTTTATCCTTTATTCCCATCTTGCCAAAAGCTTTGCCATTTTCTTTGGAAAGTTTGGCTTCGAAAATTTCATCAGCGCCAGATTTTTGTTTTTTCAAATTAGCTATTATGGTCCAATATTCTTCTGGTTTGAAAGCCTTAATTTCTTTTTCGCGTTCAACGATAAGACGCAGTGCCACAGATTGAACACGGCCAGCTGAGAGTCCGCGTCTAATTTTTTTCCATAAAAATGGAGAAAGCTCATAACCAACTAAGCGATCTAAAACTCTCCTTGCTTGTTGTGCATCAACTAAATTTAAATCTATTGAACGAGGATTGGCCAGCGCTTTTTCAATGGCAGTTTTGGTTATCTCATGAAAAACTATGCGCTGAGTATTTTTTTCGGATAACCCTAAGGCTTCTTGCAGATGCCAAGAAATGGCTTCTCCTTCACGGTCTTCGTCAGTTGCGAGAATTACTTCATTAGCTTTCTTGGCTAATTTTTGAAGTTCGGAAACTCTAGGTAAAGCTTTGGAAGGAATGGTATATTCTGGGGTAAAATTGTTCTTGATATCAATGCCCATTTCTTTTTGAGGCAAATCGCGAACATGTCCATAGGATGATTTCACGATAAAACTTTTTCCTAGGAATTTAGAAATAGTTTTGGCTTTAGTTGGAGACTCTACGATAACTAGCTTCATAAATTTTTATTATTAGAGATTGGAAATTATATAGGACTTACGCACTTCTCTTCAAATCTATTGTTCGCTGAAATTACAAAAAAATAAACTAAGATTATAGATAGTAATTATAGATTTCAATCCTGCCATTGTACTGGCTACATAAATAGATTTTCAGAAAAATGCGTAAGTCCTATTATAGTTGAATATAATTTTGTCCGCCAATGTTTTTTACCCAGCCTTTAATTTCCATCATTGAAAGTGTGCCGGAACACATTGCTGTTTGCAGTTTAGCTAGTTTAGCAATATTGTCAATGTGAAGCGGATCAGTGGAAAGGATTTTTAGCAGTATTTTTTCTTCAGCAGTCGTTGGATTTTTTGGAGATAATTCTTTTCTCACAGTTTCTTTGTTTAAATCTAATTCTTCCAGGATATCTTTTATCCCCGTAACAACGCGGGCACCAGATTTTATGAGATTATTGGTGCCGAAAGATAGTGGGGAAAAGATTGAACCCGGCACAGAAAAAATTTCTCGATTATATTCCAGGGCCATATTAGCTGTTATAAGTGAACCGCTTTTTTCTCCCGCTTCAATTACGATTGTTCCAAGTGTAAGCCCAGCGATAATTCTGTTTCTAGCAGGAAAAGTCATTGGTCCGGCAGGCATTTCCAACGGATATTCGCTAACAAGGGCTCCACTTCTCATTATTTCACGAGATAAATTGAAATTATTTCTTGGATAAATATTTATATCATCTAAACTGTTGCCAAGAACAGCAATAGTTTGCCCGGCATTGTCCAGTGCACCTCGGTGAGCGAAGGTGTCAATGCCAAGCGCCATTCCACTCACAACTACAACGCCAGCGCTAGCTAAATCTTTGGCGAGGCTAGTGGCAATTTGCGAACCATAAGCAGTGTATCTTCTTGAGCCAACAATGGAAATCATCGGAGAGGCATTTATATTAAATTCTCCTTTTGTATAAATAATATATGGAGGGTTGTTAATTTCTTTGAGAAGGGCAGGGTAGAGCGAATCGGGAAGGGTAATCATCTGGATATTTTCTTTTTGCATTTTTTCCCATTCAAAATCAGGGTTAATATTGGCTTTTTCCAAGAATATTTTTTCGGCTAATTTTTCTCCAACAGCACTATTTTTAAGATCTTCTAGGCTGGCGTGCCAAATATTTTCACCAGTTTCGAAAAAATTCAAAAGCATCTGCATTTTTTTTGCTCCAACTCCAGCGATTTTGTTTAGCGCGTTCAAATATTTCATAAGTTCTCTTTCAATGTAGCACAAAAGTGAAAAACTTGACAAATATTCAATCTATGCTAGAATAGTCTACTAATATGCGATGCGAATCTACGAATGACATGCGAATCTACGAATAAATTCAAAGGAATGATTAAAAATAAACTAAAAAATTCAGAAATTGTGAGCAGAAGCGACAAAAAATCGCTATTTTTAGGTTTATCAAACGATTTGCTTTCTGGGTTGAATCAACGATCTCGAGAAATAGTGCAGAAAAGATTTGGTCTTTTGAATGGAAACCGAGAAACACTGGATAAAATTGGGCGTCACTATGGGATAACAAGAGAAAGAGTGCGACAGATAATTTTTGAAGCGCTTCGAAATATCTCCGCCAAAACGGAACATGAAAGCTTTGTGAGCGCCGAAGAAAAAATAATTTTTACAATTAACCAAAACGATGGTATAATAAAAGTAAGTGAAATTATTGAAAAATTTAATTCCACTGGACAAGCGGAAGCGAACGCTATAAAGTTTTTTGCTCTTTGTTCTAAGAGAATTTTAGAAGCTGAAGAAAAAAATGTTTTTGAAAAGATTTGGACAGTTTCTGAAGATATACTTTCTGAGGTGAAGAAAACTTTAACTGAAGCTGAAAAAATTGTCAAAGAAGAAAAGAGGTTGTTTAGTGACGAGGAAATTATCGAGAAACTTTTTTCTGCTTTGCCACATTTGCCAAAAGGAAAAATTCTAAACTTTCTCAAAACCTCAGCTAACATCAAGAAAAATAAGTTTGGCAAGAGAGGCATGAAAAATTGGGCGGAAGTTTCCCCAAAAGGAACGCGAGAAAGGGTACATCTAGTTCTCAAGGAACACAAAAAACCCTTGCATTTTGTGGAAATCGCCAGTCTTATTGACAAATTTGAATTAGGCAAGAGAAAAGCTCATCCGCAAACTGTGCACAATGAATTAATCAAGGATGAAAGATTCGTTTTGATTGGAAGAGGAATCTATGCACTCCGCGAATGGGGATATTCTGAAGGGACAATTCAGGAAGTGATCAAGAGTATTTTGAAGGAAAAGAAAAAACCTCTGAAAAAAGAAGAGATAATTGAAGAAGTTTTGAGAATTCGAAAAGTAAAAAAAACTACGATTAGTATCAATTTGAATAATGCTAAAATTTTTGAGAGAAAAAACGAGACTTATACTATAAAATAAAAATTTCATTTTAATGTCATGAACAACGCTTCGGACATCTTCGCAATATTTGTAGCCTTGTGGCAAGCCATCAGTTTTTTTTGGTGGATTATATTGCCGATAATGTTTTGGTATATTTTCAAAATTATTTGGAAAGACTTCACTCTTGTCAAATCTGTTATTTCTTGGCGAAGGCTTCAGCAGTGGACATTTGTGGAGATAATTCCTCCACGAGAGATTGAAAAAGGTCCCAAAATGATGGAAACTATTTTTTCCAGTATGGCTGGAGTCTTGTCGACATACAACACTTTTGATGAATATTTAAAAGGAGCTTGGGAACACGACCGTTTTAGTTTGGAAATTGTGGGAGAAGAAGGAAAGCTCCATTTCTATATCCGCACGCAAAAAAGATTTTTGGGACTTGTGGAAGCTAATATCTATGCACAATATCCAGACGCAGAAGTTTTGGAGGTGCCCGACTATACGGCAAATTTTCCGAAAATTATTCCCAACAAAGATTGGGATCTTTGGGGGACTGATTTTGAATTTGTAGCCAAAGGTCCGATTCCAATTAAGACTTATGACAGATTTGAAGAAACTGTTTCAGGAGAAATGAATGATCCAATGTCGGCTATTGCGGAAATAATCGGATCGCTTGGTCCTGGGCAGCACATTTGGCTTCAATACGTTTTGCAACCCTTGCCAGAGCCAGAAGCAAAAAAGAAAGAGCATATGGATGTGTTAAAAAAACTCAAAGGAGAAAAAGTGGTTGAGGTAATGGGACTTGGCGGACATCTGATAGACGTTTTTTCTAATTTAACCAAGGGCTTGTCGGCTCCCGTAGAATTTGCAGCAGCAAAAAAAGAAGAATTGGGGCCATTGGAATTTCGACTTTCTCCGGGGGAAAAAGATCTTTTGAAAGCTACTGAAGAAAATCTAGGGAGAAATCTTTTCAAAACAAAAATGCGCTATATTTATTTGGCAAAAAAAGATAGTTGGGATGGATCATATAAAACTTCTTTTATCGGGGCATTGAAACAATTTAATGATTTGAATTTTAATCAGTTTAAGCCGGAAGATATTTCTAAAACTTATGGAAAAATATTTTTTACTGAGCCAAGAGCTAATATAAGGAAAAGAAAACTTCTGAATCGCTATAGATTTCGTAATATGGATGGAGTGAATATGATTTTTTCTACCAAAGAATTGGCGACAGTGTTTCATTTCCCTGATATGGGAGTAAAATCACCTGCGGTACAAAGAACTGCGGGAAGATTGGGTAGTGCGCCGGCTAATTTACCAATAGAATAAACCGATGCGAATCTACGAATTTAATGCGAATCTACGAACAAAATACGAAAAATTTTATTAATTACAAAAATTACAATGGGTGATATTAACTTATTTGCTAAAACTAATTTTAGGAATCAAGAAAGAAGTTTTGGGATAAAAACAGATGACCGTAGGCGTCATATGTATGTGATTGGAAAGACTGGAATGGGAAAATCTAACATGTTGGAAAACATGGCGATTCAAGATATTCAAGCTGGCCGGGGAATGTGCTATGTTGATCCGCACGGTGAAGGCGCAGAAAAAATGCTTCGAGCTATTCCGGCTAATCGCATAAATGATGTGGTCTATTTCAATCCGGCGGACAAAGAATTTCCAATTGCTTTTAACATTCTGGAATCAGTCGAGGAGGACAAAAAACATTTGGTGGCTTCTGGCATGATGGGAGTTTTCAAAAAAATCTGGCCAGATGTTTGGAGTCCAAGAATGGAATATATTTTGAACAATACGATTTTGGCACTACTAGATTATCCTGGTTCGACAATGCTTGGAGTGAATCGAATGATGAGTGACAAAGATTATAGAAAAAGAGTTTATCCAAAGATAAAAGATCCGGTGGTGAAATCTTTTTGGCTGAATGAATTTGATAAATGGGAAGATAAATTCAGAAAAGAAGCCGTAGCGGCTATTCAAAACAAAGTGGGACAATTTTTGTCATCTTTTGTCATTCGTCATATCGTAGGGCAACCAAAATCTTCCATTGATATGCGAGATATTATGGATAATGAGAAAATTTTAATTGTTAATCTTTCTAAGGGGAGAATTGGAGAGGATGCCATGAGACTTTTGGGCGGAATGATTGTGACTAAAATTCAGTTGGCGGCAATGGGACGAGTAGAAATTCCAGAAAATGAAAGAAAAGATTTTTTTCTTTATGTGGATGAATTTCAAAATTTCGCCACTGAATCTTTTGCTAATATTTTGTCCGAAGCTAGAAAATATCGTTTAGCTTTAATTTTAGCGCATCAATATGTCAATCAGTTGATTTTTGATGGCAATACCACAGTGCGAGATGCCATTTTTGGCAACGTTGGAACAATCGTTTCTTTTCGCGTTGGAGCGGAAGATGCTGAGGCTTTGGAAAAAGAATTCGATCCTGTTTTTTTAATGAACGATATTGTGAATCTTTCCAAATATCAAATGTATTTGAAGCTCATGATCGATGGTATTGCCGGAGATGCTTTCAGCGCTACTTCTCTTCCGCCGATAAGTCTAGCTGATACTGAAAATAATGAAGGAAAGGCAATAGCTGTTTCGCGTGAACGCTATGGAAAATCCAGAAAAGAAGTGGAAGAAAAAATTGCGCGTTGGAGCGGAATGTTTGATTTTGAAGAATTTGAAAATGAAGGAGGCGGAGAAAAGGTTGACACGGAAAAGCCTAAAGAAAAAAATATTATTATTCCTAATCCACAAGCGAAAAAATCAAGATTAAATAACGTAGAAAGAGATAGTAATAGTATAAAAAATGAGGCAGTGATTAAGGCTGTAATTCCAGTTGAAAAAATTATTAACACTGAAATTAAGGAAGAGAAAAAAATGTACGACGCCGTTTGTAGTAATTGTGATGAAAAAATTCAAGTGCCATTTGCGCCTGATCCGAAACGACCAACTTTTTGCAAGGAATGTCTCAAGGAATATCAAAGAGCCAGAGCGGTAAATCAAAAAGAAAAAGAAGAAAAGCAAAGTTATGTAGCGAAAAGAGAGATTACTCCGAAATATTCGCGAGATGAAGAGAGACAGCAAAATTCAAAACCGGATGTGATTGTTTCCTGCGACAAGCCGATGAGTCTTTCTCAAATGTCGCATATTGCACCCAAAAAATTCAAGTCTCTTCGAAAAAAATCGGAAGTTAATTTAGCTGACGTGAGAAATTTGATAAACCAAACAAAAAATAATTAAGGAAAAATGATAAAAAATGGAAAAAAAGTATTGTTAGGCATGTCAGGCGGTGTCGATTCCTGTGTGTCAGCAGCCCTGCTTAAAAAGCAGGGTTTTGATGTTAGGGGAATATATTTACAAATGTGGAAAGTTGATGGAGAAAAGAGTAATGCAAAAGCAATTAAGGATGCGCAAAAAATTGCCAAAATTTTGGATATCCCGTTGGAAATTATGGATGTACGAAAAAAATTCAAAAAAGAAGTGGCAGGATATTTTTTGAAAGAATATTTGGCGGGACGCACGCCTAATCCGTGTATTTTTTGCAATGAAAATTTGAAATTTAAAACGTTGTTTGAAATGGCGAATAAACTAAAAATTGACTACATTGCCACTGGCCATTATGCAAGAATCATGAAGCATGAAACATGTAGCATGAAGCAGAAGAAATATAAATTATTAGAAGCGAAAGATAGAAATAAGGATCAGTCATATTTTCTATATCGTCTGAAACAAAAGCAGTTGGCCAGAATTATTTTTCCTCTGGGAGAAATAGAAAAAACTGAAACGAGAAAATTGGCCAAGAAGTTTGGTCTGCCGGTTTTTGACAAAGCGGAATCGCAAGACATTTGTTTTTTGGCAAATATGTCAGTCGAGGAATTTTTGACGAAAAATATGAAATTGAAAAAAGGGAAAATAATTGATACGAGCAGGCAAGTTATCGGAGAGCATCTGGGACTTCCTCTCTACACACTTGGTCAACGCAAGGGAATAAATATCGGTGGAACAGGGCCGTATTATGTGACAAAAAAAGATGTTAAAAAAAATTGTATAATTGTGACTAACAAAAAAGAGGATTTGTCTTTATTCTCTAAATTTGTTAATCTAGAGGAGTTAAATTGGATTTTGGCTGTGCCTAAATTTCCGGCCAAAGTTTTAGCGAGAATTAGATATCGAAGTTCTCTAATTCCAGCGGTGATAAAAAAACAAAAAAATGGATGCCGGGTTGTTTTTGATGAGATTCAGCGCGCAGTGACGCCTGGGCAATCAATTGTGTTTTATAATAAAAAATCAGAAATTTTAGGTGGGGGAATAATAAAATAATAAAAATTTATGTACGGAAATAATGATTTGAGCGATGAAGATAAAAAAAGGCAACTAAATGCTTTAAATATGCAACTGAGCATGCTTGACAGTGATCAGAAGAAATTTTCCAATGAAAAAAATATTTTGGAAGCGGAAATTAGAAAAATCAAGATGAATGGTGAAAGACTGCGCATTGATTTAAGTGAAAAACAAAAAAGATTTGAAACGGTGAATTTTCAATTTTCGCAAAATGAAGATGAGATAAAGAGACTAAAAAGAAAATTAACCTCATTATAATTTTTAATTCACCCTGTTAAGTAATTTTTTATTAAAAAATTAATTTTGCAAAGCAAAATTTACTAAACAGGGTAAAAAAATATGATATCAAATTTAACGAACATCGTGATCTCATCTATTAGTAATCAAAAAGAAGAAATTGCTGAAAAATTTAACAATTATGAAAGTAAAGTGAAGGATATTGAAAGAGAAATAAACAACGAAAAAGTAGATGTTTCTAACAGAGAAGAAATACTTGCAAAAGCTATGGGTATGCTGGAAGAATTGTTTGGCTCTTATGTAACGAATGATAATTACAGAAAAATAAAAACAGAACTTGGTTATAAGATAAGGTAATCTTTATGACAGCCAACGAATTACGAACAAAATATTTGGAATTTTTCAAACAACGGGGACATCAGATTGTGCCAAGTGGTTCTTTGATTCCGGAAAATGATCCTACGACGCTTTTTACGGGTTCGGGAATGCAACCGATGATTCCCTATCTTATGGGAGAAAAGCATCCTTTGGGAGGTAGAATTGCTGATTCACAAAAAAGTTTTCGTTCGGGAGACATCGAAGAAGTGGGCGACAATCGTCATACTACTTTTTTCGAAATGTTGGGGAATTGGTCGTTGGGAGATTATTTCAAAAAAGAACAAATTGGTTGGATGTTTGAATTTTTGACTAAAGAAATTGGCCTAGATCCGGAAAAAATTTATGTGACAGTTTTTCGTGGGGATGAAAGCTTGAAAATTCCTCGCGATGACGAATCGGTGGTTTATTGGCAAGAATTGTTCAAAAGCATAAATATCGAAGCTTTGGCAGTGGACAATGCGGAGATTGGCGGAATGCAAAATGGGCGAATTTTCTATTATCCAGTGGAAAAAAATTGGTGGAGTCGCGCCGGCGTGCCGAACAATATGCCACTTGGAGAACCAGGAGGACCGGATAGCGAAATGTTTTGGGATTTTGGAGCGGAACTGAAAATTCACGAAAATTCGCAATGGAGAAATCAACAATGTCATGTTAATTGTGATTGTGGGAGATTTTTGGAAATCGGAAATAATGTTTTTATGCAATATATCAAAACTCAAACTGGTTTCGAACTTTTGAAACAACAAAATGTTGATTTTGGCGGAGGACTAGAAAGAATTTTGGCGGCGACAAATGGCAATCCAGATATATTCCTCACGGATATTTTTGCAAAAGCTAAAGCGGAAATTGAAAAATTATCTGGGAAAAAATATGAAGATAACAGGGAAGCTTTTCGGGTGATTTTGGATCATCTTCGCGCGGCGACATTCTTGATTGCTGATGGCGCCTATCCTAGCAACAAAGATCAAGGATATTTTGTGCGACGGCTAATTCGCCGAGCAGTGCGATTTGCGCATAAATTAGGAATAGAAAAAAACTTTTGTTCTGATATCGCTAAAATTTATATCCAATATTATCAAGGTGCCTATCCTGATTTATTAGAGAAATCAGAAAAGATTTTAGAAGAGTTGGAAAAAGAGGAGGATAAATTTAGGAGGACTTTTGCTAAAGGAGAGAAAATTCAGGACAAAGAAACTCAGCAACTTTATTATGATCTTATTCTTAAGGAAAAAGCTTTGCATGCAGGATTATCTGATGAAGAGGTGATTAATTTATTGAAAGATAAGGGCATACCAACTAGCGCTATTAATTTATCTGCTGAAATAGCATTTAATTTGGAGACGACACATGGTTATTTTCATGATTTATTCTTTGATAATTTGAAAGAGGAAATACCAGGTGCAAACAAAAAAATTAACAATATAAATAAAAAATTTGAAGAAAAACTTGAAAAACATCAAGAACTTTCTCGTACTGCTTCAGCTGGGAAATTCAAGGGTGGATTAGCTGATCACAGTGAAAAAATAACGGCGCTTCACACGGCGACGCATTTGATGCTGGCGGGACTACGAAAAGTTCTCGGGGAAAATGTTCATCAAAAAGGATCAAACATCACAGAGGAACGAATTCGTTTTGATTTTTCGCATTCCGACAAAATGACGGATGAGCAAAAAAAAGCCGTCGAGGATTATGTGAACGAAGCGATTAATTCTAAGACTGATGTCGTGATGGAAGAAATGACGCTTTCCGAAGCGAGAGAGAAGGGCGCCGAAGGGGCATTTGAAAATAAATATGGTGAGCGAGTGAAAGTATATTCAATCTTTGGATTTTCCAATGAGATTTGTGGCGGTCCGCATGTCCGAAACACCGGCGATATCGAAGGCGTTTTCAAAATCACAAAAGAAGAAAGTTCTTCTACTGGAGTGCGCAGAATCAAAGCAATTATCTCCTAAAGCGAAGCTTTAGGAAAAAGGCTTAAAATAGGGCAAAATCGGCTCTATTTTTTTGTGTGGGCAAAAAGATTGACAAAAGGCTAATTCTATGCTACAATTTATAGTTAAAAATCGTACATTAAAAATCCAACCAAAACTCGATTGCCCGGTTTTTGCCTTTAGTTAGTGATCTAATTTGAGGCAGAAATCGGGGAATTGAAAAACTGAAATGGCCATTTCGGCCGAATTTTAATTTAATGTTATTTTGAGGAGATGAAAAATGAAGAAAATGACGATGATCGTGTTGGCAATGGTGGTTTTTTTTGGTTTTAATATTTGCGTTACTCAGGCGGAGCAACAACGAATGTATTTTCAATTAGAATCAGGGCAGGAAGTACAAAAATTTGTTAATTTTTCCTTCAATGCGTCTTGGGGTTGCCAAACTTACCGATTCATTTCGGGCGATCCAAATTTTGGAAATAAGCCTTATTGGGAAGAAATCCCCCCCGGTTCATATTCGGGTCCTGGCATGGGTCTTTACCGTTTTATTGCGGAAGGATCAAAGGGAGAGGTAAATATTTCTGGTGAAACAACTATGTTGTCTGGCTACCAAGACATTAGAGATTTACAAGACATAAGTCTCTTCGTAAAGGATTCTTGGGTGCCATTTAATCTGGGATTTCTTCCGATGTGTAAGGATGGTGCTTTATTATACACCTATAGCTGGGTAAACCCAGGATGGGGCACTTCAATTTGTCATAAGCAAGCAGATGAGTATACGACTATTTTCAAGAAATTAGTTGGTGTTGTTATTTTCAGCAGCGCCGGATTTTTGGAAAAAGTTGTTCTGGCTAATTCCAATACAATAAATGACATGTGGATAAATACTGGTGAAATTGCCTTATTGATCCACTATGAAGGCAACAACTGGCCAGCCGAAAATAAGATTTTTTCGATGGCCGTAAAGAATATTAATCAAAACATCAAAAATTCATCGAACTGAGGATTCGATTAAGAGGGCTCGCGTTGTAGTATCGCGCGAGCCCTCTTTTTGCGTCTCAATTCTTGCAAACAACTAATAATAATGCTAAATTTAGGATAATAGTAGTGATGCGCTTGCCTGCCGGTAGGCAGGAATCTACGAATATAATTCTAAGAACTAAAAAATATGAAAATAGTTGAAGAAAAAATAACTTTGGAAGAGCTGAAGGAGATGTCTGGAAAAATGTTTGGAAATTTGGTGAAAGCGGTGGTGGATATTGAAAAAGAAATTATGGTTGTGGATGCTGGTTTGCATGCTGATGAAGAGGCATTACTTTTGGAAAATGGTTCCGAGCAGAAAAACCTTTGGGGAATAAATCTTTATCCAGAAATGACGGGAGAGGACTTTGTGGAATTTGATTCAATGATAAACTTGCGTCCATCACAAAATAATCGCAGTCGGGGAGTTGATGACACAGAAATTCAAAAGAAAATAATACAAATAGTTGATAAATTAGTAAAAAAATAAATTAGCATGCAACATACTGACCTAACAAACAATAGATGGCAAGAATTTTCATTTTTTGAACAAATGGCGAACGTCGGCAGTGAAGTTGAACGGGCGATAAAATGGAAAAACAAGGAAAATTTGGAATATAGCCGAATGGCTTTGGAACGAGCTTTGGAACTGCTTGATCTTACAATTTCTGATCCAAAAAATAAAAAAGGATTGAAAGAAATATTGCGCGTGCGAGAAGCTTTGGCGGATTATTTCGCGTTTAGCAACGAGTATAAATCAACGGATAAAAGTTGGCAAAATTATTTCTACTCTTTTAATTTTGCAGCACGCTTAGGAATTTAATAAAAATAAGATAAAATTTTATGACAAAAGTTATTACTGATGAAAAAATGATTGACGAGGTTTTGGAAAGAGGGGTGGAGCAAATTTTTCCGGATAAAAAAACACTCAAAGAAAAATTGATGAGCGGAGAAAGAATCCGGCTGTATTGTGGCTATGATCCGACGGCGCCATCACTTCACATTGGAAACGCGGTGACAATCAACAAGCTTTCTCAATTCCAAAAACTTGGTCATGAAATTATTTTTCTCATAGGTGATTTTACTTGCATGATTGGAGATCCGACGGATAAATTAGCTACGCGAAAAAAAATGACGCGCGAAGAAATTTTGGAAAATGCTAAAGGATATCAAAAACAAGCGAGCGGATATTTGAAGTTTGATGGAGAAAATCCAGCGCAGATTATGTATAACAGCGAATGGAATGACAAATTAACTTTCAAAGAACTAATTGAACTTTCTTCTAACTTTACGGTTCAGCAAATGATTCAGCGTGATATGTTTCAAAAAAGAATGGCAGAGGAAAAACCAATTTATTTGCATGAATTTCTCTATCCTTTGACGCAAGGTTATGATAGCGTGGTGATGAATGTGGATTTGGAAATTGGCGGGAACGATCAAATGTTTAATATGTTGGCTGGCAGAACTTTGCAAAAAAATATTAATAACAAGGAAAAATTTGTTGTGACGCTAAAACTCTTGGCGGATGAGACTGGCAAGAAAATGGGCAAAAGTGAAGGCAACGCAGTTTTTTTGGATCAAGCTCCGCAGGATATGTATGGCGCAGTGATGAGTTGGACAGATGGAACAATCGCTGTGGGTTTTGAAATGGCGACCAATGTTTCAATGCAAGAAGTAAAAGAAGTTGAGGAAGCTTTGAAAGATGAAAAAAATAATCCGCGAGACTACAAAATGAAATTGGCTTATGAAATGGTGAAAATAAATTATGGTGAAGAAGCAGCCGATAAAGCGCAGGAAAATTTTGTCAGGACTGTGCAGAAAAAAGAAGTGCCAGATGTTGTAGTGGAAGAAAATGGAAATAATGGAGAAAAGCTGATTGATTTTATAGTGCGAGCAAAATTAGCTTCAAGTAATGGTGATGCCAAAAGAAAAATTGAACAAGGTGGAGTTTCGATTGATGGGGAAATCGTGAAAGACATTCAAATAAAAATTTCGAAAGATATGAATGGAAAAATTTTGAAAGTTGGCAAGAGAGAATTTCGAAAGATAATCGTGAAATAATTGTATAATAGACAAGAAACCCCGCACCAATTTCGATAAGATTTTATTTTAAGAAATAGTCTTAATTGCGAATACGCCTACGGCTTGGATTTTAATAAAAAAATTGTTTGATATTAGAATTGGTGAGGGGTAAAGTTATCCACAGGTCTTGCATTATTTTCAAAAAACTGTAGAATTATTTTATTAATTAAATTAAATAAAAAGCTGGGCAGTATTTTTAGGTTTTTTTCGCTTCGCATTAGAATTGTTATGAATGTGAGGTTTACTGTCGGGCTAAATAAAAGGTAAGAGATGGCAGAGAAAAAAAAATCAGTCGGCAAGAAAAGTGCCAAGACAATTAATTTTGGATTGCACCTCACTCTTGACGGCTACGGTGGAAATCCGGATAAGCTAAATGACGGGAATTTAGTGAAAAAAATTCTAGACGAGCTCCCGGGAAAAGTAGGCATGCATAAAATTTATGGACCAGTGACGATGGATTGTCCCGAATTCAACGAAAAGGATTCTGGGGGGCATAGTGGTTTTGTGATGATCGCAGAGAGTCACATTAGTTGCCACACTTTTCCGTGGCGGAAATTTGTGAGTATCGATGTGTACACTTGCGGAAGTTCAATGGACAAGAAGTTTATCGTGAACTATTTCAAAAAAGCGTTTGAACTCAAAAAAGTGGAATTGAACTTCATAAAACGCGGAACAAAATTTCCAGCCAAGGATTTGGTAGCGAAAGAAAAATAATCTTGAATATATAAAAAAGGCGAGGTCTTACTCAATGGAGTAGCCTCGCTTTTTTTGTATGATGATACAGTTTTTTGAAATTTTAAAATGGTAGCTCGACTAAACTCCCTTGCTCTTTCGCCCATTTGGCCATATATTCAAATTTCTTCTCCGATGTAGGTCCCAATGGGGTTGTTCTGGGTAAATTCATAGCCTCAGTTGGATTTTCTGAATACCCTATTTTTTGTTCGCGCAAAATCTCACGAAACACCCAACCCCACTTGTAATCGATTGAGTCCTGAGGAATTACCCCTTCCATCTCCAGTTGATGAGTAAAATCGCTTAAATGACGCAATGCATACTTTTTCATGGTTGCCTCCTTATTGCAAATAATATAGGTTAATTTCCAGACCACATTCCCTAAGAAAATTTATATAAATTGTTTCAACAATTATTTGTTAAGGAATAAACTACATTATCATAGATTTATTGTTCTGTCAAAACAAATTTCGGGTATGGGAATATCGCTTTTTGATTTCTAAGATCTGTGGTATAATTATGGTAGTTAATAAAAACAAAATTATTTTTTTTCAATGTCTATTTTTTCTAAAATTGCAGGATTAGGAAAGCCTTCTTCGGAATTTATCGTATCCTTGGATATTGGTACGGAAGTGGTCAAAGTTTTGGTTTTCAAAATTGATCCGGAAACGGGAGCGGGAATAGTTCGTGGTGTGGGCAGATCGCGCCAAGGCTTGAAAGACATGCACAGCGGAGCCGTCTCTGATATTTCTGGCGTGATTGTCAATTGTCGAGAAGCCATTGCAATGGCGCAAAATATGGCCGGCGCGAAAAAAGTTGAAAAAGCGATTATCGGCATTGCGGGGGAATTGGTCAAAGGCACCACAACCACAGTGCATTATGAAAGAATTAATCCGGAAATCAGAATTGATTTGCCAGAACTAAAAAACATCATTCAAAAAGTTCAAAGAAAAGCTTTTGATAGGATCAGAAGTCAGTTGTCTTGGGAAACAGGACACAGTGAAATAGAAATTGAGCTAATTAATGCGGTGATTGTGGATGTTAGAATTGATGGATACAAAGTTTCTAATCCAGTCGGATTTCAAGGACGCGATGTTTCAATGTCTATTTTCAATGCTTATGCGCCAATGATGCATCTCGGAGCGCTCACTAAAATCGCAGAAGAACTTGATCTTAATCTTTTGAATATCGCAGCTGAGCCATATGCCGTAGCTCGCTCAATGGGCGTGGAAGATTCTTTGGATTTTAGTGCAATTTTCATCGACATTGGTGGCGGAACAACAGATGTTGCTGTGGTGCGAAATGGCGGACTAGAAGGCACGAAAATGTTTGGCTTGGGTGGACGAGCTTTCACTAAAAGATTAGCGCAAGAACTCAATATTGGTTTTGAAGAAGCAGAAATGCTCAAAATTAAATATGCCGAAGGAAAATTAGGGAGGGATGTGAGTGTGAAAATTGAAAAAATTCTTTCGGATGATTGCGATGTGTGGCTTCGCGGAATTGAATTAACCTTGTCGGAATTTTCTGAATCAGACATTTTGCCACATCGTTTTTTTCTGTGCGGAGGAGGTTCTGGACTGCCTGGGATAAAGAAATCTCTGATGAGTACGCACTGGAGAAAAAATTTGCCTTTTGCAAAATCAATTGAAGTTGGATATCTGCAACCAAAAGATGTGGTAAATATTATTGATGAAACAGGACAGCTCAAAGATCCACAAGACATCACACCAATGGGGCTAGCTAATTTGGCGTTAGATTTAGCCGGAGAAGAAAAAGTAATTGCCGGAATACTTCGGCGAACAGTGAAAATGATGCAGAAGTAAATTTAAATAATATAAAAAATTATGCACCAGACATTTTATATCGATATTGATGAAGAAATAACTTCTATCGTAGAGAGACTCAAGAAAGCCCGAGCGAGTGAAATTATTATAGTCGCACCTAAAAGAGCGTTGCTTATTCAAAGCATCGTGAATTTGCGCATTCTCAAAAAAGAAGCGGATGAAAATGATATTCAACTAATGATGGTGACTCAAGATAAGCTTGGGAAAATTCTCATCGAGAAAGCTGGAATTTTTGTTCAACAAAAAATGGATAATATTTCTGATGAGGAAATCAATCTTAATGAAGAAGATATGGCAGGCGCTCAGAATTATTCCAACGAAAATGAGATGAATGGAATACGGGAAAGTCAAAATCGACTAAGCAAGATTGGCTCAGAAAATTATTTTAGCGAAGAGGAAAAGGCGCAGTATTTGCAGGCTAATTTGGAAAAAAACAGAAAAATTAAGGTGATCAAGAAAGATGAACCAATACAAGAAAAATTAATTAACAAAGAGTTGGTATCTGGAGTGGGAAAGATTTCCGGAAAAAAAGGGATAAGAGTGAGTCTGGATATTTCTACTCGATCAAGTGTTGCTGAAGAGCCAGAAATTATTGAAAAAAGCAGTACGAAAGAAAATGATGGAATACAGGAGAAAAAAATAGAGAATTTTTTCTTTCAAAAGAATGATTTTGAAAATAATTCAAGAAAGTCACATGCTGAAGAATTTGGAAATTATGATTTATCCAAAAAAGATCATAGGGGTTTTTTGATTTTTGGATTAATTTCATCTTTGGCAGTGCTGGCTATCATCGCTTATTTATTTTTGCCAAAAGCTACTTTGAAAATTACTGCCAAAGTGAAAACTCAATCAGTTGATTCTAATATAACCGGTAGCATAACGGCCGTTTCTTCTGATTTTGAAAAAGAAATTATTCCAGCCAAGATAGTTTCAGCTGAAAGTTCTATTACTGAAAATTTCAAGGCTTCTGGGGATAAATCAGTTTCTAACCAAAAATCGCGAGGTAAAATTACAATTTACAATGAATATAACGCTAGTCCACAACCTCTCGTGGCAACAACTAGATTTCTAAGTAGCAACGGAAAAATTTTTAGATTAGTAACGGGAGTGACAATTCCTGGAATGGAAACGGTTAGGGGAGAAACAAAGCCAGGAACAGTGGAGGCAACCGTGGTTGCAGATACGGCAGGAGAAAGTTTCAATATCGGTCCAGATAAATTTTCAATTCCCGGCTTTGAAGGTAGCGGAGCAGAGAAATATACTAAATTTTATGCTAAATCAGATACGGCAATGTCAGGCGGAGGAAGTGGAAATCAAACAGCTAATTATATAACCGATAGTGATGTGACTTCCGCCAAAGCCAAGTCTCTCACAAAATTGAATGAAGAAATTAAAAATAAATTAAAAGAATCCGCGGGAGAAGATGTGGTTATCTTGGACGACGCGACGCAAGGCGACGAACCAATCTATAAGTTGTCTAATTCAAGTGGAGACGTGGTGGATACGTTTCAAATTACTATGCAAACAAAAGTTAAGGCGATTGTGGTCAGCAAAAAAGATCTAAATGAAATGGTGGCGAAAATGATTTCCAAGGCAGGCGATGGTAAGGCAGGTATAGATAGCGCTTCTATGAAGTTAGATTTTGGAAAATCCAGTGTTGATTTTTCGGCTGGAACCATTGATATAAAATTTCATGCCGTTGGCGAAATTATTCCAAATCTCAATTTAGAAGCTATGAAAAAAGAGATTTTAGGAAAAAATAACGAGGATTTAACGGCTTATCTAAGTACATTTTCCGATATCAAGGATGCCAATGTGGAATATCGGCCGTCATTTATAAATAGTCGCATTCCGCAAATAGAAAGTCGAGTAGAGATAATACTTGACAAATAATTGGGGAAGCGATATTATGGTAGGGAAGTTAAAAATAAAGTTTCAATATATAGAGGGAATTTTTCGGTTTTCAGGAATTTGGATTGATAGTTTAGTCCCAAGACACAAGTGAAATTTTTTCACTGGTCTTGCGAAATTCCGTCTATTTTTTGTTTTATAATGAATAATAAAGAATTAGTTAAATTAGAAGGAGAAGTTGTGGAAAATTTGCCTAGCACAACGTTCAAGGTAAAATTGGATAATGGCCATGAAATCTTGGCTCATATTTCTGGAAGAATGCGAGTGAACTATATTCGTCTTATTCCAGGAGATAGAGTTATTGTTGAAATGAGTCCATACGACCTAACCAAAGGTAGAATTACTCAAAGATTAAAATAGCATGCGAATAGCGCGCTACGAATGCGCCCATGCGAATGAAATAATATGAAAGTAAGAGCATCAGTAAAAAAAATTTGTGATAAATGTAAAATTGTTAAAAGAAACAAAAAGATTTTTGTTATTTGTTCTAATCCAAAGCATAAACAACGTCAAGGATAGCATGCGAATAGCGCACTACAAATGCGCCCATGCGAATTTATAAAAACAATTATGTTACGAATTTCCGGAGTTAATATTCCAGATGAAAAAAGAATAGTGATTTCTCTAACCTATATATATGGGATAGGTAATGCTGTGGCAGCTAAAATTTTGAAAGAGCTTGGCATTTCTCCAGATAAAAGAACCAAAGATTTGAATGACGAAGAGCAAAATGCTATTCGAACTTACATTGAGAAAAAAATAAAATCTGAAGGAGAGCTTAAGCATGAAGTACGAAACAATATCAAGAGACTCAAGGAAATTGGTTGTTATCGCGGAACTCGTCATCAAAAAGGTTTGCCAACCAGAGGACAAAGAACTAAAACGAACAATCGAACTGTACGAGGCAATGTGAGACGAACAATGGGATCTGGCCGAGTAAAGACTGAAAAGACTTAAAAAAGCGATGCGAATCTACGAATGACATGCGAATCTACGAATTATTTTTTTAAAAAAGTTGATAATTTAAATTATGGCTGAAGAAAAAAAATTAAAAACTGAAGAGAAAAAAGAATCAGAAACAAAAACTGAAGTTTTGGAAGTGGAAAAAAACGAAGAAGAAGTAGCTAAGAAAAAAATCAAGAAAGCTAAACGACAAATTTCTAAGGGCCGAGCGACAGTTAAGTGTTCATATAACAACACCATGGTGAGTGTGGCTGACTTGACCGGTTGCGTTTTAGGTTGGGCAAGTTCAGGAATGCTTGGTTTTAAAGGAGCAAAAAAGGCCACTCCATATGCTGCTACTCAAGTGGTGGCTAATGTAAGTGAAAAAGTAAAAAAATACGGACTAACAGAATTGGAAGTTTTTGTCAAAGGTGTGGGAAGTGGTAGAGAAGCTTCTATCCGCGCGCTGGCTAATAATGGATTTGATTTAACATTAATCAAGGATGTGACCCCGATTCCACACAATGGATGTCGGGCGAAAAAACCTAGACGAATATAAAGTTTATGGCACGAGATATACAAGCAAAATGTAGAAAATGCAGAAGGGCTGGAGAAAAGCTTTTTATTAAAGGTGACAGGTGTAACGGACCTAAATGCGCTATGGTAAAACGGGCTTATGCACCGGGAGTTCATGGCAAAAAAATAAAACGCGGACTTAGCGAATACGGAATGCAACTTGCAACAAAACAGAAGATAAAAAGAATGTATGGTGTTCTAGAAAAACAATTCAGAAAACATTTTGAAGAGGTAAAAGGAAAAAAAGGAATCACGGGAGATTTGCTGTTGGCTCGCTTGGAAATGCGCCTAGACAATGTGGTATATCGAATGGGCTTGGCTAGTTCTAGATCCGGGGCTCGTCAATTAGTTAATCACGGGCTAATTAGCGTGGAAGGAAAAAAAGTGACTATTCCGTCATATGAAACTAAAATCGGGCAAACTATTGGACTAAATAAGGCTAAAACAGAACGAAATTATTTCAAAAATATAGATCAAGCTTTGAAAAATAAAAAAGATTTTCCAGCTTGGATAAGTTTTGACGCGGATAAAAAAGAAGGAAAAGTCACGGGGCAACCACAAAGAATGGATATTGGGGTAAATGTTGACGCCCAAATTATAGTGGAATATTATTCTCGATAAATTAAAATAACAGAAAAATACAGAATACAACAGAATAACACAGAAAAAATTCTGTGTCGTTCTGAAAAATTCTGTGTCGTTCTGAAAATTATATGCAAATATCACTTCCTCAAAAACCTAAATATGTTTCTTCGGATAAGAAAACAGCTACTTTCGAAATTGAAGGTTGCTATCCGGGATATGGAACAACATTAGGCAACGCTCTTCGCAGAGTACTTTTGTCTTCTCTTTCTGGGGCGGCTATCGTTTCTGTTAAGATAAAAAATGTTAAACATGAATTTTCCACTATCCCAAATGTAGCGGAAGATATTATTCAGATTATCTTGAACTTGAAGCAAGTGAGATTCAAGCTTTTCGGGGAAGAAAGCGTGAAAGTTAATTTGAAAGTTAAGGGTGAAAAGAAAATAACTGCTGATATGATAGAATGTCCTTCCAATGTGGAAGTGGTTAATGGCGATGCTTTCATTGCTTCTATCACTAGTCCAAAAGGTGAAGTTGAAATAGAAATGGAAATTTCTAGTGGAATTGGTTATATCCCAGTGGAGCAACAAGATCGCGAGAAAAAAGAAGTGGGTGTGATTGCGGTGGACGCAATTTATACTCCGATTCGAAGAGTTAATTATACTATTTCTAATATGCGCGTGGGAAAAAGAACTGATTTTGAAAAAATAAGTTTGGAAATTGCAACTGACGGAAGCATTGATCCGCAAGAAGCTTTTTTGAAATCAGTAGAAATTCTCGTGGAACAATTCTCAATCCTTAAGGATTTGGAAAAAGCTGGTAAGGAAAAAGAAGCGGTTATCGAAGAAAAAAAGGAAGTTGAAGTAGAGGTGAAAAAAGTAGAAAAAGATCCAAATATAGTTGAAATTGCTGACCTAAAGAGTCTTTCCACTAGAACTCTAAATGTTTTAGAAAAAGCAAAAATCAAAAATGTTGGTGATATTGTAAAATTAAACGAGGACGAAATTACTAATTTGGATGGCATGGGAGCAAAAGGCATCAAAGAAATCAAAAAAGCCGTAGGTGATTTCGGGCTAAATTTAAAGAAAGTAGAGTAGACTAACTAGATTTTTTACGATTATGCAACACAAGAATAAAACAAAGGAATTTGGCAGAACAACAAGTCAAAGAAAGGCAATGTATAAAACAATGCTAGGGAGTTTGATTATGCGAGAGAAAATTCAAACAACTGAGGCAAAAGCTAAAGAGCTCAAAGCCAGAATTGACAAGGTGATCAACAAAGCTAAAATTGGCAATGATGAAAAGAAAAAGCTTAGCATCCGAAGAGATTTGGTCAAATATATTCCAGAAATTGCTATCAAAAAGATCACCGGAGAATTTTTGAAAAAATTTGAAAAGAAAAATTGTGGCTATACAAGAGTGATAAAATTAGCTCCAAGAAAAAGTGATGGAGCCAGAGTTGCAGTAATTGAATTTATATAATTATGAAAACAATCAACAGAAAATATCATTTATTTGATGCGAAAAAAGAAAATCTTGGAAGAATGGCAACAAAAATTGCGACAATTCTTCGTGGTAAAAACAAAGTTGATTTCACTCCAAATATCGACGGTGGTGATTTTGTGGTGGTTATAAATTCTGACAATCTGCAAGTGACTGGCAATAAACTAGATGGAAAGTTGTACCATCATTATAGCGGATATCCTGGAGGAATTAGAAGCGTAAAACTCAAAGATCAAATTGAAAAAGATTCTCGAGAAGTCATCAAAATGGCAGTTTATGGAATGTTGTCAAAAAATAAATTGAGAGATTTGATGATAAAGAGACTTTTGATATACAAAGATGATAAGCATGAGCACAAGATTTCCTAATTATATTAGTAGAGAAAAAAATTATGCCAACAAAGAAAATTGTAAAAAAAGAAGATAAGATAGTTGAAAAAAAAGAAGTTGCCAAGAAAGGAACTTATTTTTATGCAGTCGGCAGAAGAAAAACTGCTATAGCTAGAGTCAAGATTTTTCCATCTGACATTGCTCAAAATACACTCGTGATAAATGAAAAGAAATTCGAAGAATATTTTCCAGTGAGTCGCTGGCGAGATTTGGCGAAAGCCCCCTTAGCTTTAGCAGGTGAAGGTGCAAAATTTAGCGTAGAAGCAAAGGTTTATGGTGGCGGAATAAGTGCACAGGCTGACGCAGTAAAACTTGGAATTGCTAGAGCGCTTGTGCTTTTTGACAAAGAATTGAAAAAAGCTTTGAAGGGAGAAAAATATCTAACCCGTGATCCGCGAGAAGTGGAACGCAAGAAATTCGGCCTCAAAAAAGCTAGAAAAGCCCCTCAATGGGCGAAACGATAGGAAATTTTATTTATGTATTTCTCAAAATACCCCCGACAAAGTCGGGGGTATTTTTTTGCTATAAAATTGATTTTAGAGTAAAATAAGAGATAGAAAATAAAAAAAGGCTCCTTAGGTACTAACACCTTTCGGATCCTTTTCGTCTTTATGCATAAAATATACACCCAAATCAGCGAAATGTCAACAGTATCAACTAAACCTATTCATAATACACTTATTTAGACTAAATATTCCACAAAATTTGCGAACACATCCTTTGGCTTATTAGGAAAAAGGGGGTAGAATGGAAGTGTTAAGTAATCTGATGAATTGCGTAATATAAATAATTCGGGGTGGTGGTGAATCAAAATTGAAAAACATTCTCAAAACCGTGAAAATGCACTAATTTTAACCACATTTTCACGATTATGTTGACAAAAACGTGAAATCTCTAGAAAAAGGCGTTTGGAAGATTGGGGTTGAAAATTAGAAAAAATCATAAAAAAGAAATTGAATTACAAGAAAAATTACCAGTTTTTGTGAAAAACTAAGCATAAATAAGCCATCTTAGCGGATAGTTTAAGCTACTTGACTAGTGTAAACAAAAATGATATATTAGTTTATGCTAGTATATTAGAGTAAACTAAATAACTTTATGAAAAATATAATTGGAATAAAGAAAAAACACATAAAGGGATATAACTATCTTTCCCTTTTTTCTTTTCCTTCAAATGAGATAAGAAATGCTATTCCGAATTCGCTGATTCAAAAATCAAATCATGCGCAATTTCTTTTAGGAAAACTTTCTGGAATTACAATATTACTCCCGGATGTCAATTATTTTATAAGCTCGTATGTCATGAAAGATGCGGCGTCTTCTTCTCAAATCGAAGGAACAAAAGCGACTATGATTGATGCTTTGGAATATGTTGCTGATTCGATGAGCGAAAGCGACACGGACGCAGACGATATTGCTCATTATATACAGGCTTTAAATTATGGCCTAGACAGATTAAAGCAAGAAAATTTTCCTTTCACCCTTCGTTTTATAAGAGAGTTGCATGGCAAATTGATGCAAAAAGCGCGATCAACTCATTTTGCTGATCCTGGTGAATTTCGCAAGTCTCAAAATTGGATTGGCGGAACAAGACCTGATAATGCAAGTTTTGTGCCACCTGCTCCAGAAGAAATTGCCAGTGCACTTGGTGATCTTGAAAAGTTTATCCATTCTTCATTTGCCCATCCGGTCGTGGACGCTGGTTTATTGCATGCGCAATTTGAAACTATCCATCCATTTTTGGACGGCAATGGTCGCACAGGAAGGCTTTTGATTACTTTTTATCTAATTCATCATAAATATCTTGAGTTGCCGGCATTATTTTTGTCGTCTTATTTTAAAAAATATCAAAAAGTTTATTATCAGAGACTTGGTAAATATCATAATGGCAATATTTTGCCATGGCTTGAATTTTTTACGGATGCGGTAATTGAAACGGCAAATGAGGCAATAGAAATATCAAAAAAGGTGACGAAATTACGCGATCGAGATTTGATTATTATTTCAAGATTTAGCAAAAAAACTTCAGATATTGCTGTAAAGGTTGTGCAGAGGTTATATAAAGATCCAATAGTTTCATCTACTACTATCCAAGAGTGGATTGGTCAAACAAAACCGGGTGCGCTTAAATTTATTGATAAACTTATTGAGTCGGATATTTTAGTGCTTCATCGCAAAGGAGAAGGAACACGTCCATCATTATATGCACATAAAGAATATCTAAAAATTTTTGCTGAAAAATAATTGGATTTTAAAATTAGAAAATATCACAAAAAAAGAAAAAGCCCATCACGGGCTTTTTCTTTACGAAAGGGGGGATTGGGGGTAAGATATAAGTGTTAAGTAACCCGCCTCATCGGCGGACAAGCATGTTAAGTAACAAAACTAAAAACAAATAATATGCCTACGCGAAAAATTGAGGAGAAAAATGTGAGGAAATTAACCCGCATGGGGAGAGCGGGAAGTAGTCTCGGGATGACCATCCCGAAAGAAATTGTCCAGGAACTTGGTTGGCGAGAACGTCAGAAAGTGGTTGTGAAAAAGTTGGGGAATAAATTAATCATTGAGGATTGGAAGAAATAAATAAGAATTATGGCGAACAGCAATCTTACAAACGCAAAAAAAGCCAAGAATGATGAGTTCTATACTCAATTTGGAGATATTCAAAAAGAGATTGAGGCATATTTGGAATATGACAAAAATGTATTCCGAAATAAAGTAGTATATTGCAACTGCGATGATCCGTTTGAAAGCAATTTCTTTCGCTATTTCGTGCTTAATTTCAACAAACTTGGATTGAAACAGCTTATCACAACTAGTTATAAACCCTCGCCAGTAGCCAACACGCAACTAGCGCTATTTGGCGATGATAAAACTCTCACAAAATTAAAAGGCCGTCCAAAAATAAATGCTAACAAATTTATTATCAACGAAGTGCACGACATAGATGGTGATGGAGAATTTAATTTGAAGGATATCGCTCAACAACTAAAAGATAACAAAAACAATGAATGGGAGCCACTCATCGGCGACGGTGATTTTCGTAGCGATGAATGCTTGGATTTACTTAAAGCGTCAGACATTGTAGTAACGAATCCGCCCTTTAGTTTGTTTCGCGAATACGTTAATCAACTTTTTGAGCACAACAAAAAACTTGTCATTATTGGAAATATGAATGCGATTACATATAAGGAAATTTTCCCCCTGATTAAAGCAAATAGATTGTGGCTTGGAGCAACTGGAAATGGAAGTGATATGGTTTTTGCCGTACCAAGCGGTATTGAGATTGCAGAGAGTGACAGACAAAAGGCAGCTCGACTAGGTTATGTAGGTGATTATACAAGACTTGGAAACTCTTGCTGGTTTACAAATCTTGATCATGGTAGGCGTCATAGACCACTACCACTAATGACGGGGGCAGATATTATAAAGTTCAGTGCAAAAAAACCGTTTGAAAAATACGACAATTATAATGCAATAGAAATTTCTTTTGTTAAAAATATCCCTAGTGATTATGATGGAGTGATGGGTGTGCCGATTAGTTTTCTTGATAAATATAATCCCGACCAGTTTGAAATTTTAGGAGCTACTCAAAGAGGTTGTCATAATGAGGTTCCTGACACAAAAAAATATGATGATTACTGGGAAGTAAGACAGAGTGGCAAGAAAACAGGATCTTCTGGTGGGAAAACAAATGAAAATGCTAATTTAGTTGGGAATGATGGGAAGAAGAATTATTTTATAAATAACGAAGGCCGAATAATTCAATCCGCTTATCAAAGAATTTTTATTAAACATAAGAAAGTCAAAAAATAACTATGAAAGAATTTTTTAAGAGTAGTTTGTTTTGGTTGTTGCCGTTGATTCTTTTTTTAATGGCATTATACAGAGAATGGGAAAATGATAACAACCTTGGAAAAGAAATTAGAAAAATTTTTTGTAACAAAAAGTTTAAAGGAAAAAAGGTTTCGATAAGACAGCCAGATATATTTCTTTATTATATCCTTCAACGTTCTTTAAATTATTTATTCAGGGGAATTGTCCTTAGGCATATTTTAAATTATTATCTAGTGTTCCCTCTTACAATAATTTTTTCACTATTTTTATATTATCGATATGAAGTTGACGATCAGAGTTTGATATTGTTTATAACATTCATGTCTATACTTTGGTATTCCAAAGAAACTTTTGATTCCAGGCAAGAACAAAAAAATGCAAATAGAATTGCGAAAAAAGCAAATGAAATTGCAATTGGAAGACCCGTTCTATCAATTATAAAAAATTATGGTGATACGATTGAACTTAGAAATGATGGAACTAATATAGCTTACAATATTTGGATTAAATTTTATTATAAGGAAAGAGAAAATATTAAAAATGACAAGATTAAATTTCCAATTTTAGGTAGGGGACTATTTTACCGGATTGACATTAACAACGGAGCGTTTAATATTCTGTTGAGCGAAAATTCAAAAAAATTAATTGATTTAATAGATGGAGAAAAGAAAAATGAAAATGATCAGCTGATTCCAGATGAAAATTTAGGAGTGATTATTGAATATAGCGATTCCTCAAGTAAAGAAGGGAGACAGTATTTTGATTATTGGAAAGTAGATAAGGATATCTTATTGAGTCATAATGAAGGAAGATTTAGATTAGAGAAAATGAATATTGTAAATAAATAAAACCATGCGAAGTAAGTCTGAGATCTTGAACTAATTTATTTTATGAATAAACAAGACAAAAACAACCATCTCAAACGGTGAGACTAAGATCGAAGTGCATGTTGAGTGTGAGACGATGTGGCAACTGTTCGGAAATTCCGAACAACTTAGCATAAAAAGATTTCTTACATACTGCCTAATATTCTAAAAATTATAAACTAACTAAAAAAAATATGAAAACAATTTTAAAAACCGACATTACTGTCAAAGATATTTGCGAAGGATTTGTTTATAACGAACTTGAGGGCAAAGGACTTTTTGGTTTGTCTGGCAAATTAACCATTCAACCGGAATATCAGCGTAATTATATTTATGCCTCCGATGGTGGGAAAAGAGAAATTGCTGTTATCGAATCAATACTTAAGGGTTATCCAATAGGTTTGATTTATTTTAATGTGGTTTCTGAAAGTGGTCTGGAAGTTTTGGACGGGCAACAGCGCATCACTAGTCTCGGACGATTTTTGACTGATAAATTTGCAATCAAAGATGAAAATGGCATGGAACAATATTTTTCAGGTCTTGCAAAAGATAAACAATCCAAAATATTAAAGACAACACTAACTATTTATGAATGTAAAGGCGAAGAAAGTGAGATAAAAGAATGGTTTCGAACGATTAATATTGCCGGTGTTCCGCTTAATAATCAAGAACTTCTCAATGCAGTTTATTCTGGTCCGTTTGTTACGCTTGGCAAAGAAGAATTTTCAAACAGCCAAAACGCCAATATTCAAAAATGGAGCGCTTATGTATCGGGTAGCGCCAACCGACAAGAATTTTTGGAATGCGCATTGGACTGGGTTAGTAAATGCAATATCGGCGATTATATGAGCAGTCATCGCAATGATAAAAATATTACTGAATTAAAAACCTATTTTAACAGTGTGATTGATTGGGTATCTAATGTATTTACTGATATTGAGAGCGAGATGAAAGGTATTGAATGGGGACGATTGTATGAGCAGTATCACAAGAAAGCTTATGATCCTGTTAAAGTGTCGGCAGAAGTGAAAAAACTTTACGGTGATCCGTATATCAAAAATCGAAAAGGTATTTTTGAATATATTCTCGGTGGATCCGTCAACACAAAATTACTTGAGGTTAGAATTTTTGATGAAGCAATTAAAAAAGCAGTTTATGTAACACAAACTACTAAAGCAGAGAAAAAAGGCAAATCAAATTGCTCGCATTGTGCTATTGGACACGATGCTAACAAAAGCAAGATTTGGAAGCTAGATGAAATGGACGCCGATCATGTGGCGGCATGGAGCAAGGGTGGTGCGACTTCAATAAAAAACTGTGAAATGTTGTGTAAGACGCATAATAGAGCAAAGGGGAATCGGTAAAAAACTAAAAGCGTAATTAATAAGCTTTGGAATGAATAAAAATATGATAGATGATAATCTAAAGCTAATAATAGAGAGTGTTTCTGATGAAAAGTTCAACGAAACTATATCTAAAGGAGCTTTAAAATTAAATGATAATCAAATTCAAACAGTGTCTTTTATTTTTTGGCTTTGTTATATGGCTGAAAATGATTTGAATGATGTGTTAAAACAGGCGTGGCAATTATCAACTGAAATAACGAATCCAGAAATTAGCGAGTCTGATCAAAAAATATTATTGAAAACATTTTCAAAAAAAGATAACTTTGACATTAATAATTTAGAATATTTTGCAGACAAAATAAAAATACACGAAGCAATGTGTGACGATAATCTTACAAAATTATTATGGAAATTAAATGAGCTAAGAAATGATATAAGTCATAATCGCATTAATAAGTTGGGATATAACGGCCAGAGCTTATTTTTAAGAGAAATAAAAGAAAAAATATTATTTGACTATTTTGAATTGTTTGAACATTATAAACCAATAAAATTATGATTTCACTGCTTCCTTCATATCTTTCGCTTCGATATGAAAGCGAAGTAAGAAAATAACATGAAAAATTATCGTCTTGCCATTGATGGTGATCGTTATGAGCAATACTATTGGAGTTTATTTATTCAAAACAATTTTCAAAGCTATGAGGATTTTTGGATAGAGAATATTGTTCTGCTAACCAATCGACCGCAAGATATTCATTTCAAAACTGATCAGGAATTAGCAAAAATTGGAAAAACAGACAACGATATTTGCATTGCTCAACTTCATTATTCAATTTTGAGGCATTTGGCTCGAGCGTTTGATATTTGGAACAAGGACCGTGTTGATCTTGACGATTTGACTGACGGGATGACTCGATTGTGTGGTGCACTTGATGTCACGTTTGAATTATTGGAAAGATTTGAAAACCCTTCTAATTATGATTCTTGGCTTGCAAGAAAAAATAATGGCAATCTAGGTGGTGAAGATGCTCGAAAGAATTGGAAAGAAAAATATCCTGAAAATATAAAATTAATTAGATATTATAGAAATCATCTTGTTCACGGGAGGATGACGCCTGGAATAATAGAACATATTTTTTATTTTCCAAAAATAAGTATGGAAGAGAAATATTTTGATTGGAGAGAAATAACTTTCAAAAATGAAATGGAAAAAAATAAAAATAATTTTATGTCGGCAAAAGAAATTTTGGAATTGGCGTGGCATGAAGTGGTTGACTATCTTGATAACCAATGGAGAATTCACTTGTTAAAACAGGAAAATCCTGATAAGGATATAGACAAATCAAATCTTATTTCAAAGAAGACTGCTAGTGGCGTATGGTCTAAAGGCACAAAAGTTTTCAATACATCTGCAACGCAACTTAGTGGCTCAGTGTATGAAACAGGCAAGGACGAAAAAATAATTTTTTAATCGCTTTATTACATCTTTGGTTTGAGAGTGATTTGTTTTCGGGGTATAATAGAAAAAAGAGGTCAACTACATTTTTGAATAAATGGGGTCAGGTACCTTTTTCAGAAATAAATTTAAGAAATAATTTTTGTTAAGTAATATGTTAAGTAACACTTTTTTCAAAGGAATCTTAATAAAACTAAAAACTAAAGAAATAAAAACGATCTATAGTCAAAAATTGGTGGACTTGGAGGAACTCAAAAAATCAGCACCTAGGAAGGTTTTTTCGGGGGAGCTATAAAACGCTTTATATCAAGCACTATTTTGACAGTGTGCACAGGCAGTGTGCAGATATTGACAACTATGCACAAAAAATGGTAAAATTTGTGCATAATAAAAAATATCTACACAATAAGACGATATTTCAGAAACAAAAAAAGACGGAAATTAATCCGTCTTTTTTGCTATAAAAAGCTATATTATTTTTTCTTTTTAGAAAATACTTTCTTGATTTCGGCCTTGGTTTTGACAACTTTTTCTTTCTTTGGTTTTTTGGCTACTTTTTTGGCGGCGGCTTTTTCAGCTAATTTTTTGAAGCGATCAACTCGGCCCGTAGCGCCCATTTCTTTCTTTTTGCCAGTGTATAGCGGGTGGCAAGCTCCACAAATTTCAATTTTCATTTCTGGCACTGTTGAACCGGTTTCAATCACGCTACCGCAAGAACAGGTTATTTTTGCGTCAGAATAGTACTTAGGATGAATGTTTTTCTTCATAAGGTTAGGTAAGTTTTAGTTGTTTATACTAAGGTAATTTAGCATAGCCTTTGAGAATTGACAAGGGGCGCCGTGGATGATATATTAGATAAGTCGTTTTATTTCAAATAAGACGGCTAAAACACATACTTTCTCTGGATTCCGTCCTGATCCCCAAAAAGGGATTTTAGGAGTCCAGCTTTTTAGTAAGCCAAGAGAGAGTAGCGGGATAATTAATTAAGGAAAAAACAATGGAAGAAAATAAGAAAGAATCGACCGTAATGGTTGATCAAAACGCTCCAGCTAAACAGCCGGTAGTTGATTGTTTCTCTGATTTAGATTTTTCTAAATTGGAAGTGACGCTCGAAGAAATGTTTAAGAACGGTGTTCATTTCGGACATCACAAATCAAGGAAGAGTCCAAAGATGAATAAATTTATCTTTGCAACCAAAGATAATATTAATATTTTGAATTTGGAAAAAACCAAAGAGAGACTTGAAGAGGCCATGAAATTTATTTCTAAGATAATTTCCGAAAATCAAGAAATACTTTTCGTTGGAACAAAAAAACAAGCCAAAAAAATAGTAGAATCAGCTGCCAAGAAATGTGGTATGCCAAGCGTCACAGAAAGATGGTTGGGTGGAACTTTCACTAATTTTTCAGTAATTTCTGGTCGCACTAGATATCTTCGCGAAGGATCAGAAAAACAACAAAAAGGTGAGTTTGCTAAATACACCAAATTTGAACAAATGAAAAAAGCGGAAGAACTGGAAAGATTGGAAAACAAGATGGGAGGAATAAGAGAAATGATGAAACTACCAGGGGCTATTTTTATCGCTTCAGTAATGGAAGATAACATTGCCTTGAAAGAAGCGAAGAACAAGGGCATTCCAGTTATCGCTTTGGTGGACACTAATATTGATCCAACGGATGTGGATTATCCAATTCCAGCTAATGAAGACGCCGTTTCATCTTTGAAATTGATGTTAGCTTATATCACAAAAGCAGTTTTGGATGGCAAGGAAAGAAAAGAAAAATCAATCATTGAAGAAAAAGTAATTAGTTAAAAAAAGAGCATGTTAGATAAAATAAAAAAATTAAGAGAACAAACGGGAGCAGGAATGGTTGACATCAAAAAGGCTTTGGAAGAAGCAAGTGGCGATGAGGCAAAAGCTATTGAAATACTTCGTAAGCGCGGAAAAGAAAAAGCCTTGAAAAAATCCGAACGAACTACCCAAGAAGGAGTTGTGGTAAGCTACATCCATTCAAATAAAAAAGTAGGCGCTATAATCAAACTTCTTTGTGAAACTGATTTCGTGGCTAAGAATGAAGAATTTGGAAAATTAGCACAGGACATTGCTATGCATATCACAGCCATGAATCCAAAATACATAAAACCAGAAGATGTTCCTGCGGAAATTGTGGATAAGGAAAAAGAAATTTGGATCGAACAATTGAAAAATGAAGGCAAGAGCGAAAACTTGATGCCAAATATTTTGGCCGGAAAAGAAAAGAAATTCCGCGAGGAACTATCGCTTATGACACAACCATTTGTCAAAAATCCAGATCAAACTATTGGTGATTTAGTGAAAGAAAAAATTGGAAAAATTGGAGAAAATATTCAGGTGGGAAAGTTTTATCGAATAGAACTATAAAAACTATATGGCTAATGTTTTAGTTTCTATATATTCTTGGGAAAATCCTAAGATTTATAGAAGCAATATTGAACTGAAAAAAGATGACAAGGTTATTGTTCCAATGGAAAATGGGAATGAACTTGGAATAGTTTTGGAAATTGATGTTAAAACTAAGGATGATTTGAAAGAAGAAGTGGTGAGAAAAGCAACTAAAAGAGACGCGGAAACTTATGAAAAATATGAAAAAGAAAAAGATACTTTGCTGGATAGATGTCGAAAAGAGATAAAAGAAAGTCAACTGCCAATGAAGGTAATTGATGTTAGAATAAGTTTGGATGGTAAGCAGGCTACTTTTGTTTTTACGGCTGATGGCCGAGTGGATTTTCGAGAATTAGTCAAGGTTCTTTCCAAGGATTTCAAAAAATCGATTAGGATGCAACAGATTGGTTCTCGGGATGAAGCGAGAAAACTCGGAGGGTATGGAATTTGTGGACGTGAATTTTGCTGTGTTAATTTCCCAGGAAGCATTCCAAGTATCACTACTGATATGGCGAGAGTTCAGCAAATTGCACATCGTGGAACAGAAAGAATCTCTGGTCTTTGTGGAAGATTGATGTGTTGCTTGGCCTATGAAGCGGATCAATATCGAAGTCTCTTGGAAGGAATGCCAGAACTTTATAGTATTATAAACACCAAAGAAGGCAGAGGAACAGTAGTGGAAATAAACGCGATGACGCAAGAGATAAAAATAAAATTGGAAAGTGGTAAATATGTGGCTATAAAAAAAGAAGATATAAAATAATATGTTGTATACAATTATTCCTCCAATACTTATCGTGGTTAGCCTTGTTGGCATAATAGTATTTTTAGTGAAAAAAGCACCAGAGGTAGCTAAGCTAGAAAAGGAAGATGAAAAAATCAAGGAAGGATTAAATATCCCTAAAAAAAGTATTTGGTCAATATTGAGAAGAAAAAATGTTGAAGAGCACAAGGATTTCAAGCATAAGACACTTTTGTTTTTGGAAAAAATAACCAAGAAATTGAAGGTATTTTTTTTGAAAATGGAAAACATGTTTACCAACTGGGGAGAGTCAATTAGAAACAAAAGAAAAGCTCGAGAAGAAGAGCATGTCGTGCGGGCGCTGGAACTAATTGAAGAAAATAAATTTTCCAAAGAAATAGAAAAATCTGAAGTTCTGGAAAATACAAAAATAGAAGAAAAAGAGGAAGAGTCAGAATCTAAGATAGAGAAGAAAGATATTTTGGAAAAGATATTGGTGGAAAGAATCGCGACCAATCCAAAAGACATTGAAGCCTATGAAAGATTGGGGGAGTATTATTTCGAAATAGAGAATTGGAATTATGCCAAGGAATGTTTCAAACAAGTTTTGAAACTAAACCCAAGAAATATTGGCATAAGAAGCAAGATGCGAAAACTGGAAAGAATGCTAAGTAAATAATTTATTTATATTTGCCGAAGTAGCTCAATGGCAGACCCGCCTCGACTCGCTAGACGCAAGTCGACGCGAGGCGGGGCAACTGTTTTGCGCCAGCCCCGCACCAACTTAACAAATTATTAATGCCACCCTAGCTCAATTGGCAGAGCAACTGTTTTGTAAACAGTAGGTTATCAGTTCGATTCTGATGGGTGGCTCATGAGTCAAGAATATTTATCAGCGTATCTGCGAAAGTTGGTGCGGGGTAAATAGGTTATCGGTTCAACTCCGATCTTCGGCTCAAAGTGGGTCGGTGGCAGAGTGGTCAAATGCATCAGACTGTAAATCTGACGCCGCAAGGCTTCGGGGGTTCGACTCCCTCCCGGCCCACAAGGTTTTAAGGAAGCGTGAGAGCGCTGAAGCCGTTGTAGCTCAGTTGGTAGAGCATTTCCATGGTAAGGAAAAGGTCCGCAGTTCGATTCTGCGCAACGGCTCGAAGCTGGGAACTATAAATAATAATAATTTTAATTTTATGGCACGAGAAAATTTAGCGAAGATGAAATGCGAAGTTTGCAAAACTGTAAATTATTTCACAACTCGTAACAAGAAAAAACTCAAAGAAAAACTAGCGATGAAAAAACATTGCAAGAAATGCAAAACTCATACAATGCATAAGGAGGTGAAATAGCGTCCGAATTGTTTAAAGTGAGGGGCGTGCCTGCCAAACTTTCTTATTTTGTTATATTATTTCTCAACTAAGAATTAGGATTATCTAACTGAAACAGTTGAAAAATTGTGGTAAGATAGGAAAGTTAGGCAGGCGGGGTTAGTATAGTGGTAGTACAGGACTCTCCAAAAGTTCTAGCGTAGGTTCAATTCCTACACCCCGTGCTCTAAAAAAAGAGGCCTGGAAAGGCCTCTTTTTGGTTTTAACTTTCATTTAATTTATGGTATGCTGAAATTATGGAATCCGAACAATTACTACTGGATAAAATATCAAAAGCGTATAACTTATCAAAACTAAGTTTTTTAAGAGAACCTGAAAAAGGAATAAGTACTAAAAATATTATCGCTTCTGCTGAAGGAGGAAAAGAATATTTTATTAAGCGATACAAAAAAGCTGATCTGGATAAAATTGAAAATTCAGAAAGGTCAGCCAAATTTATCAGTGAAAATTCAGACATTCCTGTCGTTCTTCCCTTAAAAAATAATAAAGGTGAATTACATATCCTAATTGATGGCCAACAATATTGCGTCTTTTCTTATATTCCCAATACGGAAACTCGTCCAAATTATGAAGTTGAGCGAATTGTATATATAAAAAATATTGGAGAAATGTTAGGTAGGATACATTCAGTTTTTCAAGGGGCATCAATATCTAAAACAATAAAACCAATTTCAGCTTGGACTCTGGATGATAACATGGAAAGCATTGCTAAATATGAAAAAATTTTAGAATTGATAAAAAATAAAAGTGATCTGGATGAATATGATAAAAAAGCGATAGAGTTTATCAACTTAAAAATTTCTCTCTTAAAAAAGAATGAATTTATCAGAAAAGAAAAACAGTCTGTTGCAGTTTGTCATGGAGATTATCACGGAAGAAATATTCTTTTTGATGAACAGTGGAAAATTATTGGAGTTTGTGATTGGGACATGAGTGGAATAGGAAATCCTTACAGCGAGTTTATCAGATCATTTAATATGTGTATTGTCAGAAGGGACTTTGATCGTTTAGAAGATAAAAAAAATGAGACAAAAGTTTTTCTTGATAGTTATATTAGCAAATGCGGTTTTGAGTTTGATATATCAGAACTAGAGTATGCGATAGAAGCTTGGTATGAAAAACTGCTTACTTCAGAATGGCCACTTTCTGATCACTATTATTTCGGACATAGCAAAACAGACCCATCACTACACTCAGAATTTAACAAGGTAATTTTTTTACAAGACAAAAGAAAACAACTTCTCGAGCTTATAAAATCCTGCTTATGAGATATTAGCTTTCAAATCAGGAATATAAACATACCCCTTTTTATTCATAAAAATAGTTCTAATATCCTTCGCTAGCCCGTGCTTTGAAAATTCGAACTAGAAAGAGGCTTGAAAAAGTCTCTTTTTGGTTGATTGAAAAGTAATATTTTTTGTGGTATGGTTTAGAAAAGATAGTTGGGGAATAATAAAAATTAATTGAAAAATAAATACACGAAAATTTTTAATAAATTTTATGTTTTATTCGCACTGGTTGTCGTGCTCACATTAAGTTTATGCGGACCGGTTCATTCTGCAAGCAAACCAAATCTTGGCACGGCGAATAGTTTTGCGGTTTTGGCAGGATCTACAATAACCAATACAGGTTCTAGTGTAATTACGGGGAATTTAGGTTTGTCTCCCGGAATTGCAGTTACAGGTTTTCCTCCAGGAACAATAGTCAATGGAACACAATATATAAATGACGCAATAGCCGTGCAGGCTCAAGTGGATTTGACTTCGGCATATGATGAGGCCAGTTCTCAGGCCTGTACTACAACATACGCGGTTCCCACTGATATTGGAGGTCTCACTCTAACACCTGGGGTTTATTGTTTTACAACATCAGGAGCAATAACGGGAGCACTAACACTTAACGCCGAGGGTAATCCCGATGCTGTTTTTATTTTCAAATTTGGTTCTACGCTTACTACAGCAACGGATAGTGTCATAGCACTTTCAGGTGGCATTAAATACGAAAATGTTTTTTGGCAAGTCGGCAGTTCTGCGACACTTGGAACGAGGACTGATTTTAAAGGAACTATTTTAGCTTTGACATCTATTACACTAAACACAGGCGCCAATGTGGACGGCCGGATGCTGGCGCAAAATGGCGCAGTCACCTTGGATGATAATGATATTGATATTACTCCACAACTAACCGTAACCAAAGTCGTCATTAATCACGGTGGCAACAAACAAGTTTCTGATTTCCCTTTGTTTATTGATGCCGGCTTAGTCAATTCCGGCGATAGCAATTCTGTCAGTTCCGGCAATCACACTATTTCAGAAACAGGCGATTCTAACTATACCGCGACTATTACAGGCGATTGCGATCCCGACGATGGAACAGTTACTCTAGTTGCCGGGGAAAGCAAATCTTGTACCATTACGAATGAAGAAAAACTTTCCAAAGTAATTATTCACAAGATTGTCACCAATCACGGTCTGGCCAACAATGCGACTCATTTTGCTCCATATCAAGTCGGAGCGACCACCGTTGTTTTGGATACCGAAACTGTTATGGATTCCGGATCATATGTTGTCAGTGAAGCAACTGATACTGCTTACGACAGAACTTTTACAGCCGGCGATTGTGATGCAAACGGCAATATCACGCTTGTTGCCGGGACTACTAAATCTTGTACCATTACGAATGAAGAAAAAACAACTCCACTGACCATTTTGCATATTATTAAGACACTTATCAATGATGATGGAGGCACGCTAAATAATATAGATTTTTCTTTTTCGATTAATGGTGGTGGTGCTCAAACTTTTGAAGCTGATGGTCAAAATGATTTATCCGTTGTTGCCGGCACTTATACGATCACAGAATCTGCGGTTTCCGGTTATACAGCTGGTTATGACAATTGTTCCGATTTGGTTGTCGCCAGTGGTGATTCTGCGACCTGTACGATCACTAACGATGATATTGCCGGAAGTGAAGATGAAGATGTTGATGAAGATGTTGATGAAGATGTTGAGGAAGAGGAAGATGAAGAGGAAGATGAAGAGGAAGAGGAAGAGGAAGAGGAAGATGAAGATGTGGATATTAAAGTAACAAAAAAAGCTGATCCCGCCAAACTTTCTGGACCGGGAAAGGTTACTTATACATACAAAGTGACTAATGAAGGTGATGTGGCTTTGAAAGATATTTCCGTCAAGGATGATAAGTGCAGTCCGGTAGTCTATGTTTCCGGCAGAAAAAACAAAAATGGAAAGTTGGATACAAATGAAACTTGGAAATATACCTGTACAAAAAAAGTTTCTGCGACGGAAACCAACAAGGCCACCGCTAAAGGAACGGCTAATGGTGAAAAGGTGCACGATCATGCAAAGGCTATTGTTGTTGTTTCCTTGGTTCCGGGTTTTCCTAATGCGGGAATTGGTCCTGATATGGAATAAGCTAAAGGGTAGTTGTGCTCAAAATGTAGCCAATAATTTTTTCTATCAAAAAAACTTTTTAGCATTTAGTTTTTTGATATTGGCTTATTGATTAAATAACTGCTATATTAAAATTAATAAATACTAATACAAAAAATAATGAAAAAAATACTCAAAATTATTTTTTTAATTATTGCGATATTAATCTTGATGGTGACTGGTTATTATTTATACCAGCTTTATGTTGTGCCTAAACTGACCAAACTTGACGCTCCTACAATATCATATCCTCGACAAAGTGTAGTCTATGCATATAATATCCAGTCAAATGGCTTGACCGCTACTTTTGGTCAGGATATGCCTGCCACACAAGTCACAACCGAGCTCGAAAAGGACATGAAAGCGATAAAATCAAGCGGTTTTGATGGAATGAAACTAAATTATAATTTTCAGGAAAATAATTATTTGGCCGATCGAATCGTTCTTAGAGCTTCTCAGCAAGGATTATATCCGATTGGTGTATTGGCAGGTCATCGAACTAAGCCCAAGGATCGCGCCTTTACTTCTGAAGAAATGATAGAGTGGCAGAAATTTGTTCGAGACTCAGTGAGCACTAATAAAAATATTACCTACTTCTGGGAAATATGGAATGAGCCCAGTTTGGATATGTTTAAATATGGCTCACCGGAAGAATATGTTCAACTTCTCAAAGCGACTTATCCAATTATTATAGGACTTACGCGTTTGCTTAAATTTGATTCTGTTTAGTGATAATGAGATAATGTACCCAAGGGGGTAAAAACAAAAATTAAAAATTATCATTATCACTATGCAGCACCAAAAATGTTCATTAGATTTGTATGTTGA
>JAURXY010000004.1 GCA_030654225.1 bacterium
AATCATATTCTGTGCGCGTTTCTCGCATTCCTGAAATTGGAATGGGAACGTATCCAGAATGGTATTTCTTGGTATGAACAAAAATGGTCAATAAATCGGATGGCAACTGCTAATTATTTGGCAAACGCGTAAGTCCTAAAAGCATTGGATCGCGTGAGGGAAATCAAGAATGAGAGAGGAATTCCGATTAGCGAACTTTTAAAATTAGAATGGAAAAAAATCATTATGGAAAGAAAAATTGAATTCGATGATTATCGCGGTCCAGTACGAATGGACGATGGGGATATTCTGGAAGATCCAGTGAGTGCCAGAATTGATATTTTGTCCAAAGAATTCAATCCGACTGGTTTTGAAAAATTAAAAAGAGAGGAAAAAATCGAAACTAATTTTGGTGGCATCAATCTTTATTTTTCTTTTGATTTATCGGGCTCTATGAGAGAGGCGGACTCTGTGAGCGGAAGAAGGAAGGCAGATGTGCAAAGAGACACGGCACTCCTTTTCGCGGACAGCTTGATGCAATGCGCTTATGTTTCTCGCCAGCAAAGTGAAAATTCGGATTTACTACCGATTAAAATTATGGTAACATTAGCATCAGAGAGAGGCGAGGTTAATTTGAATCTAACTGACAAATGGAGACCGAAAGAACAGTGGGCTTTTTATTCCGCTCTTAATCAGTTGGCCATGGGTGGAACGCCAACGCATGAAACACTCAAATTGATTGAAAAAGATTTTGATGCGGAAATTGCGGATTTGAAAAAGAAAAGAATTTCCAAAGAGAAACTCCCCTTGCATTACACGGTGGAAATATCCGATGGAGCACCAGATGATTTTGATGAAACGGAGGCAATGCATAAAAAATTGAAAGAAAAAGGGATGACAATCAGGAGCTATTGCATTGGGGGTATATCGGAAAGTGAAGACGCAGCGGAGCCGATTGTATCATTTTCCCAATTACCGGAGATTTTGTCCAAGGATATTATTGAAAAATTTAAAAAATTAAATCCAAAAAGGATACAACTCTAAATTTTATGCCATTTGAAATGCCTAAAAACTTTCAGCCCTATACAGCTTCAAAAGAGGAGGCAGAAACTTTGCGTCTATTGACGAAAGAAGAGATAGCAGAATTGGGCATAGGCAAACCCAATCCTCATCCCGAAAACCCATCCAGCTTCGAACGAGCGGACATATCTATCGCTCAAGAAATTATGGAACGCGGTGGCAAAGAATTTTTTCTCGGTCCGAATGATGCCGAACAAACTTTCGGATTCAAATTGGAAGCCGAAGATATCCCACCTCTTGAAATTGATGGAAAACCACTTACCCGAGAAGAAATCGAACGCCATCAAAAATTGGGCGATATCCTAGTTCTAAATTTTGACAAAACCCCCGATGGCACTCCTCTCAATATTGAGGAAATGGCGAAAAGAGCCCTGAAAGTTTTGGGCAGTGATGGTAATGTGATTGAAAGAGACAAAGATGGAAAGCCGACAAAATATTTATTGTATAAAGACCAATTCGATGAAAAGGGAGAGCTAAAAAGTGGCGTTTGGTTTTCCGGCGAAGCGGAAATCAGAAAACAAACTCCGAAAGCCGGTTGGCAATTTGTTTCACCAAATATCTTGCCAAACTCCACCAACAAAAATTATCTAGCCCAAACTGAACTGCTCATTGAAAATGCAAAAAACAATTTCTTTGACGGAAAATTCCCACCAGAATACCAAGAAGCTGAAAAAGAATTTGAAACAAAAAAACCAGAAATTGAAGAACTCATCAAAAACAACAAATATATTGAAGCTGTAAAAGCTATCTCTGCTCTCGAAATTTCCCAACTCCTAAGAGAACCCATTCAAAACAACATTTTCCGTTACCTAGTTTCTTTCAAAAAAGGCAAACAACTTTTCACAGATAGAAAATATTCTTGGTCAAACACCGCTTCGTCTGATGGCATTTTCCTCGTCTTCGGTGGCGCCGATGCGGATGGCGCGCTTGTGGATGGGCGCAGGCCGGACGGTTCCTTTGATCATTTGGGCGTTGTGTCTTCCCGTTTTTGAATTTTTGTTTTTTGAATTTTGAGTTTTTGAATTCCCTTCAGCCCGTTTAGGGATGAAGGGCATGACCAATTATTATGGAGAAAAATTTTTTGCCAAAATCTGAAAAAATAGATGTAACTATAAAAAAGAAACCGCAAGAAGATCCGGTGGGCTTGTTTTTGGAGCGCTTTGACAAAACGCTTGATATCGAGCACGCAGTTAAAGGGGAAATAGATTTATCGTATCTTACCGCTGAACAAAAAGCGGAATCAATGTGGGCGGTTTTTCAAAATATTCAAAAAGCCGTAATAAGAATAAAAGTGAGACAAGAAATGAATGAGACAAGGCGGGAGCTAAAAGACAAAAAAAGAGAACCAAGCGAAGAAGAATTAAATGATTTGAGATTGGGGTTGGGAATGATAAAAAATTTATATGCGGATGAAGAAGTTAAAAAGGCTTATCGGGATAATTATCAAAGACATATTCAAGAGAGTAAGTCGATCAATGGAGACCTAGAAAATTTTAAAGTTTTAAAAAAAACAATCTTGTTTGAAGAAAAAAACTTTGATGATTATTCGAAACGAATTTTCGGCAAGCGCGGAAAAACAACAGAAATAGACAGGCTATTATTCAAAACTTCTAAAAATAGACTTGGCGAGATCCGCAATAAATTGAAAGATTTGCTTGATACAAACGCTGAGTTGCGAGTTTTAGATCAATTTGAAAAAATAAGTGAATATGCCAAACAATTAGAAGAAGAAGGTTATATGTGGTTACCTTCTAGGCGAAAAGCGTTGGAAGATTTTGAAGAAGCCGCGATTTTTGGCGGACCGCTTTTGGTTTTTGGAGAATCGGGAACTGGCAAGACGGAACTTATCAGGGCAACCTCGGTCAAACTTACTGGAAAAATATCCGCGGAAACCGGAGGAAAAAATGTCAGACTCCAAGATTTGGTGGCCAAGCCTGCCATAGCTGGAGATAGAAATTTTTATAAATTCGGTGATATAGGCCGAGCAGCTACCGGAAAAACTACCACATTAGAAGATGAAAGGATGGATGATGGCAGAATTGTAATTGATGATGAATTTAATTTATTGGATCAGGCGGAACAAATCGAACGATTGGCCAAAATTGCGTCATGGAAACCGGGGAGAAGGGTTATGCTTCCTGGTATTACCGAAGAAATAGAAATCGCTCCTAATTTTCTTTATTGTGCCTCAGTTAATCTGGCTTCAGAAAAATATGCCGGTGGCAGAAAGGATATACCCTTAGAAGTTATGAGAAAATTTCGCAAAAAAATGGAAGTAGGTTTTCTTTCTCGTGAAGAAATTTATGACGCGATGCAAGCAGCACTGATGGATGAAAATGGACGAATGCGAGTGGCGAAAGGAGAAATCGGTCCAGCTTATGATGAAAAAGAAGAAATCAAAACTGTCGAAAAGGATGGGCAAAAAATAAAACAGAATGTCAGAGTTTGGGAGATGAGAGAGCAAGAAGAAAGAGGCGGAAAAACAGTTGCAAGCGGTGGGTTTATTTGGAGACTTTCTGGTGCTATTGATCAATTGAACAAATCGATAGCTCACGAGGAAACTGTTCTTAAATCTAAGGGAGAGGCACAATATCTGAATAAAATTCTTATAGATATCGGACAAATTACGCAATTTATGAAAAACTATATTGCAACTGAGGACAAAATTTCACTGGAACAATTCGTGATTGAAGAGATACGGAGTCAGTTTTCTGAAATGAAATCTTTCTCTATGGAAGATAGGGAGCTTACTAGGGAATTTTTTGCTCATTTTGATATTGACTTGAATGATGATGCGGAAAAATTAATAAGCAAATTTGAGATTATGACTCCGCGCGACATCGGTTTACTATCTCCATATGTCAAATATGAAAAGGTGGTGAGTGAGGAACCAGTGCTTTCGGAGAGTTTTTATGTTTCAGTGGAAGGGAAGAGGGTTGAGTACAAAATTCAAAAATTTGAAAAAGACGGAACAGAATTTATCCCAGGAGAAGTATATGCAACAGTAACAGAAGATGGTAAAAAATACGCGCGTAAATTCTTAGGAGTTGACAAGAAAAATGGTTTGCCAGTGCTTGTCCCATATAAAAAAGAACCCAATCCTCATCCCGAAAACCCATCCAGCTTCGAACGAACGGACATATCTATCGCCCAAAAAATTATGGAACGCGGTGGCAAAGAATTTTTTCTTGGTCCGAATGATGCCGAACAAACTTTCGGATTCAAATTGGAAGCCAAAGATATTCCACCTCTTGAAATTGATGGAAAACCACTCACCCGAGAAGAAATCGAACGCCATCAAAAATTGGGAGATAAGTTGGTTCTAAATTTTGACAAAACTCCAGACGGCATTCCTCTCAATATTGAAGAAATGGCGGAAAGAGCCCTGAAAGTTTTAGGCAGTGATGGTAATGTAATTGAAAGAGACAAAGATGGAAAGCCGACTAAATATTTACTCTACAAAGACCAATTTGCTGAAAATGGAAAACTAAAAAGTGGTGCTTGGTTTTTCGGCGAAGCGGAAATCAGAAAACAAACTCCCAAAGCTGGTTGGCAATTTGTCTCACCCGATATTTTGCCAAACTCCACCAGCAAAAATTATCTAGCCCAAACAGAACTGCTCATCGAAAACGCTAAAAACAATTTCTTCGACGGCAAATTCCCACCAGAATACCAAGAAGCTGAAAAAGAATTCCAAACAAAAAAACCAGAAATTGAAGAACTTATCAAAGACAACAAGTATATCGAAGCTGTTAAAGCCATCTCTACCCTCAAAATCTCAAATCTTTTACACGAACCAGTTCAAAACACTATCTTCCGCTACCTAGTTTCTTTCAAAAAAGGCAAACAACTTTTCACAGATGGAAAATATTCTTGGTCAATTTGCGCTTCGTCTGATGGCGGTTTCCTCAGCTTCGGTGACGCCGATGCGGATGGCGCGCATGTGAGGGGGAGCAAGCCAGACTTTTCCTATGGCCTTTTGGGCGTTGTGTCTTCCCGTTTTTGAATTTTTGTTTTTTGAATTTTGAGTTTTTGAATTCCCTTCGGCCCGTTTAGGGATGAAGGGTTTCATTTCAAATCTGTGGTATAATTGGAATTGGTAATGAAGTACGGCACAAGTGCCGTGCTCCCAACGATTTCTGCTTGCTGGACGCTGGCGCGAGAAACATTAAATGGGGAAAGGAGCGCGCACATATTATATCCCCGTCAATTGGCACCGATGCATTTGTTGCATTCGTTCCGATGTAGCTTTGGATGGCGTCAAGCAAAATATAACGCTTCGTCTGATGGCAATTTCCTCAACTTCGGTGACGCCGATGCGAATGGCGCGAATGTGAATAGGAACAAGCCAGACAATTCCAATGACAATTTGGGCGTTGTGTCTTCCCGAAGAAATCAAACCAAGGGTTCAAGCGTTAACTGTGCATTTTGTGCAGTTTTCGCTTCCCTTATCTCCTTTATCCAATTACCAATCATTCGTCCAATTTCCAACGCTCCTTCGGAAAGTTCTGCATAACCGGCGTCATTGAGACAGCGAGTGCCATTAGCTAGACGCAGGTGCATAAAAAACATTCGAAGAGTAATATCCACTTTATTTATAATGAGAAGTTTGGAAGCATTTTGCTTGGTCAAAGCTAAATAGCTAAACTCAATAATTTCAAGGAGAGTGTTTTCCATTCGCACGCCTAGTGAATAGCGTGATGGCTTGGGAAAGCGAATGACTCGTTTGTGGGTCATTAGATATAAATCAGAAAGTTTATGAAAAAGAATTGGCTCGGAAAAAGTCTGGGGGGGGGGTATTAGTAGTCATGAATTTTTATTTGAACGAGTTATATCTTGGAAAAATATTTTTGTTGCTTGGCGCGAATTCAGAAAAGGGAAAATGAAAAAAATTGATGTCATCGAATTTTCGCAAAAAGCGGAAGAAAACTTATTCGGTCTCATTTCAGATTTTGAGAACAATAAGTATTCTCATAGCAAGTATAGCAGATTTATAATTTGTGATCCAAAAAAGAGAGAAATCGCGAAAGCTTTAGTGAAAGATCGAATTGTTCACCATGCCATTCATCGCATCCTTATCTCAATATTTGAGCCCGGCTTTATTTTCGATTCCTATTCTTCGCGTACTGACAAAGGAATCCACAAAGCCATTTTGCGATTGCGAACTTTTATCTTGAAAATAACCAAAAATAACACAAAAACGGCTTGGGTTTTGAAATGCGATATCAAAAAATTTTTTGATTCTATTGATCACGAAATTCTATCATCTTTAGTTAGAAAAAAAATCAAGGATGAAAAACTTCTAATTTTGATTGAAAAGATAATTCAAAGTTATCACAAAAAACCAGAAAAAGGTATCCCGCTTGGCAATCTAACTAGTCAGCTTTTTTCCAATATTTATTTGAATGAACTGGATAATTTTGTCAAAAGAGAATTGAGAGAAAAATATTATTTGCGATATGCTGATGATTTCATTATTTTGAGCTCAGAAAAAGAACAATTGGAAAAGTTAGTGTTAATTATAGATAATTTTTTGCAAACAAACCTAAAATTACATTTGCATCCTAGCAAAGTATCCATAAGAAAAATTCATCAGGGAGTGGATTTTCTTGGTGCTGTTGTTTTTCCTACGCACATTATTTTGAGAACTAAAACAAAAAAGAGAATGCTTCGAAAAATCAGAGCTAGGAAAAAAGAACTTAAAGCGGGAATTATTGATGAAAAATATTTCAATCAAAGCCTGCAATCATATCTTGGAATGCTTACGCATTGTAGGGGAAATGGGATAAAAAGAGAAATCAGCGAAATTATCGAGGCGTAAATATTGTCATATTTTTGCAGTTGACGAGCTTTTTGGGTTGGTGTAAAATACTATTATGAAAAAAGAAAATAAAAAAATTGAAAAAGAAATAACGCTCGCTGATGTTATCGAGGTAATTAAGGGTGTTGAAAATAGACTGGATAAGAAAATTGGTGGTGTTGAATTAAGCTTGAATAAAAAAATCGATGGCGTTGAATCGAGCTTGAATAAAAAAATCGACACATCAATTGGTAGCGTTAAAAATGATCTAGAAAAAAAGATTGGTGAATCTGTTGGCGAGCTAGCTATTATGGTGCAAAATAACTTTTTAAGTATGGATGAAAAGATGGAGAATATTAAGAATGAGCTAAAATCTGAAATAGGTGATGTTAAGGCTGAATTAAATAGGAGAGTACATATTTTTGATCATAAAGACCTGGAATTTCGGGTGGAAAAATTGGAAGAAAAGGTTGGAATTTCGGGTAAAAAATAGATTTTTTTTGATTTGATTTTATCGGCCACATATAGTATAGTCTATATGTGGTTTTATTTTATTATTAAGCTTAATTTATGGAGTATTTCGAAATAATTGGTGGAAAAAAACTGATTGGAACAATTGATGTGCGGGGTTCAAAAAACGCTACCACGCCAATCTTGGCTGCAACAATTTTGACCAAAAAAGAATGTGTTTTGGAAAATCTTCCTTTGATTGAAGATGTTTTTCGGATGATTGAAATTCTGGAAAGTATGGGGGCAAAAATCAAATGGTTGGGAGAGAGAAAGATTTCAATTAAAAATGAAAAGATAAATCCGCAGAAGTTGGATGTAGAAAAGATAAAAAAATTGCGCTCCTCGATTTTGCTTTTAGGGTCGCTGTCAGCTAGATTTGATAATTTCAAACTCTATCATCCAGGTGGCTGTGTAATTGGCAAGCGACCACTTGGGACTCACTTTGAAGCGATGCGAAGGATGGGAATTGAAATTTCACAAAATGAAAAATTCTATAATGTAGTTTCCAGAAAAAGAAAAGCCACGAAAGTAGTTTTGCGAGAACTTTCAGTGACCGCTACGGAAAATGCAATGATGCTAGCTTCAGGAATGAGCGGAAAAACAATCATAAAAATTGCGGCTTGTGAGCCACACGTAGAAGATTTGGGTAAATTCCTAATTTCCTTGGGGGCTAAAATTGAAGGCTTGGGAACTCATACTTTGGAAATAACTGGATCAAAAAAATTGCGAGGAGCGAAACATAAAATTATTCCTGATGCCAATGAGGCAGCCACTTTTCTAATTCTGGCTGTGGCTACACAAAGTCCAATCGTGATTAACAATACTTGCGAGGATCATCTGGATTTAGTTTTGGAAAAACTTCGCGAATTTGGAGCAGAATTTAAATGCGCAAAAAATTCAATTCAAGTTATTCCAGCTAAAAAACTGCGAGCCGTTTCCAAAATTGATACAAGAACCTATCCTGGCGTGCCGTCTGATGTGCAAGCGCCTTTTGGTGTGCTAGCCACGCAAGCTGAGGGTAAAACACTGATTCACGATTCACTTTATGAAAATCGTTTCAACTACATTGGAGAATTGAAAAGAATGGGCGCGCGAGCTAAAATTCTTGATCCACATCGTGTAATGATTGAGGGGCCAGTAAAATTATCTGGAAAAACCATCACTAGTTTTGATCTTCGCGCCGGAGCCACGCTTATTATCGCCGGACTTCTAGCGAAAGGAAAAACTACCATCAAAGATATCTATCAAGTTGACAGGGGTTACGAAAAAATAGAAGAAAGATTGCAAAAATTAGGAGCGGAGATAAGGAGAATTAAAAATTAATTTTTTTAAATATATGTTTATTAGAAAGATCGGTATTGACTTAGGGACGGCTAATATTTTGGTGTTTGTTCCGGGAAAGGGGATTGTGGCCAATGAGCCGAGTGTGGTGGCAGTTTCGATTTTGGAAAATAGGGTTTTAGCCGTGGGCAATGAAGCCAAAGAAATGCTCGGGCGCACTCCGGACACAATTCAAGCTAGTCGTCCGATGAAGGACGGCGTGATTGCTGACTACAAAATCACCGAAGCCATGCTCAAATATTTTATCAATAAAGTTAGTGGAAGATTTCGCTTAATTAAGCCGGAAGTGATGATTTCTATCCCAGTTGGGGTAACTTCAACGGAAAGACGAGCAGTGATTGACGCGGCTATTCGGGCGGGTGCCAAAGCCGCCTATGTCGTCAAGGAGCCAATGCTAGCGGCCATTGGCGCCGGCATCCCAATTGGTAATGCTTCAGGGAATATGATAATCAACATTGGCGGAGGAACTTCGGAAGTGGCAGTTATTTCCTTGGGTGGAGTGGTGAGCGCCACGAGCGCGCGAGTGGGTGGAAATAAATTTGATCAAGCTATCGCTGATTATATAAAAAGAAAATATAGTTTAGCAATTGGGGATCGCACAGCCGAAGAGATAAAGATAAAAATTGGGTCAGCTATACCACAAATGAAAGAAGAATATGCTGATGTCAGAGGTCGAGATTTGACTGGCGGACTGCCAAAATCTATCAAAATTTCTTCTAATGAAATTACGGAAGCTATTCAAGACGAACTCAGAGAAATAATAAATGCTATCAAAAAGGTGTTGCAAGAAACTCCGCCAGAATTGTCTGCGGATATTATGGATAAGGGAATGGTAATCTCTGGTGGTGGCGCGCTTATTAAAAATATCGATCAGCTAATCACCAAAACTATCGGTGTGCCAAGCTACATCGCCGATGACCCATTGTTTTGTGTGATTAAAGGCATTGGTATTGCTTTGGAAAATTTAGAACTTTATAAAAGGACGATAATGTTAAGCAAATAATAATGAAAATAGGCATTGACGGCTCGCGAGCCTTTCTGACGCAGAGAACTGGTATTGAAGAATATTCTTATCAAGTTATTAGGCATCTTGTAGAGACGAGGCAGTGCCTCGTCTCTACGGATGCAATGCAGGTTGTTTTGTATTTAAGAAAAAAACAAAAAATTAATTTCTCATTGCCAGTGAATTGGAAAATAAAAGTTTTGAGATGGCCGAGATTTTGGACGCAGTTTGGACTTTCTTTGGAAATATTGCTTCATCCCATTGATGTTCTTTTCATTCCAGCGCATGTCGCGCCTCTAGTTCATCCTAAAAAAACCTTTGTGGTCGTGCATGGTTTGGAATATGAAATAATGAAAGACGCTTATTCTTTTTGGGAAAGAATTTACATGCGCAACTCGATAAAACTATCTTGCCGATGGGCTAAAAAAATAATTGCAGTTTCGAAAAATACGAAAAAAGATTTAATTGAATTATATAAAATACCAGAAAATAAAATTGAAGTTATTTATAATGGGGTGAATCTTGAGCAAGAATCAAAAAATAATGAACAATATGAAAGATATAAGCCATACTTACTTTTTGTTAGTCGATTAGAGAAAAGGAAAAATGTGGCAGGAATAATTTCGGCTTTTGAAATTCTAAAGGAAAAATATAAAATAAAACACAAGCTAATTTTAGCTGGAAGGCCAGGTTTTGGATACCCAGAGGTAAAAAGTAAAATAGAAAATAGTAAATACAAAAATGATATAATCGAATTTGGATTTGCTAAGGAAGATGAAAAATTTAATTTGATTAAAAATTCAGAAACTTTTCTTTTCCCGTCTTTTTATGAAGGTTTCGGTTTGCCAATTCTAGAAGCTCAAAACCTAGGAGTTCCCGTGGTGACTTCCAACACTTCTTCGCTTATGGAAGTGGGTGGAAGCAGTGTGGCGTATGTAACGCCAACTGAGCCAGAAAGTATTGCCTCGGCGATTTACAAAATAATTAGTGATGAAAATTTCAAAAATGCTATAATAGAAAAAGGGTATGAAAATGTCAAAAGATTTAGTTGGGCTGAGTGTGCTGATTCAATTGCTAAATTGTTAAGTAGTTAAAATAATGGAAGAAAAAAATATCAACAATTTGCGTGTGGCGTTGGTGCATGATTTTTTGAATCAATATGGCGGAGCTGAAAAAGTTCTGGAGGCTTTATGTGAAATGTTTCCAAAGGCGCCAATTTATACTTTGCTTTATGACAAGGAAAAGATGCAAGGGAAATTTTCTAATCGAGAAATTCACACTTCCTTCCTTCAAAAATTGCCAAAATTTTTCCGTCGTCGTTTCAAATATTTTTTGCCATTTTTGCCGACTGCTCCTGAATCGTTTGATCTTAGGGAATATGATTTAGTCATTTCTTCTTCAGGGGCTTGGTCAAAGGGGATAATAACAAGACTCGACACAATGCATATCGCCTATATTCATTCTCCAATGAGATTTGTTTGGGACTATAATGAAAAATATTTGCGCGATGAGAGAAAAGAAAAATTAGGCTTTATAATTCGTCCAGTCCTGAGCTATTTTCGCATCTGGGATAAATTAGCGGCTGATCGTCCGGATCATATAATCGCCAATTCAAAATATACGAGAAGCAGAATAAAAAAATATTACAGAAGGGAAAGCGAGGTAATATACCCGCCAGTACCCTCACCCCCAACCCCTCTCCCGAATACAGGAGAGGGTGGTAATAAGGATTATTTTTTGGTAGTTTCTAGGCTTAGTGCGTATAAGAAAATAGATAAGGCGATTGAAGCCTTTAATAAATTGGAATTGCCATTGGTGATTGTTGGCACAGGCAAGGAGGAAAAACGACTTAAAAAAATTGCTAAAAAAAATATAAAATTTGTGGGTTATCAAAAAGATGAAAAATTACCTGAGATTTATGAGAATGCCAGAGCTTTTATTTTCCCTGGCGTAGATGATTTTGGAATCGCTCCTGTTGAAGCGATGATGCACGGCATTCCCGTAATTGCCATAAAAGACGGGGGAGTAGTTGAAATTATAGAAGAGGGGAAGAACGGAGAATTTTTTGAAAGCGCAATGCCGGAAGTTATTGCGGATGGCGTTCGAAGGTTTTGTGAAAATGAAAAAAATTATGAAAAAAATTATATCAAACAAAGTGTAGAAAAATTTAATAAAGAAAGATTTAAAAAAGAAATTATTGAATATATAAATAGTAAATTATGACTATAGTTGGTCACCAAAAAATAACAAAATATCTAGACAAAAGTATTGAAAAGAATGCTATCTCGCATGCTTATATTTTTTGTGGTCCAGCGCATTTGGGAAAGTTTAGTTTGGCGCTGGAATTTGCCAAAAAAATTACTGGCGGAATGGATAAAAAAGTCAATCCTGATATAATTATAATTTCTCCGGAAACGGAGGAGAAAAAGGGGATTATAAAAAAGAAAGATATAAAAATTGAAAAAATTAGAGATCTGGAGCATGAACTGAGCCTCACTGCCTATTTTGGAAAACATAAGATAGTGATAATTGACGAAGCAGATAGGCTTAGCCGAGCTTCGCAAAATGCACTCTTGAAAACACTAGAAGAACCACCTCAAAAAGCTGTGATAATTTTAGTTGTAGAAAATATCAACAAAATTATCGCCACTGTTAAATCTAGATGTGTTATTAAAAAATTTAATTTGATAAAAGACTCAGAAATTGCAGAGATGTTTGAGGGGGGTAATATTGATGATATAAAGTTTTGGGCGTTTAATCGTCCGGGGCTGGCTGTTAATTTGCAAAAGGATAAAAAAGAGTTAGAAAGAAGAAAAAAAGCACAAAAAGACTTAGAAGAAATAATTAGAGCTGATTTGAGCGAGAGATTTTATTTTTTCGAAAATTTAAGCAAGGATTCTTCACAGATAATAGACGAGCTTAATTTTTGGGTGGTGCTACTGCGAAAAAATATTTTGGAAGATTGTAGGTTTTTTCAACTGGATCGAAAAAAATCATTTGCCCTTATTCTCAATATTGAGAAAAGTCTAGAAATTATTAGCCAAACTAATTCAAATCCAAGATTGGTATTGGAAAATTTAGCGCTAGAAATGTAATAAAATGCTTAGTCCAAGAAGTCAACGAATAAATAAAAATAATAACTCGCGCAGGAAATTTTCTTTTTTTCGATTTTTGTTTTTTCTAATTTTCATAGCCTTTGCGACTGTTTTGATCTATGCTTTGTTTTTTTCGCCGTTTCTAGAAATAACTTCTATCGAGGTGAATGGCAATGAACACATTACGGAGAATTCAATTTTGGATAAAATCAATCCTCAAATTTCTGGAAAATATTTTGATGCTATTAAGAAAAATAATTTATTGTTGATTCGAACCGGAAAAATAAAAAAAGATATCCAAGTTGAATTTAGGATAATAAAAGAAATTACGATAAAAAGAGAGTTTCCTTCAAAATTAGTAGTGAGTATTATCGAAAGAAAATCCCAGATGGTTTTTTGCAGTACCAACAACTGTTTTATGTTGGATGAAAATGGAGAGGCTTATGATAACTATTTTGCAAGCGAAGAAAATGATAAAAATAATTTCATCATACTGCGCGAAGAAAGTTCAAGAAAAATAAATTTAGGAGAAGTTATTTTGGAAAAAAACTATATGGAATATGTTCAGGGAATAAAAAGGGAGTTATTAGCAAGACTTGAAATGGAAGTGGAAAATAATTTTCGGGTTGTAAGTCTGATTTCCAAAGATATTCGCGTGAAAACTAAAGAAGGCCCGGAAATATTTTTCAATGAGAATATAGAATTGGAAAAAGAAATTGAAATGCTCAAAGTTGTTTTGGAAAATAAAATTGAAAAAAATCAGCGGCAAGATTTGGAATATATTGATCTTCGAATAGACAACAAAATTTACTATAAATTTAGGGACGGCACTCCTTCGCAAATCGCCAAAGACACCGCCACGACTAACGCGACAACACAAGCTACTGCGTCGGATAGCTCAGATGAGAATAAAAATAAGAAGAAAAAAGATTAAATTAATTTTTAACACTCAGGGCTTGCTCCGGTGTTATATAATAGATAAGTATGGAAGTTCCGACCTGAGTAAAGGGTTGGATATTTTTTAGCCAACAATAGGATTCGCTGTCAGGCGTTTCTTTGTTATAAATACCTTCTTGAAAGAAAAGAGTGGAAATAGCATACCAGCCTGGTTTGATTGGTCTTGTAGCTTTCCACCAAGGCAGGAAATTGTTTCGAAGATAAAATTCAGGGCTGGCCATACCGAAATAGTCCACGCGGATTTTTTCCATTGGTGGGAGACTAGGGTCATAAATTTTGCAAAAAGAATCCAGAGAATTTTCTGGGCACCAATTATAGCGGTCGATAAAAATTTTGAGTCTCTTTAGATCTTGCCCCCAATCAGCATTTGAATCAGTGACATATTGGTAGCCGTTTTTTGGTCCACCAACTATTTGATTGAAATAGGACATATAATATGGATAAGCGCCAGCCGTTTCTAGCGTTAATGATAACAACATGAGACCGAGAACAACTTTCCAAATTAGAAGATTGTGCCTGTCTGATTTTTTTAGGAAATTAGAAATTGTTTTAGCGGTAAGGATATAGATGAAAGGTAGGATAGGAAAAAGATGACGAAAGCCGATATTGAGTCGACTAGTGATACTGGTAATTGAATATAGGATAATAAAAACAAGCAGGGAAAATCCGACAATATTAGTTCGCAAATAATAAGCGAAAGTGGAAAATATATTTCTGGAAATATTTTTCAATATATGGGAAGTTGATATACTCAGTGCCAAAATAATGAAAAATAGAGTTGCTAGCGGTTCTTTAATCAGAAAGACAATTGGGAAATATGAGAGAAAGCCTTTGGTGTTAATTTCTCCCATGAAATAGGTCACATTTCCTCCAGCCACTCGTTGAAATACTCGCGCTATGCCAAAAAAATAATTTGCCAATGGGCGAAGTGCTAAATTATTATTCATATAAAAAAGGACTTGGCGAGAATAAACAGTTTTTATGTTCGTGTCATCAGCCTTGAAATAATAGTTTATAGTTTCTGGCAGTTTGCTTTCCGGCATAGCATAAGTATTGAAATAATAAACTCCCCAAACTAAAACTAGAGAAAAAGCGAACATTACGATTCCTTTGCCTAAATATTTTCCTAAAGTTTGAAATTTAAATTTAAGTTCGCCTTTTTCATGGTGGCTTTTGTTTTTTATTAGAGGATAAATTATAATAACTAACCCAAAAACAGGGAAAGCAATGACGGCAGAAAATTTAGCGAGTTGCATAAGAGCAAGAAAGAATCCGGATACAAAAACATTTTTCCAGGTTGGTTCCTTTATGAAACGCAAAAAATAATAAAAAGAAAAAGTCATAAAGGCGGCAATACCCAAGTCAGTGGTGACAAAATGATTGTGGCCAAGAATGTTTGGATCCAGCGCATAAAGCAATAGTGCAAAAAGCCCCGCCCCTAGTCCGGCTAATTCTCGCGTCCATTTGAAAATAAAAATTCCAAGTAGCAGAGAAATGGCAATAATTGGCAAACGCGACCAAAAAATTATGCGATTGGGATTATTTTCGGCGTTAAAGAGAAAATATTTTCCGGCGTTCCACTGGGCGTCATTAGCATTCTCATTCCAAAAGGGCTGATTAGTGTCGAAATTCAAATCCATAAAAAGCAAAGGAATGGCTGACAAATCCTTGATAAGTGGTGGATGTTCCGGATTGAGTCGAAAATCATGTTTCACCAGATAGCTGTAACTGGCTGGAATATGCGCATCTTCATCATAAATTAAACTGTCATTTTTAGCATTTAAGACTGAAACAATTGTGACAAATCCCAAAATTACGAAGATTATTTTCTTGTAATGTTTTTCGATAAATTTGTTCATATTATTGTAGGATATAAAATTTACTTTGCAAAGGATAATTTTTTTCTGTTAATTTCAGAAAGGGATATTGTTTTTGAATTTGCGCTATCGCCTCATCATTTTTTTCAATGAAGATAAAAATAGAATTATGCGGGTTTTTTGGTTGGATTTTTTCTAATTCATTAGGATAAAAATATCCAACATTTGAATCATCCGAGTGAAAAATATAAATAGGAAGTTTGATAAGGGTGTTGTAGGAAGTAATGATATATTTTTCCTGAGTTTTAGGTAGGGTATAAACATAATTGGAAATATCAGTGACATTTTTATTAAAAGATTCAGCTACGCGAAAATTCTCCGCCCAAAAAATATGATATTTTAAGGAATTGAAAAGCCCAATTACTAAAAAAACAGAAATTAACATCGAAAGAGTGAATTTTTTCCAAAAGGCGCCTTCTTTTTCAGATTTTTTGAAAATATTATCAAAGCCGAGAGCGGAGAGGATGAAGACTGCTGGCAAGGTGCCAATAGCGCGCAAAGCATGAGGGTTGCCTTCGGCAGTCATAAACTCGGGTGCCAATAAAAGAAAAAACCACAGCAGAAGAAAAGCATGTTTTTCTAAATTAGTGTCAAATGATTTTTTGCGAATTCTTGAGACGAGAGTTTGAAAAAAAACTTTAATGGAAATAATAAAGCCCAAAAGGAAAGCTAAACCAGTCAGAGGATCAAGCAATGGATAAGGTGGGAAGTTATGGCGCCAGTTTTGATCGCCCCAAAAATTATATTTCACCATACTCAAGGCAAAGCTACGCAGGAATGTTCGAATGGGATTGCCCTGATTAACTTCGGGAGATAAAACAGAGATGGAAGAGCTACGAGATTCAAAAAATTCTGGATGCTGATAGAAAGTTAGAAACATGGGAAAAGCTGAAATGATGGAAAAAAACAAAAAAATCAAAATTGATTTCCAATAATCCTTGAAGAAATTTTTTCGGGCAAGAGCAAAGAAAAGAAGCATAATAACTAGGACAACTGGTGCGATTCGCCAAGCGATGTAGGAGTGCATTCCAATGCCAAAAATAAATCCACCAATAGCAAAGTCCCACCATTTCTTGGTGCGAAGACCGCGAAACAAGAAATAGAAAGAAAAAACCAAAATAGTCGGCAACATATTAGCGCGAAAAGCAATGCGGGAAAAGTTTATCGCCCAAAAGGAGACAGCCGTGAGAAAGGCAGAAATCAATCCTATTCGTTCACTTTTGAAAAGTTCTTTGGCTAGAAGATATATTCCAAGTATCGTGAGAGTACCAAAAATTATGCTAGGCAATTTCAAAGTAAAGATGCTGGCACCGAAAAATTTGAAAGAAAAAGCAATTAAATTCATGAAAAGACCTTCACGCCCTTGATTGGCAGGGTAAAACCATTGGTAATTTCCAGTTGCATTGGCCCGCAAAGCATCTTCACCATTAACGGCTTCGTCAGGATAAATCCCTGGTGGTGCATTTTCGATATTATAAACCCGCAAAAAAAATCCGAAGGATATTATAAGCGCTAAGAGAATGTATTTTTTTGTTTTCTTCATTTTTTTGTTTATTTTTTATCATTAGAATTATATCACAAAAAAAATAACTTATCCACATATCCAAAAAATGGTTTTGGGTGTATAATTTGGGTAGGTTTGAAAAATAGTTTTAAAAATTTTTTTATGACAAGTGGATTTGAAAATACGCCAACTCAAAAAGAAGGAGATAATAATAAAAAAGATATTCCAAAAATAGATCAGGGTGACGCCATGGAATCTTTTATAAAAAGAGAATACGATGTTGATGTTAAAACACCAGAAGAACAACAAGGTGATGCTGCGGAATCATTTTTGGAGCTGGAATATAGTGAAGATGATAAAAGGGAAAGTAAACAACAAGAAAAATCCGTAATTGAGAGTGTTGGAACTAAAAAAGAATATATTGAAGAAATTAAGATGGGTGATTTGGAAGATAAAGAGTCGAATTTTATCTTAGAAGTTGAAAAAGCCAGAAAAGCATATGCGAAAAAAGATTATGAAATAACGACTGTATATTCAAGTTTTAAAAATATTCTCAAGGGTCATTTTCATCCAAGCGATGAAATTCTCAAAGAAAGGCAATATTATTTTGAACAATATAAGTTAGCGCTTAATAATCTCTTGAATCATAAAATAGAGAAGCTCAAAGAAGGAAATCTTCCGCCTGATCAGTTGAAAAAAGAGATGGAAGATCTGGCTAAATATTATAATCAAGATGAAAAAACTAATCTATATGAAGCCCATACTAATGCGAGAGCTGAAGTTTGGGAACAGAAATTCGGGAAAGATGCTGGTTGGTTGGCAAAAACAAGTGGTAAATTTATAAAATATACAAACGAAAAGATTAATGATTATAGAAAACTTGATCGGAAAACAAAAATTGGCATTGGCATAGTAGCTGGTCTTTCTGGTCTTGGATTAGTAATTGCTGGTCAGAGAATTTTAGGAGGCGTGCTGGCTGGTGCTGGCGTGACGGCAATTCTAGAAGGAAGTTATAGAAAGAAAGAGGATAAAAAAATGAAGAAAGAGCAGACAGAAATACTGGAGAATGTTGAAAATATTGAAAATCCAGAAGAAAAATTTGAATCCTTGATGGTGAGATTACAACAAGAGATAGACAATTTTGATAAAGATTTAATAAATGAACAACAAAAAGCAATAGTAAGAAAATTTATTGGTGCAACATCGGCGTTGTTTTTGGGTTCAGGTGTGGTTTCTGACTTGGTTAATTGGGGGATGGATAAAGCGGGGTTAAGTGAGGCTATTGGTTCAATTAAGGAAAGTTTTTTTGGAAAAACGCCAGAAGTTTCTGCAATGCATTCGGGTGCAAATGTTTCGCCAAGTGAAATTCACACTGAATCGGGAATTAATCCAGAAAATATTGCTCAACCTAATATTGAGCTTACGATTCCTGAAGGTAGCAGTTTTGAAGGTTCAATCATAAAACATTTGACGGAGAATGGAATGGATAAGCACCAAGCTGGAATCGAAGCACATAAAATGTGGAGTGAATTTATCAAAACTCATCCTGACCCAACGGGACATGGATATGACATTGTTCATCCTAACGCACATCTGGAAATTTCTTCGGATGGAAAAAGTATTTTGAATTTTGAAGATAGTCCAAAAACTGAGTGGCCAAAAATGCCAGAAACAAAAATAAATATTGAAAAATCTGTTGGTGTCGATAGTGTTCCAGCCAGTGAAAACATAAACATTCCTGAGATGGAAAAAATAATGCCTGATAGTACGGGAGTGAACAATATGATTGCTGATTCAGTGGTTGCAACAGCAATTACGGGAGTGGGGGCAAATAATATTAGTAAGTTTATAGAAAAAAGAGCATTTGAAAAAATGGTTAAAAAATATGAAATTAGGGAGGATACTAACTTTTCAGATCAAAAAGAAATTTTTATCGAAAAAATTACCAAAGAAATATCGCTTGGTAAAATTGAGAACTGGAAAAAAATAAAAGATAGAAAGATTTCTGAATTAACTAAAAAAGACAAAACTGTTGATTTGCTACTAGTTAAAAATATCAAAAAAATAGAGAAATATTTTATTTCTGTCCTGGGTAAAAAAGCAAAATTTAACTATAATAAAAATGACGAAACGGTTAAACAGTGGGTACTTAGGATTATAAAAGATTCCTTGGAAAAAAATAATAACAGTGGGAAAAAAGCAGCTTAGTTTAAAAATAATTTTTAAAAAATAAAAAATGGATAATCAAACGCAAATTCAAAAAACAATAATTGAGGAATTGGGGCTAGCTGATCTTCCAAAAGAAAAGCAAGATCAGTTACTTATAAAAATGACAGAAGTAGTACTTAAGCGAATTTTTCTAGAGATAATGGAAAGACTAAATGAAGTTGACCAAAAAGATTATGAGAAAAAGATTGATGAAAATATTGCGCCAGAGCAACTGGAAGCATTTTTAAGAGAAAAAATAATCGACTATGATGAAATGGTGGCAAAAGTGATTGCCGATTTCAAAGAAGAGATGAAAAGTGTATAATAGAAAGATAATTTATAACAATAAAACTATGACTGATGAAATAAAATCCAATCTTGAGCCAATTGAAGAGGGAGATTTGAATCTGAAGGAAAAATTTACGGGTGGTGGGAAAGTGGAAAGTGTTTTGGCAAAAAAAAGTGAAGAAACATTTCCTACTCCAGAAAAAATAGAAAGAAAAGAGGGCATGATGGAAAAGGAATCGGCTTATTCAAAAATTCTTTCCAAGCTTCCTGCGCAAAGCCAAAAAGTGCAAACGGATGATGTGGCCGTCGATGCTGTCTCCGCTAACACTGGAATTGATGCGGAAAGCAAGATTGATAATTTGATAAAAATTGCCGAGAACAAAGGCATTCCACATGCTGTGAAAGTGGCGCGTCATATGGAAGATAACTATGTATTAGACGAATTTCATGATAGAATGTTAGGAGAAGAATTACACAATGCTTTAGTGGCTAAAGGTATGATAAAGGAAATTTAATATAAAATTTCAAATAAAAATAAACATAAAAGATGTCTGATTTAAATTCAATTTTAATTCCTCTAATTTATCTTTCCGCGCTAGCTTCAGCTGTGAGCGGAACTTTGCTTGTGGTGCAAAGTTTTTTCCGTTTTCGCGCGCAAATTAATCAGTCAATGAATCTGGATCTGGAAATAATTCGAGTTTCAAAAAATAAACAATCCAAGGAAAACGAAGACCGAAAAACTCACGATATGTGGAAAGAAGAAATTGGTGCTATGGAACAACTGCTGATGTCCCTTTCAGTGATTAAGGATCGGCACAATTTTTTCAGCCAGCTTATATTTGGTTCACCTTGCATCAGTTTTGAAATTGCCAATAGTGCTAAGAGCGAAGAAATAGTTTTTTATGTGGCTTTGCCGAAAAAATTCCGCGAATCAATTGAAAAGCAAATTCATAGTTTTTTCCCTAATGCAACATTGGAAAAATCTCTTGATTATAATATATTTTTTCCAGGGAGCATAACTTCGGCTTCAATTATAAAATTGAAAAATAAATTTACCTTACCCATCAGAACTTATGAAAATATGGAAATAGATCCCTTGAATGCTATAACTAACGCGTTGAGTCGGTTAGAAACGGAAAACGAAGGAGCAGCCATTCAAATAATTATGCGTCCTGCGGGAATAAAGTGGCGTGCCAAAGGCAGGCACATTGCTCATGAGATGCAACAGGGGAAAAGATATCGAGAAGCAAGTCAATCGATGCTCTATAAAGCGGGAGCTGGATTTGGAAAAAGTATGGTAGAAACTTTAGCTTCGACAAAAAAAGAAAATAGTCCAATTACCAATGAACCAAAGTCAGTGCAACTCACACCGGAAGAACAAGAATTGGTAAAAAGTATCGAAAATAAAGCCAGCAAAACTGGATATGAAGTCAATATTAGATTAGTAGCTTCAAGTGCGACAGAAGAGCGTTCGCAAGATATTTTGGCACATATGGAAAATGCTTTTTCGCAATATGAAAATGGTGATTTGAATTGTTTCCAAGTCGGAAAAAGAGTCAGCAAAAAAGACATTTCCTATAACTATATTTTTAGAAATTTTGTTTCCGAGGAGGCAATGATTCTAAATAACGAAGAAATTGCCAGTGTTTTTCATTTACCTATTTCTACTACCGAAACGCCAAAAATAAAATGGCTGAAAGCTAACGCTGCGCCACCACCAATTGGGATTCCTACGGAAGGCATATTAGTTGGTTTCAATGAATATCGTGGAATAAAAACGGATATTCGTCTAACTGATAGTGATCGCAGAAGACATTTTTATACCATCGGTCAAACTGGAACTGGAAAGACCACTATTTTGCAAGAAATGGCTAAGCAGGATGCTAAGTCAGGCAAGGGTTTTTGTTTTATCGATCCGCACGGCGAAGCTATTGAAGATATTCTGACTTGTATTCCCAAGGAAAGAGCGGAAGATGTGGTGGTTTTTGATCCATCCGATATGGAAAGACCATTCGGTTTAAATATGCTGGAATTTGACCCAACTCATCCAGAACAAAAAACTTTCGTGATCAATGAAATGATTGGAATTTTTGATCAGCTTTATGATTTGAAAGCTACGGGTGGACCGATGTTCGAACAATATATGCGAAACGCTATGCTTCTTATTATGGATAATCCAGAGACAGGCTCGACCCTGATGGAAATTTCAAAAGTTTTGTCGGATGAAGAATTCCGCGCGATGAAAATTTCCAAATGTCAAAATCCAATTGTAGTTGATTTTTGGACAAAAGAAGCTGAGAAGGCTGGAGGAGAAGCGGCGCTAGCTAATATGGTGCCATATATCACTTCCAAGCTTACCACTTTCATTTCTAATGATATGATGCGTCCAATCATCGCCCAGCAAAAAAGCACCATCAATTTTCGTGATATAATGGATAACAAAAAAATTCTCTTGGTCAATTTGTCCAAGGGAAAAATTGGAGAGATAAACGCTAGACTTTTGGGGATGGTAATTGTGGGAAAAATTTTGATGTCAGCGCTTTCTCGTGTGGATTTGCCAGATGAACAGAGGGTGGATTTCTATTTGTATATGGATGAATTCCAAAATGTCACGACCAATTCGATTTCCCAAATTCTCTCAGAAGCTAGAAAATATAAACTATGCTTGAATATCGCGCATCAATTTATCGCTCAACTCAAGGAAGAGATTTCCAAGGCAGTTTTTGGCAATGTCGGCTCGATGGTAATTTACCGTGTTGGGCCGGAAGATTCGGAATTTTTGGAAAAACAAGTGGAGCCAGTTTTCACGCGTAATGATTTAGTGAATGTGGATAATTATAAGGGTTTTGCTAAGGTTCTAATTGATGGCGTGCTAACCAAACCTTTCAACATCCAAGGCTTTCCACCAACCAAGGGCGACCAAGAAATTGCCAATGCTTTGAAAGAACTTTCTCGTTTGAAATATGGTCGAGATAAGGATTTAGTCAATCGAGAAATTATGGAAAGAACAAGGATAAAATTCTAAAAAAGTTATCCACAACGTAAAGCACTTCGTGCCACGTTGCAAGCACACTCACTATTTAATTGGCTCAAATAAGGGAATTTTTGGTGTTTAACTTTTCTGGAAAAATAAACTTGACAGTGATTGCATAACACTGTTATAATATCACTGTGAAAAGAATATTCTTTTCACAGTAATTATTAATAATAGGACTTACGCATTTCCCTGAAATGTGCAAGTCCTAAAGAAAAAAAATATGCAACCAATCGAAAAGGAGAAAGTATTCTCCAAAATGCTCAAGGCGGGCAAAAAGACTTATTTCTTTGATGTCAAAAAGGCATCCAATGGAAATAATTATCTAACTATCGCCGAATCATATCTCAATAAGGATAATCAGAAAGTAATCAACAGAATCATTCTGTTCAAAGACCATTTTGCTGAATTCGGAAATAATCTTTTGGAACTCAAGCAATATCTGCAATAGAAAATGACGGACTGTCCGCTAAATAGCGGACAGTCCTTTTTGAGGCATAATTATTTAATTTGTGGTATAATTGATTTATGAGTAAAAATATTAATACTGACTATGATTTGGAATATATAGGAAGTTTAATTGCCAATGGTTTTACTAGCGGATATTATCCATATTGGAAATTGTCACTAATTGATATTTCTCACTATGAATTGAGCGACGCGACACTAGATCATATTGCAGAATTTGTTGTTGATGGCTATGTTGAAGGTGAGATATCTGAAAATTATCATACTAAGTCTGACAGGGGTTGGTGGAAATTACAAATTTAGCAAAATATACAAGTTAAAAATAATAATTTAAAAATAAAGAATGAATCAAGTAGATATAAAATTAAGAAAAAAAATTATAACTCAATTATTATTTGATATGCCTAAGGTAAAAAAAGTTAGTGAGTTTAAGTTTATAGATTTATTCGCTGGCATCGGTGGAATACGAATCGGATTTGAGTGTGTTGGGGGTGAGTGTGTTTTTACATCAGAATGGGATGAACCAGCAAAAAAAACATATCAATCAAATTTTGGAGAATTGCCACATGGTGATATCACAAAAATTAATCCAGCAGAAATTCCAAGTTTTGATATTTTACTTGCGGGCTTTCCTTGCCAGCCTTTTTCGATGGCAGGGTTTAAGAAAGGTTTTGCCGATACTCGAGGTACGCTATTTTTTAATATTGCAAAAATAATTGAACATCATAAACCATCTGTAATTTTTCTAGAAAATGTGAGAAATCTTGTTAGTCATGATAAAGGAAACACAATTAAAGTAATTGTGCAAACTTTAGAAAAATTAGGATATAAAATTTCCTATAAAGTTTTGAATGCAAAAGATTTTGGTTTGCCACAAAATAGAGCTAGAATTTATATTGTTGGTTTTAAGAATAATAAAATAGACTTTGAATTTCCCCAACCGCTAAACATTAAAACTAGACTTGGAGATATTTTGGAAAAGAATGTTGATAAAAAATATACTATTTCTGATAGACTTTGGGCAGGACATCAAAGAAGAAAAAAAGAACACAAAGAAAAGGGAAATGGTTTTGGCTACTCAATGTTTAATACGAATTCAGAATACACTAGCACTATTTCTGCTAGATATTATAAAGATGGATCAGAAATTTTAATTGAACAAAAAAACAAAAATCCACGAAAACTAACACCGAGAGAGGCGGCTAGATTGCAAGGATATTCTGATGACTTTATTATTCCTGTAGGTGATAATCAAGCCTATAAACAGTTCGGTAATAGCGTTGCAGTTCCTGTTATAAAGACATTATCAAAAAAAATAATGCAGACACTTAGAAGTAATAATATTAAGTTATAAAAATATGAAAATCAGCAAGGTTGAGATTAAAAGAAATAAACTCGATGCAAATTTCAAACTGTATCTTTTTTTGAAAGAACTTAATGGAGCTATTAAATTATCCGATAACGAAATAAATATTTTTTTGGAAACTTATTTTTCAAATCAGAAATTGAGTTATAAAAAAATGTCAGCGATATTAATTAATCTAATTGATGGATTTTCAGATAAAAAGAAGGTGCCATTGTTGGCTTTGTTATATCAAATAAAAAATAATATTGAATTAGAAGTTTTTATTTTTGCTTTAAAACTAATTCAGATAAAGCCATTACTTCTTGCTGAAGCGAAACTTACTGAGATTGCTGGACTTTCTAAACTAAAAAACATCAATCAACTTTCCATAGAATATGATACAATTTCAAAAGGCAGGCCATATTACACTAGAGTTAATGGCGCGCTTTTGTCGTTATTATTTTTTTCAAAACTAGAAGAAAAAGATTCGAGTTTTATATCGGAATCTACTGAACAATATATTGCTACTCTTTTTCAGCAATACTTTCATTTAAAAGAAAATGGGCTAGAGCCAAACCAAATGTTTATGCTTATGTTTTCAGAAAGTATAAATCAATCAATTATTTCCGATGCGGGCTCAAGCTATGAAGATAGGATATTCAATATTCTAATAGGTCTAGGAATAAAAGCTGAAAATATAAGAAAATTGCATGATGAAAATGACAGCTCTACAGAATTTGATTTTTTCTTTAAGTTGAATGGAAAAAGTTATGGTATCGGGGCAAAAAGAACATTAAGAGAAAGATACAAACAATTTATAAAAACAGCTCAAATGAGCAAGCTGGATGTGATGATCGAAATTACATTAGGACTTGATCTTTCAGAAGATAAGGCAAAATCAATTAGAAATCATAATGTTTATCTGTTTGTTGCTGACGAAATTTATGCTTCAAAAGAATATTTACAAAGAATTGATGGAATTTATCCAGCAAGTTCACTCAATTTAAAATTATTGAAAAAAATAAATTGATTAAAATGATGTCATGGGAAATGGGATTGATATTAAAGAAGTTTCTTAATAAAAGCTATTTCATCTCAAAACTCTTCACTTCATTGCCATTAGAAAAATATACTAAGTTGGATTCTTCGTTGATTTCGAAATCTTGGGCTTGTGAAATTTCTGCGTTATAGAACTGCGAAACAATTTTTCCGTCTAAATCAAATTTTACGATGCGGGAATTATTTTTGTCGAGAGCGTAGAAATTCGAGCTGTCTCTTTTGGTGTAGATTTTGTCAGCGGAAATTGGAGTAGCGGTTTCTTCTACGGCGAAAGTTTGTTTTTTGCCTTGGAATAATTTCAAAATATTTCCATCTTGAGCAAGATATAGATTTTCTCCAATGGCTATGTCAGAAATTTTGCTTAGGTCAATAGTGTCTTTTAGCCAATTTATCTTTTCGCCAAAGCCATCGTTAGCTCGCGGATAGCGATAAATTTGGCTAGTATTTTTATCTAGAAGATATAGGTAGGTGAGGTAGGTTTTAGCCAGTGTGATTTCTGAGCCAGTGGGAATTTCTATGGCGTTGTCTTGAAATTTTTTGGAAATTGGACTCCAAGAAATTATTCTGTTATTTTGATTAATTAGAAAAATCAAATTTAAATCATCCATATTGGAAACAATTTTGAGCGGAGCAAATTCAGCTGGAAAGGGATAATTTTGATTGTCCTCGGCGCTAGTTAGACTGTTTCCATCGACAAAAAACATTTTTCCGTTCAGGTTTATGATTTTGAAAAGTTGACTTTTGGAAAAAACTATTTGCAAGTTTTCAATGCGTGAAACATTCTTATCTTGTTCAAGAGCCAAAGGAGCGCTAGGTACGACTTCTTGAGAAACTGAATCACTGACATTTTCTTTGTTTTGCATTTTAACTATGAAATACGGAACTATTAAAAGAAGCATCACTGCCAGTCCAGCATAAAGTTTTTGCGAATAGTCCAATTTAGAAAACAATTTTTTTATCTTTCCAAAATGTGGAGTAATTATTTCAAGGAAATTATTTTTTCTTGACGATGTAGTTTTTCTTGCGACAGAATCGGTTTGTTTTTGAGGGATAAACTTTTTCGCTCCCGCAATTGTTTTTTGGCTGGCAAAAACAAGAAAGGAGAAAATATCCAAAGAAATTTCTTTGAGAGTGGCGAAAAATTCTTTGGTCAAGCGTAATATTTTTTCTTTGTCAATTTTGATAAGCGGTTTTTTCGGTTCTGTTGGTTCTGTTGGAATATCTTGCAATGCCTGAGGAATGTTTTCAGGTTCTTTGGGAATATTTTCTTCCTCTCGCAGAGAATCCAAAACATCTTCTGGTGGTGTAGCTTTTTTTGAGGGTAATTTAATTGAAGTTATTTTTCGACCTAAGACAATTATTTTCTTGGAAAAAAAACTGAAAAATTCATTGATTTTTATCTCAATGATATCTGAGATATTTTCCAAAAACGCATTTTTTTCTTTGAAAGAAAAATTTTCCTTAATATAGATATGTCCGGTTTTTTTGTCTATAAATTCATCTGATTCTTTTTTGAGATCCTCTTTTATTTCGTTAGCTAAGGATTGCTTATCTTCGTTTTCGGGAATTTCTTTTTTTGGTTTTTTCTGAGGAGCCTTTGAAAAAGCTGTTTGACTAAAGGCATTGAAATCATTTTTTTCAGCAGTTTCTTCTGATATTTCTGCTGGAGATTTCTTTTCTTCCATTCTCGCCACGAGCACGGCGGCTTTTTCTAATTCATTGCCCAAAGCAGTTCGCAAAAATCGCATAAATTCTTCCGGAGAAAATTTCAAGGCACTTCTTTTTATTTCTTCAAAAGAAAAAATTTCAAAAATAGCATCAGTAGTCACAATCAGCGCATCATCTTTTTCTAATCTTCCGCTTAGGACATCGACGAAAGTCTTGAATGGGCTAGGATTCTCAGGAATAATTGCGCCTTCGCTGATATCAGTCAAAGATTTTCCTCGAAGTAGCAAGGCCTTGGCGCTTCCTGTCTGAGAGAGGTGAATGTTGTTTTTTTCAATAACCAAAAGAATGGCGTTTATTTTTCCCAGCCAATTAACATTGCCATGTTCGGCTAACTTGGCCAGAGCTAGATTAGCTTTATTGAGCGCGGCTTCAAAACTTTCTATTGCTCCGCGTTTAGCTTTGGAATAGTATTCTTTTTTGATGACAGAAATTAGATAGTTCACCACATAGGAAGAATCGCTTGATTCTTCATTTATCTCCAAAATTCCCGCCAAGGTGCCCAAATTTTCTTGTGTGATATTTTCTGGTCTTTCCACAAAAATTTCTAAGAGCGTTTTAGCGCTAGTTTTTTGACAAACCAAAACATCCTCAAAAGAGGCTTCTAAACTCGAAATTTTTTTGTCGATTTTCTTTTTCGCCATAACAGACTTTTTTCAATATAAGTATAGCAAAAAATTGAAAAATAGTACACCCCCACACCAATTAAACCATTTACTTTTTGTTTAATTTTCTTATTTAAATTAATTGTTTTTTAAGATAAGGAAATAATAATTTTTTATTGGTGTGGGGGTAAATCTTGATTAAACATCAGATTGTTGCTAGATTATAAAGGTAGTCTTTTTTATGCCGCGTTCGTCTAGCCCGGTTAGGACGCCAGGTTCTCATCCTGGAAATCATGGGTTCAAATCCCATACGCGGTACAAATCATTAAAAAACAAATTGAAGACGAATGGAATTTTAGATAATAAAAAACAACCCCAAAAGGGGTGTTTCCAACCACGTTCCTAGATCAGGGAATCCTGACCACGCCACCGTCCGGCGACAGTTCGGAATACAGGTCTTTGTGCTTATAATACTAGCACATTCTGGAAATATTTCAAGCGGGAGTCTTCTCCAATACAAGATAAGCCTGAACGAGTCACCCATTCCAATACAAAATGAGCCCGAAAGCCCATTTTGCAGATAGGTCAAGTGTCATTCATAATGGATTTATGAAGATCAATATGAATCACTTGCCTACTGGCA
>JAURXY010000008.1 GCA_030654225.1 bacterium
GCGTTAAGAAATTTATCCTGTTTGAGGTCCGACGCATTTGGTCGGGCCGAGTTATAAATTTTAGCGAAAAAGTTGAAAATTTATCTTTCTATGAGCTCGGATGGCCTTTTTCTTTTTTGCCACTTTTCTTTTGGGAAAAGAAAAATGGCGAGGAGCCTCTTATGAAGAGCTTGCAGGTTCAATCATCTCGATTGAACCGCATAATTCTGGTAATTTTTTATAATTATTTTATCCTACCAGAAACTAAAAGTTCAGGCGAGACGCCTGAACTTGCAATATAAAAAAAGATTCCGATTGCTCGGAATCTTTTTGAAGTTCTAACTCGTCTAGATTACAATACAGCTTCCTTAACAGCTTTTGCTAATCTAAACTTTGCTACAGTCTTGGCAGCAATGTTGATTTTTTCTCCTGTGGCTGGATTAATTCCAACTCGAGCTTTTCTGTGCATCTTTACCAATTTTCCAAATCCTGGAAGAACAAATTCCCCGTTCTTCTTTACTTCGCTGTAGGCCATTTCAGTAAGTGTGTCCATGAAGGCCACTACTTCTTTTTTTGCAAGACCTGTTTTTTCTGCCAACGCGCTCATGATTTGAGCTTTTGTCATTTTTGCCATCGCTTTTTTTGCTTCGTTCTTTTTTGTGAGAAAAGAATGAAACTTTATTAATTATTATTTATATCCCCTAATTACCCTTGTATTATAAGGCTTTTTGAAAAGTCGCGCAATAGGGGCTTTTCGCCAAGCTAAATTTACGCTATAATAGAATCACTAATTAAACTAAAGTCTCAAAAAATATGAAAAATAATTTGAACTCTACCTTTCTTCTAATCCTCATTGTTTTGGCTGGAATATGCGTTTATTTGGTCTTTAAGCCTTTTCTCGTCGCACTTTTTTTGGCCTTTGTCATCTCACAACTTTTCAAAAAATGGTACGAAAAAATCAACCAAAAATTTGGCAATCGTCCGTCACTCGCTTCTTTGGCTCTTTGCTTAATCTTGTTTTTTATTTTAGTTATTCCTTTTTTGCTGACTACTAGTCTTGTTGCTAGCGAAACTGCTAATCTTTACCAAAGTATTCAAAAAACTGATTGGCAAATGCGGCTTAAATCTTTTTCTGAGAAGCCAATTATTAAGAGTGCCGGATTAGATTTATCGGTATTTAATTTTCAAGATAATGGTGCTGATAACTCTCCACAAGTAAACGATAGTCTCAAAAAGGTTAGTGGTTTTATTTTTTCTGCTATTAAAAAAACTTATCAGGGGGTAACTCATTTTATTTTTATGACTTTTGTTGTTTTCTTTTCACTCTATTATCTTTTTAAAGATGGTGATGCGATTATAAAAAAAATAATGACATTAAGTCCGCTTAAAAATTCAGAAGAAAGTCAGCTTTTGAAAAACTTTGCTTCAGTTTCTAAGGCTACACTCAAGGGCTCCTTAGTTATTGCCATTATTCAAGGATTTTTATTGACAATTGTTTTTCTAATCACGGGCGTGCCCTCTCCAGTTATTTGGGGAGTAATCACCACTATCGCCTCCCTCATTCCTCTTTTTGGAGCTGGTTTAGTTTGGCTTCCAGCAAGTATAATTATGTTTTTTATGGGTAATATTTGGCAAGGGATAGTGATAATAATTTTTGGAGCGCTAGTGGTTAGTACCATAGATAATTTTCTTCGTCCTATGTTAGTTGGAAAGGAAACTAGTCTTCATCCAATCCTAGTTTTCCTTTCCACTGTTGGCGGAATCGCACTTTTTGGTCTGGTTGGAGTTCTTCTTGGACCGGTAATCATCGTGCTTCTTATTTCTCTTCTCGATATCTACCAAACCCAATTTAAGGATGAATTGGAAAAGATGAATCAGTGAAAATTTTGCAGTTTAAAAACCACCCCGATTAAATCGGAGTGGTTTTTTTATATTCTAAAGAAAAATTATTTCACTTCAAAATTCACGCCCATATTCACCACGATGTCTTGCGTGCCGGAGGAAATTTGGGGTGGGATGCTAGATTTAGCTTCGGCAGATCCGCCTAGACCCATTGCAACTGGAGCATTAGCATAGTCATAATTGTCAGTTGTCATTGGTGCATCTTCATACCAACTCACAACTTTTCCCAGTCTTCGAATTCCGGCTGCTTTTGCCAAAGCTGATGCTTTTGAACGCGCATCAGTGAGTGCCAAAATTCTAGCTTTTTGTTTCAGAACGCTAATGTCATCAATATAATAGTTCACTCCTTGAATTTCGTTGGTGCCGTTGTCTCCTGCTGTCATCACAACACTATTTACGCTTTCGGAATTCTCATCCACTTTTCTCACTTTGATCGAAATATTTTGACTGGCATTATATCCAGAAACTTTTGAGATACCATCCTTATAATCATAATTTGGGTATAGATTATAATTTTGCGTTTTGATGTCATCCACTGAAATTCCCAAAGCCAAAACTGCCTCATTGATTTTTTTTATTTTCACATTCAACTGTTCCAACGCTTCTCCTGCGCTTCCCGCCCTGTCCACTCGCACGCCCAGCGTCACATTAGCCGTATCCGGCTTATATTCCACTTTACCCTGTCCATAAACCGTCACTTGATTTTGAATTGGACTAATTATCCTCTCTCGCACCAGCGAAACCACCGCCACAATTGTAACAAGAACCAATCCCGCCAAAATAAGATAAAAACTATATTTCTTCTTATTAAATTCTTCTTTAATGTTTATTTCTTCCATAGAATTAAAATTAAATAATTATACATTCATTATACCACAGAATTTTGAAAATTTGACCTTTTGCAGTTTTTGTATATAATAGTAATTGAAGCATTGATGCGACCTCACCAATCGCGGAGCTTCAGCCACAAGCTAGGCACAATTAGCTTAAAGAGCGCCCAAATGATATGGGAATTCGAGTGGAACCTCCCGACCTTGCGTCGAGACTCGAAATCTAATATTATTTTGGTGCTTTTTTATTTTTAATAATTAAATAAATTTTAAACATATGTCAAGCAAACCACTCAGCGGACAGTCCGCCAGTAAGCGGACTGTCCGCTCTCAAGATTTAGCAATTCTTCGCCACTCAACATCGCATGTGATGGCATCAGCAGTCCTCGAAATGTTTCCAGAGGCTAAGTTCGCTATCGGACCGTCTATTGAAAATGGATTCTACTATGACTTTGATCTTCCAAGAACTTTGATTCCAGAAGATTTAGAAATTCTCGAGGAAAAAATGCGAGCCATCATCAAGGCTAATCATCCTTTTGAACGCGCAGAAATTTCTTTTGCGGATGCGCTAAAAGATTTCAAAAAAGCTAACCAACCCTACAAGGTTGAATTAATAAAAGATTTAGAAAAAGAAAACCAAGAAACTAATAAACCAATCAACCAATTAACTATTTACAAGTCCGGACATTTTGTCGACCTCTGCTCTGGCCCGCATCTCGAATCAACCGGAGAAATTCCAGCCGACGCCTTCAAGCTCACCAAAATTTCCGGCGCCTATTGGCGAGGAGATGAAAAAAACAAAATGCTTCAAAGAATTTATGGCGTCGCCTTTGCCAGCAAAAATGACTTGAAAGAATATCTCAAAATGCTCGAAGAAGCTGAAAAAAGAGATCATCGAAAAATTGGAAAGGAATTAGATTTGTTCTCCTTCCATGATGTCGCTCCCGGAATGCCATTTTTTCATCCTAAAGGAACAGTAATTTATAACGAACTAAAAAACTTTTGGCTAGAAGCGCAAAAAGAATTTGAATATGATATGGTTCTTGCTCCATCAATGCTAGATGTTTCTATTTGGAAAAAATCTGGACACTGGGATCATTACAAAGATGATATGTATTTTGTAAGCGCTGGAAAGAATGAAAAACAATTTGCTCTTCGCCCAATGGACTGCCCAGGCGCCATTTTGATTTATAATAATTCCATGAAGTCTTATCGTGACTTACCAATTCGTTATGCCGAACCGGGACTCATCACTCGAAATGAAAAATCTGGTCAGCTTGGCGGACTTCTTCGCGTGCAACAATTCACTCAAGACGATGCTCACATTTTCATTCGTGAAGATCAAATTGAAGAAGAGATAAAAAAAGTTATCCAGTTAGTGGACAAGATGTATGCTCCTTTTGGGTTAGAATACAAAGCCTTTCTTTCAACTCGCCCAGATGATTTTATGGGAGAAATTAGCGTTTGGGATAAAGCCGAAAAAGATTTGAAAAAAATTCTCGAAGAATTATATGGTGATAATTATGGCCTAAAAGAAAAAGATGGTGCTTTCTATGGACCAAAAATTGATTTTCAATTGAAAGATGCAATCGGAAGAACTTGGCAATGCGCTACAATCCAACTTGATTTCCAAATGCCTTTGAAATTTGATTGTCACTATATCGACAAGGACGGCAAAGAAAAAACACCTGTACTTATTCATCGAACTATCCTTGGTTCATTTGAGCGTTTTATGGGAATTCTCATCGAACACTACGCCGGCGCTTTCCCACTTTGGCTCTCGCCTGTGCAAGTGGCCATCTTGCCAGTGAGTGAAAAGTTTGAAAAATATTCCAAAGATGTAGAGACGCAATTTATTGCGTCTGGTATTCGTGTTGAATTATATAACCAATCAGAATCTCTTGGCAAAAGAATCCGTGAAGCGGAAAAACAAAAAATTCCATATATGCTCGTAGTCGGTGAAAAAGAAGAAACTGACAATTCCGTCGCCGTCAGGTCTCGCGGAGACAAAAATCCCGCCTCGACTCACGGAGACGACCGTTCGTCGACGCGAGGCGGGCAGGAAGTTATGAAAGTAGAAAAGTTTGTTGAAAAAATTATCGCAGAAATTAAGGAGAAGAAATAACTTAAAAAAATAATAGCGGGCAGTCCACATGTGAACTGTCCGCTATTTTGATATTTTGATTTATTTTAACCTCCCATTAAGCAGTGAGCCTTATGATTTCTTTTGCTAACTGCACTTTTGTCGGGATGCACCACTTGGCTATTTCTTTGAATTTAACCTTTAACCCTTCATCGCCATCCCGAAGTGAAACTAGGTCAAGTTCATCAGAAGAAACGCTGACTATGGAACACACGAAATTTTTCCCCTTCTTTGTTTTAAAAAATATTATTTGATGAAACATCTCGGTTTCTTTTTCTTTTAAACACTCCCCAGTCAATGGTTTTTTCGAATATTCCATACTTACACCTCTTTCATTTTAAGGGTTGATTTATTGTCTATATTTTGATACTTTATTAAGTACCACTAATTGTTAAAAAACGATATTGAAGTATTACATTAAAACCTTCGGATGTCAAATGAACGAGAGTGATTCAGAAAGAATTGCTAGCTTTTTAGAGTCCTTACCTCACCCCCTGCCTCGCCGGCAGGCGGGCAACCCTCTCCTTATAAAGGAGAGGGGGTTAAAAGTGGCAAAAGACATAAACGAAGCTGACTTAGTTATTTTCAACACTTGCGGAATTCGTCAAATGGCTGAAGATAGAGTTTATGGACAAATACATAATATTCATGTAGCACGTAACATGAAACATGAAACAAAAAAACCAATCATAATTCTCACGGGTTGTTTGGCTAATCGAAAAGATGTACAGAGAAGGTTGAAAGACAAGGTTGATTTGTTTTGTGAGATTAAGGATTTTCAAGAAGAATTTAAGAATTTAAAAATTAAAAATTGTTTAAAAATTAAAAATTTAAAATTAAAAATTCCGGCACAACAAGAAAATAAACTTTGTTCAGATTATTTATCCATTAATCCCAAATACAATAATTCGCATAGCGCCTTCGTGCCGGTTATGACCGGTTGCAATAATTTCTGTTCCTATTGCGTTGTGCCATACGCCAGAGGACGCGAAGTTTCAAGGCCTTCAAAGGAAATAATTCTGGAAATAAAAAATTTGATCAAAAATGGTTGCAAAGAAATAATATTATTAGGACAAAACGTGAACAGCTATCAACATGCGCCCTCTCCCCAACCCTCTCCCGATTACGGGCGAGGGGGTAATTCCAATCCTTCTCCCCCTTTGGGGGAGATGTCGCGTACTCGCGACAGAGAGGGTGACGTTGTAAATTTCCCCAAACTCTTGCAACTCATCGAAAAAATTCCAGGAAAATTTTGGATTTCTTTTATGTCTAGCCACCCAAAAGATTTTTCTTCGGAATTAATTGAAACAATTGCGAAATCCAAAAAAATATGCGAGCACATCCATCTCCCCTTGCAAGCTGGCGACGACAAAATTCTCTTGGCGATGAATCGAAAATACACGTCCGAAAAATATCTGGAGTTAGTGGAAAAAATAAAATCCGCGCTCATTAAACATAAACCTGATAAATTATATTCCATCACCACCGATATAATTGTCGGTTTTCCCGGAGAAACAAAAAAACAATTTCTTGAGTCGGCGCGCGTCATGAAAAAAGTCCGCTATGACCTCGTCTATTTCGGCCAATTCTCTCCCCGCCCAGGAACGGTTGCCTATGGAATGAAAGATAATGTTTCTAAGCTTGAAAAAAAGAAACGGGAATTTTTTCTCAATGAAATCCTAAAAGAAACTGCCTTTGGAAATAATCAAAAATATCTTGGAAAAAATTTGGAAGTATTGATCGACAAAAAAGATGGTGCCAATTATTTCGGCCGAACTCACTCATTGAAAAACGTGAAGCTTATTTCCACACAGAAAAATTTGGTTGGAGAATTTGTAAAGGTAAAAATAACCAAAGCTAATATTTGGAATTTGGAAGCAGAGCTGGACATAAAGCCATAATTGCCCTATATTATTTTTATGAATATCATCGTTTCAAAATTTGGCGGTACCTCCGTGGGAAGCCCCGAAGCTATCCAAAAACTTCGCGAAATTGTCCTAGAAAAAGAAGAACGAAAAATAATCGTTGTTTCTGCCGTTTCTGGCACTACTGATCTTTTGATCAAGGCCGGAACCGAAGCTAAGCAAAAGGGAGACTGGGAAATCACACTGGAAATTATCAAGAAGAAGCATTTGAAATTAATCAAAGAACTCGGAATCAAACTTGATCTCTCTGAATATTTTGAAGAATTAGAATCTTTTCTCAATGGCATAGAATCCATTGGAGAACTCACGCCGAGAAGCCGTGACTACATTTTGTCTTTCGGTGAAAGATTGAGTTCAAAAATAATTGAAAGTTTTTTGGAAAAAAAATCCAAAGCTATTCGCATTAATTCTCGAAAACTTATAAAAACCGACAACTCTTTTAGCTCAGCCAAGCTAGATATGAAAGAAACAATCAAGGCGATAAAGAAAAACCTATTGCCAAAATTAAATGACTTTGACAAAATTGTCATCACCGGATTTATCGGTTCAACTGCACGGGGAGAATACACAACTTTTTCTCGGGGAGGCTCTGATTATACGGCGGCTATTTTAGCTAATGTGCTAAATGCCACAGAACTGGAAATTTGGACTGACGTGGACGGAATCCTCACCGCCAATCCCAAAATAATCCCCCAGGCTAAAGTAATCCCTAAAATAAATTATCGCGAAGCAGCTGAACTCGCCTATTTTGGCGCCAAAGTTCTTCACCCAAAAACCATCGAACCAGTCGTGGTCAAAGAAATTCCCGCTCGCGTAGTCAACACCTTCAATCACAAACATCGCGGAACTCTCATCACTGGCGAATCGCAAAAAAATATCAAATCCGTTTCCAGTAAAAATGGATCTTATATAATCAATCTCTATTCAACTGAGATGCTTGGAACTTCTGGCTTTATGGCAGAAATATTTTCCATTTTTCTGCGACATAACATTGTCATAGATGTTGTGAGCACTTCCGAATCCAGCATTTCCGTCACAACTGAGTGCGAACCATCAACGCTTCTCATAAAAGATTTGGAAAAATATGCGCTCACTGAAATTCTACATAATAAAACCATAATTTCTTTGGTCGGCGAAGGTATCAGTCAAAGAAAAAATATTCTCTCTCGACTTTTTTCGGCAGTGAAAAACTATTCCATCAGAATGGTTTCTCAAGGCGCCTCCCCTCGAAACATCACGCTCGTCGTTGACAAAAAAGATGAAAAATTAGTTATCCGTGCTATTTATAAAGAATTTTTTTAATACTAGAATTTAAGGATTTAAGCATTTGATTGTGGAAAAGATATTAACGCAGTCGCCAGAAAAATACCTTGCATGAATAATCCTTGATTACTGGCGAGTTGTTGAATTTTTTAATTACTTTCGCGACGAGCATATCTTGACACAATTAAATGCTTAAATCCAACATAACATTATGCGTTTTGCAATTATCGGTGCTACTGGCATCGTCGGGAGAGAAATGATTCAATGCCTCGAAAAAAAACATTTGAAAGTTTCTGCTTTGAGGTTGGCGGCTTCGCCACGCTCAGCGGGAAAAATAATCAAAACCGCTTTTGGCAAAATAAAAGTGGAAAAAATCAGCGATGAACTTTTCCAAAATTCCGACATCGCCCTTTTTGCTGCTGGTTCTGAAATAAGTTTGGAGTGGGCTAAAAAAGCGACTGAACTTGGTTCAATTGTTATTGATAATTCTTCCTGCTTTCGCTATGATCCACAGGTGCCACTTATTATCCCAGAAATAAATCCAAAAGAAATTTCGAAACATAGAGGCATCATCGCCAATCCTAATTGCACCACCGCTATCGCTGCTATTCCACTATGGGAAATTGAAAAAAAATTCGGACTCAAAAAAATTATCATTTCCACCTATCAAGCCGTTTCCGGCGCAGGGAAAGAAGCCATGGAAGAGTTGGAAAATCAAACACACAATTATTGTCAAAAGAAAAAACTCCAAATAGACAAATTTCAACATCAGATTCTTTTCAATCTCATTCCGCATATCGATAAGTTTCAAGAAAATGGCTACACCAAAGAAGAAATGAAAGTAGTTTGGGAAACTAGAAAAATATTTTCCCGCCCCAACATTGACATTTCTTGCACGGCTGTTCGTGTACCAGTTATGCGAGCTCACAGCGAATCAATCGTGGTTGAAACAAAAAAGAAAATCACTCCCAAAAAAATTAGAGCGATTTTCAAAAATACTTCTGGGATAAAAGTAGTTGATGACCCAAAAAACAATATCTACCCAATGCCTCTTCTTGCCAGTTCTGATTTTTCTGTTCATGTCGGGAGAATTAGACAAAGCCTTATTTTTGGAGATTTTGGACTGGAATTTTTTGTCAGTGGCGATCAAATTTTGAAAGGCGCCGCCCTCAACGCCGTCCAAATCGCCGAACTTTTAATGAAGAAAAAGAAATAAATTTATTTATTTTAGGACTTACGCGTTTACCTGAAAATCTATTTATGTAGCCAGTACAATGACAGGATTATAATCAATAATTTCTATCTATAATCTTAGTTCATTTTTTTGTAATTTCAGCGAACAATAGATTTGAAGGGAAATGCGTAAGTCATATCCAGCACCGCTTCAGTCGCTTCTTTACCCTTATTACATTTGTCGTTTGCTCTATCTTTAGCTTGTTTCAGGTTGTTCACAGTTATCACGCCAAAACCAATTGGCAAAGAAAATTTCAGCATCACATCCATCACCCCTCGAGAAACTTCATTGGAAATATAATAATAATGATCAGTGTCACCCTTTATCACGCACCCGATAGCCACCAAACAATCATATTTTTTACTTTCCGCCAATTTCTGACAAGCCAAAGGAATCTCAAATGCTCCCGGAACTCGAACAATTCCAATATTATTTTTTTTGACCTTATTTATTTGCAAAACGTCCAACGCACCTTGCAACATTTTTTCGGTGATGTCCGCATTAAACTTAGCCACCACTATAGCTATTTTTAGCTTACTACCATCAATTAATTTTTCACTAGATTTATTTTTTCTTTGCATAATTTTGACTACTTAATAATTTATCCAGGTACTTTGCCAAAACATCTGTTTCGATGTTCACTCTATCGCCTATTTTTATCTTTCCTAAATTAGTATTTTCCAAAGTATAACTCACCAAAGAAACTGAAAACCAATCCCGCCCAGAGTTCACTACAGTCAAGCTTATCCCGTCGATAGAAACAGAACCTTTCTCCGCCACCAGACGCATAAATTTTGGCGAAATTTGTATCTTTATTATTTTTGATTCCTTGTCTTTTCTGATATCCACTATTTTTCCTCGCGTATCGATGTGTCCCTGCACGATGTGTCCATCTAAGAGATCTTTGAGCGTCAAACTTTTTTCTAAATTTACAGCCGTTCCTTTTTTCCAAATTCCTGCCGTAGTTTTCTCGATAGTTTCTGGCATATATTCCACTTCAAAAATTTTTGCATTAAATTTTTTAACTGTCGAACAAATTCCATTTATGGAAATACTTTCTCCTTCCCAAATTTTCCAGCCCTTGGGTCGAGAAATTTCCACAAACAAACTCTCGTTTCTCTTAGAAACTTTTTCTACTGTTGATATTTTTTTGATAATACCTGTAAACATAATTATTTTTTTCTTATTATTTCCAAATCTTTTTTAATTTGACTTATCAATTCTTCGCTATTTTTAAATTCAATAATCTCCCTAATTTTCTCAATAATTTCGACTTCTATTTCTTTGGCATATAAATCTCCCAAAAAATCCAATATATGCGCTTCCAAAAGAGATTTCCCAGGAAAATAGACAATGGCGGCCTTATATTTTTTGCCATCAAATTCAACATTTCCCGCATAAACCCCAGCCTCAAGTTTTCCACTAAAGTTCAAATTGGCCGTAGGAAAGCCTAATTTACGGCCATTTTCTTGTCCCCGTATGACTTTTCCGACTATTTTCAATTGATGCTTCTCCATAGACTAAATTCTAACAAGAGCGCCGGATATTGGCAAATTCATTTGCTTTTGCTAGTATGTAGTATAATCTTAATTTTATGGAAAAAATCATTGTCATTCTTGGGCCCACTTCTTCTGGCAAATCAGAAGTAGCGATTGCATTGGCTCAAAAATTCAACGGGGAAATAATTAGCGCGGACTCGCGCCAAATTTATCGTGGCATGGATATTGGTACTGGAAAAATTACAAAAGACAACTTGTATCCTTCTCTCCCTTTGGGAGAGATGTCGCGTACTCGCGACAGAGAGGGAGAAACTTTTTACTCAGAAGGAATTCCGCATTATGGCATTGATATAGTAAGTCCAAAGACTGAATATAACTCGGCTAAATTCAAAAAGTATGCTGACAAAATAATCAAAGATATTCTAGAGCGCAAAAAACTCCCGATTATTTGTGGTGGGACTGGTTTTTGGATAAAAGCACTAGTTGATAATGTTGTCTATCCAGAAGTAGCACCTGACTGGAAATTACGAGAAAAGTTAGGCAGAAAATCAACCAAAGAATTATTTAAGACACTACAAAAACTAGATCCCCAACGCGCCAAAAATATTGACGCCAAAAATCCCGTTCGCCTCATTCGCGCTATTGAAATTTGCAAAAGTGTTGGCAAAGTTCCTGAAATAAAATGTCATCCTGAACTTGTTTCAGGATCTAAGAAAAAAATAGAGATGCCGAATCAAGTTCGGCATGACAACACTTATGATTTCCTCCAAATTGGAATAAAAATTCCCAAGGAAAAACTTGATGAAAGAATAAAATTACGCCTACAAAAAAGATTTTCTGCGGGCCCGCCTCGCGTCGACAAGCGGTCTCCGCGAGTCGAGGCGGGTATGATTTCCGAAGTAAAAAAGCTCCACTTGAAAGATAAAATTAGCTGGAAAAGATTGGAGAGTTTTGGTTTGGGATATAAGTTTATTCCCCAATATTTAAGAAAGGAAATTGCAACTAAAGATGAACTATTTGAAAAAGTTTATCAAAGCGAAAAAGATTATGCCAAACGCCAAATGACTTGGTTTGCCAAAGACAAAAGAATAATTTGGCTTCCTAAATATAAAGATATAGAAAAAGAAGTGAGAAACTTTTTAAACAATTAGAACTAAAAAAATATTATTCGAATTTTTTATAAAATTTATTTTCTAAATAACAAGTAATAGCTCGCTGACTGGCATCAAAATGAGGCAAAGGGAGATTTTTAGGATTTACCCAAATCCATTCTTCGCATTTTTCTGGCTCCATATTTTTTAATTTTCCAGAAAATTCTTTAGCAAATAGAACGACTGAGATATGATGAAGGCCTTCGTTGCGATAAGTTTCTAAATTATTCGTGACAGATACGACTTCAGGATTTTTTATATTCAAATCTGTTTCTTCTTTTATTTCTCTTATCGCCCCATCCTCAAAATTTTCTCCCAATTCAAGATGACCACCAGGAATTGAATAGAACGGTGCGTGACTATTTTTTCTTTTTCCAATTAAAACTTTCCCCTCATCATTTATAATAATAATTCCCAATCCAACTCTTGGCTTATTTTTTTGCTCTGGCATAAATTTATTTTAATTTATTTTTCACAATCTCTTGAACTTTTTGCGGGTTAGCTTTGCCTTTAGTCATGGCCATAGTTTGCCCGATCAAAAACTTCAAAGCGTTTTCTTTTCCAGACTTGAAATCAGCGACTGATTTTTCGTTCTTGACCAAAACTTCCTCGACTATTTTTTCTAGTTCATCTGAATTATCCATTTGCGCCAAATTTTTTTCTTCGATAATTTGCGATGGGTCGCCACCTGTTTTATACATCTCAGCCAAAACTATTTGCGCAGCGCTGGAATTTATTTTCCCCTCAGACAAAATACAAATAAATTCAGCATAATTTTCTGGTGTGATTTTGATGTCTTTGAGATTCTCATTTTTTTCTTGCAAATGTTTTCGCAACTCCGTGATGATATAGTTAACTGCCAATTTCACAGTTTTTTCTTTTTCAATTTTAAACTCCCCGCTGTTTATTTTTTCATAAATTTCCCCCGTTACGTTTTCAAAATAGGCGGCTAAATCTTTTTGGGAAATTATCATCGCTACATCATCTTCTGGCAAAGCATATTCTTCTTGAAATCTTTTTGTTTTTTGTTCTGGTAGTTCTGGCAATTTTCTTTTGATATTTTCCACATAAGCCTCATCGAAACTAAACGGCGGAATATCTGGTTCAGGAAAATACCGATAATCATGAGCCGATTCTTTTTTTCTCTGTGAAACTGTCTCACCTTTGTTCGCATCCCATCCACGAGTTTCCTGAACAATCTTTTCGCCCTTATCCAACATTTCCGTTTGTCGTTCTATTTCAAAATTAATGGCTTTTTCCACGAATTTAAAACTATTAATATTCTTCACTTCAACTTTTGTACCAAAAAACTCGCGAATATCCTCGAATTTAGCCCGAATATCACTCATCGTCACATCTCGTCCTAATTCTTTTTTTATTTGTGCTATTTGTGGTTCATCTGTGTCTATTAGCGAAATATTAGCTTCGCAACGCATATTACCTTTTTCCATGTCTGCATCAGAAATTTCCAAATAGCGACAAATCTGCTGAAGCTTTTGACAAAAAATTCGCGCTTCTTCGCCCGTTTCAATGTCCGGCTCCGTCACCAGCTCCATTAGTGGCACTCCAGCGCGATTGAAATCCACCAGAGTATATTCCACGCCTTTTGGGTGAATGAGCTTGCCTGTGTCCTCTTCGAGATGAATGCGAGTGATTCCTATGTGCTTGGTTATTACTTCTTGGTTCTTGGTTATTTGAATGTCTAATTTTCCTTTCTCGCAAAATGGTTGATCATATTGGGAAATTTGATAGCCCTTTGGAATGTCCGGATAAAAATAGTTCTTACGATCAAATTTGGAAATTTTACGCAAATTGCAACCCAACGCCAAGCCAGCTAACTGAACAAATTCAATTGCTTGAATGTTTGGCACCGGCAGTGTTCCGGGTTGCGCTGTACAAACAGGACAAATATCAATATTTGGAGTCTTTTCAAGCCCCAAGCCATTCTTGCATTGGCAAAACATTTTTGATTTAGTTTTGAGTTCCACATGGATTTCCATGCCGATTACGGGAGTGTATTTCATAGGATCGCTAATTTGCACTAATATAGCACAAATATCTCTAATAATTATTTTATAACTCTTTTATATTCTAACATCGGATGCTTAAAATTTGCAATAATCGCGACTATCGATTATCCCCACTACCACTAATCTTTCCTCTTTCCAATCGACTATACAACTTTTCGATGTTTTTTTCTGCAATGTCATCTAGTGGTAATTTTAACTCTGAGGCAAGTTGTGCCACATACCAAAGTACATCGCCCAATTCCTTTTTTATCATCTCGCGCGACTCATCATCCATCACACCATTTTTATCCCGAATAACTTTTTTTATTTTTTCCGCCACTTCCCCTGCTTCACCACTTAATCCCAAAGTTGGATAAACAAAATTTTCTCCTGCATTCGGATAAATTGCAGTCACGCGCGATTTTTCTTGATATTCTTTAAAATTCATAGAATTATTTTAATATTTTTTCAATTTGCTTAATTATTTCCGCTTGAACTTTTTCTATTTTTTGCTTTGCATTAACTTTTTTCCATCCATATCTATCAGCTAATAAAAAATGAAAATTTTTGCAAATAGTTATCCGCTCTGAATCCATTTCGTTTCTATGATCTTTTTCTATTGCTGATATAAATCTACTGCCATGCATAAGAATTTCTAAATCAGGCTTTAGTAAATCTTCATTAATATCTTCCAAATAATCAAGTTCACCTCCCCAAGTCAACCCCCATGAAATCCCAGTTCCCTTATAGTCCTCTGCTACAATCCATTCTCCCTTTTCCAATCTTTCTCGAAGAGTTGGCTCATATCGCATTCTATTTTCAGCATACTTCTTCTGTAGCTTATGAGTTGATAGTTCATTATTTTTTCTAAATTCAGGATCTCTAAGATATTTATAAATAAAAGGTCCTTCGGGTTCCAAATCATATACTGGATATTTAAGTCTAGAAACATTTTTACCTTGACCCTTTAAATAATCTACTAAAAGCTCAACTTGAGTAGTTTTTCCAATGCCATTGATTCCATATATTGCAATAAATTTTCCTTTAGAAATTCTTTTCATATAAACAATATTATCATAATAAAAACAAAAATGGAAGACAAAAAAAGAGCCCCTTTGCGTTTAAAAAAATTACGCAAATGGGCTCCATCCATCGAAATTGATCAATATCAATATTCAACATAACCAATCACCAATGGTCCGCCAAGTCCTCCAGGACAAAGAAGTTTATCACCATCAAGATAAACCTGTTTGAAAGCATCTGTTGGAATGATACCCTGTCTGGCCGGAAACTTCGGCCATTTTTTGAGAGCTTGTTCCAAAGATTCCACTGATTCAAACTCTTTGCCGATGAGCTCTTCTTCCAGAAAATTTAAAAAAGCTCCCTGAATCTGGCTCCTAGGTTTAAATAATAATCCGTCATGACGATGTACAATCTTCATTTCTCTCCTCCCTTGAAAAAAGTTTTGTTTCCTCGTAAGTTTACGAGATATCATCCTATAACACTTGATATGTTTTGTCAATTTTTATTTAACTCTTTTGGTTTCCCCCATTCTTTCATTTCTTTGTTGATTTCCGGATTAAAAAGATTTTCAGAATTTTCCAAAAGATAAACATTTTTTATCCCAGCATCTATAATCTTATTCCAACAATTTTCGCAACACCACCAATGACCATGCAAATAGAGATCGGCATCTTTTGTGTTTTCCCCTTTTTTGATGGCATCATCAATTGAGGCAACCTCTGAATGAGCCTCTTGCTTGCAAATTTCTTTGCAGGGACCATAATTTTCACCAGTTTTTGAACCCCAACGAGGGCATTCAGTAACTCTCTCTCCTGCATTGGTTCCTTTTCCTATAACATTCCCCTCCCTAACTATTACTGCACCCGTAGCCTGTTTAGCGCAACCAGTTTCCTTAGAAATTCTTTTTGCTTCTTGCATAAATTCGTTATCTTCACCAACATACAGAATTTCTTTTCCTTTGGGGATATATGGATATTCTATTTTATTTTTTTTAACTAAATAACTATTTTCTGATTCCATAATTTTTATACTTTATACTTATTTTTTAAATCTCCTATATCCCCATTTTTAATCAACTCTATTTCTTCTTCGCTGTCACTTCGAGCTTCGAGGCCATAAGGAGTGGATTCTAAATATTTAGCCTTAGAAACTCCGTGGATAGAAGCTTCTTCTTCTGATAGTGATGAGGCTAACTGGCTAAAAATTAGTTGACAAACTCTTTCTCCAGGATAAATTCTGATTACTTGATTAGTATTATTTTTTACTGGCAACATTAGAAATCCTTCATAGCGAGAATCAATACTTCCGCTTTCTATGGCTAATCCTCTTCTGACCACTGAACTTCTTGCCAAAAGAGTCGCCATTATATCTCCGCTCTTAAAACTTATTTTTTCTAAAGTTGAAATGATGATAAATTCTTCCGGCAAAATTTCAAAATATTGACCCTCTTTCAGACGAATAATTTTATAATTATCTTTTTTTTCATTAAAGGCGAGATAATTCACATTTAATGCTACGCGACCCTTGTCGTTATATTCCCAAGTCTTTGGGATATAAAAATTCCAGCCAACCCTAAGGTCGATTGAATTTGGCTGAATCTGAAATTGATCCAATTCCGGCTCAAATTTTATCTTTTCTTCTTTTATTAGATTGATAATTTCTTTTTTGGTTAGTGTCGACATATTTTTTAGTATAATATTTTATATCTTAATAAAACTGAGTCTTTATTGATTTTATAAGTGTCTAATAATTTCAAATCATAATTAAAATAAAAACCGCTACTAAGTGAAAGCCCTTCTCCGAAAAATTTTGGAGCGACTATAATGATGATTTCATCCACTAATTTGTTCTTCAAAAAAAGACCGTTGATGAAAGCTCCGCCACCAAGAATTGCTTTTTTATAACCCATTTTTTCCAAATCTTTTTTCACAAATTTTGGAGATTTTTTGTAATAAACTTTTACACTATCTTTTATATTTTCATACCCCTTATCAGCTGTAATGACCACATTCAATCTTTCTTTCAAGGGACGAGGAAAAGTATTAAAAGTCTTTCCTCCCATAATAACAACCCCAGCTTTTTTTGATTCCTTGGCAAAAAATTGTTTGTCCTCTCTTGATGTCCAATCAGGAAAATGCGTAGCAGTTTTAGCAATTTTTCCATCGACTGTCGTCGCCATAATCATTGTTATTTTCATAAGTTTATAAAACTAATTCCATTCCCTTAATTGGAGGTAACGGTTTATATTGGCTAGTTAATTTTTCAACTATTTCTTCAAATAATGTATCATCGCCCTTTTCTGCTCTATCAAAATAATCCTTTTGAGCTTCAAATATGATGGGGCTGTGGTCATTTTCTCTTTCAATTATCTCTCGAGCCTGAGCATAATGCACATCATAAATATGAGCGTTACTAATTGAATATGTCATCTTCCCCGTTCCGCAACCTATCTTTGCTGCTAGGATTGCTTGCATCAAAGAAAAACCAGCCATATCATGTGGGCAACCAAGCATCATATCATTTGATCTAATCACGAGATGAAAATGCAATTTATTATCAATTACATTTGCCGTAAAAGTATAGGGACAAGGAACATTTTTCTTTTTTGTCCCAGTACCCAATCCGTCATCTGCGGGATCCCAAAAAACAACCACTCCATGGCGCGACCCTTTTTCTTTTGTTAAGTGCTCTATTAAATCTTTGAGTTGATCTCTGCCAAAATATTTTCTCATTCTGTTGCCATAAGCTGAAGCTATTTTACCATCAGCTTCTCGAAAATCTTCCCAAATTTTTGTGTATTTATTCAAGAAAACATCTGGATTGTCACTTCCCATAATATACCAAATTTGCTCAGCTACAAAAACTCTGACTGGAATTTTTCGTAGCGTCAAAAGTGGAAAAGTTTTATCTATTTCAAAAGTGACCCCTGGGAGAACCATTGTTTTGTGTCCCGTTCTTTCATTATATTCCTCAAACCCAGCATTCATTATTTTTCTCAAAGCCTCTTTGTATTGAATGTCAAATTGATGCATAGTGTTTATTTATTTTTTTATTATTTCGTCAATTTGCTTATACAATTCTTCCAGGCTTCCATTATTATCAATAACATATTCAGCATGGTTTTTTAAGTCTTTTATTTGTAGTTCCGCTTCTCTTTCATGATCTTTTTTAAATTCTTCAAATGTTTTTTTGAGATCATCGCTGTTTTCACCTCTTTTTATAATTCGCTCATAACGCTTTTCCATATCAGTTTCGATATAAACGAGCTTAAAACCCGGTAGCTTCTTAAGAAATTCAATGTCAGCAAGACGTCGCACCCCATCAATTGCGATGACTGGATGCTCATCTTTTTCCACATCCTTTGTGATAACTATCGACAAAATATTATCAGAAAAATTTTCTCGTAAAACTGTCGAAATTTTTTGCATATTTCCACGACTGATTTCTAAATACATTCTATCAAGAACATCGCGAAGCATGGATGAAAAACGGTGAGAACTTCCACCGTGTTTTTCACAAATATATTTCGCTGTCGTTCCTTTTCCACTAACAATCTCTCCCGCTAAACCCAAGATTTTTTTCATAGTTTTTTATATAAGAAGGTTTAATTAAATAATTGGGAGGCTATTTTTCCAAAATTTCTTGAATAATTTTGTACCTACGCTCTTGTGTTAGTCCTTTATGGACACGCAGGAGCGTTTTTATTTTTCCAAAAAATCCATCCAGCGAATTTGTAGTGTT
>JAURXY010000032.1 GCA_030654225.1 bacterium
TTCCATTCTGATCCGGTAATTTTTAATCTGAAATTGACTGAGTGGTTAATCGAATACAACTATTATAGACCTCACACAGCACTTGACTATCAGACACCTATCGAATTTAGTAAAGTGTTACCTATGTACTCATCTTGTACAATATCTTCTATTTTTATAATCTTACTTTCTTTCTCATTTCGTTTTTTGATTTCTAATCCGCCATTTTCCAAGGATTTTTTGCTAATAACGATGCGGTAGGGAATACCGATGAGATCTGAGTCAGCGAATTTTTCTCCGGCGGAAAGTTCTCGGTCGTCATAAAGAACTTCAACGCCATTCTTGGCTAAATCATCGTAAATAATTTGCGCTTCTTCGTTTTTAGAAAGACTTATTAAATGTACTTTGAAAGGCGCCACAGATTCTGGCCAGATAATTCCTTTTTCGTCGTTATATTTTTCAACAATAGTAGCAATAGTTCGATCAACTCCAATGCCGTAACATCCCATATAATAGAATTTTTCTTGTCCATCGTTATCCACAAATTTAGCATTCATTTTTTTGCTGTAGTGATATCCTAATTGAAAAATATTCCCAACTTCTATTCCTTTATCTTCCTTAAGGATACTTCCACTTAAACTCTCAAATTTGCTTTGCGCCATGGCAATATCTCCTTCAGTCTCAGCTTTAAAATCTCGATCAATATTAACATTCATTAAATCCAAATTTTTCTTATTAGCTCCGCCGTAGGCATTTTTTATGGTGCGAAGTGATTCGTCGGCAATGATCCTGACTTTTTTATCAATTCCCACTGGAGAAATAAATCCCGGTTCGCTTCCGATGGCGCGAACTTCTTCATCGGTGGCCATTTGAAGAACATTTGCGCCAGAAATATTTTTGAGTTTGGTTTCATTAACATTCAAATCTCCTCGAATAATAGCTAGAATATATTCTCCTTTTTCATTTACAAACAAAACATCTTTAATTTGTTGCCAAAGGGGAAGGCTGTGAAACTTAACGCCATCTTCCATGGTCTTTCCGCGATTAGCTTCAACTTCTTGTAATTCTTTTTCCTCCTCTGCGATATTCTTATCATCCTTTTTAAATTTAGCAGTGTCTTCATGTGAGGCGTATTTTTCATCTTCTGAAATGAAAAATTTACTTTCTCCAACTTCTGATTTTACCACAAATTCATGACAATAATCTCCACCAATGTAACCATTGTCAGATTCAACTACAACCGTCTCAAGCCCTAGGCGAGTGAAAATATTTTTATAAGTATCCCACATTCTTTGATATTCTTTTTTGAAATCTTCTTCATTGGCGTGAAATGAATAGGCATCTTTCATGAGAAATTCTCGCACGCGAAGAAGTCCGCCTCGAGCGCGCATTTCATCGCGAAATTTTTGAGAAAATTGGTAGATGTTAAATGGTAAATCTTTGTAGCTGATATTATATTTTCTAACTAAATCTACCATCATCTCTTCCGCTGTTCCGCCTAATACAAAGCCACTGCCATTGCGATCTTTGATGGTCATCAATTCAAAGCCAACTGATTCTGTGCGGGCAGTTTCTTTCCAAAATTCAAGGGGATGAAGTACTGGAGTAATGAGTTTTAACGCCCCAGCCTTATTCATTTCTTCTTCAATTATTTTGATAACTTTATCTCGCACTCTCATTCCAAGAGGCAAGAAATAATAGCGTCCAGCGACTGATTCACTGATAAACCCAGCTTGAGTCAAAAATTTATGACTGGCAACTTTTATGTCAGCGGAAACTGTTTTTGAAGTTTTGGTGAAAAGTTGTGATTGTTTCATAATATTTTTTAGATATAATTATAGACTAATAATTGCATAAATAAGACAAAAAATCAACAATGTTCCTTAAAGTGTGAAAACTGTGCCAAAATTTTTCTCATTGGCTAAGGCCCGAAGAATGAAATCTTTTTCTTTTCCGGGAACAAGAATAGCCCGGATTCCTTTTTTTGCGATTTTGTTTAATATTTCTATTTTTGTTTTCATTCCATCATCGCCATGACCAAGCGCACTTCCTTTTTTGGCATAACTAAGAATTTTTTTGATCTCATTTATTTTTACCCGATGGATTATTTTTCCATTATTATCCAGTAGACCTTTTTGACTAAAACCAATAATAGCTACATCAGCCTTAACAAGCGAACAAGTCAAGAAAAAAAGTTTGTCATTGTCGGCGCAAATTTCTAAGGCTTTCAATTCTTCACTGTCTACGGCGTCATTCCCGTTGATAATCGGAATGACTTTTTCTTGAAAAGCTTCAATTAGTGTTTTTTTAGTGACTCTATTATTGCTAATAAGTTCTCTATCTGTCAGGAGAAATTGTGCAGTTTCAAGTCCATGACTTTTGAAATTTTTTGAATAGTAATCGATAATTTTTATTTGACCTATGGCAGAGCGCAAATTTTTTGAGCGATATTTTTTAGGATCACTGGCTACAGCGCCAGAAGAGACGATAAATATTTCATGATTATTTTTCAGGAGCTCAGCTACTTGAAAACATATTTTTGAAATTAACGCTTTATTGATTTCTCCTTGATTGCTAGTCAGAAGAGATGATCCTAGTTTTATTCCGATACGCATATTATTTTTAGAGTTAAAAATTAAAAAAACAAAAACAGCCCACTTAAGGCTGTCTGGTAAAGTTCAATTTTTGTGTAATTTTAAACGCTAACAAACAACCTCAAGGATAATTTTGGGCTGCGTCGTCGCGGACTTGAATTTTTTATAATCTTTTTCATAGATGAAATATAGCACAGAGTTATTTTTTGTCAAATTGCTTTTTTTTGGATATTATAATACAATCTTTATATGCGAACACATACTTGTGGAGAATTAAATAGGGAAAAAGTAGGCCAAATAGCCACTTTGGCCGGTTGGGTGCACCGAAGAAGGGACCATGGCGGGGTAATTTTTATCGATCTGCGAGATCGTTATGGTTTGACGCAAATTAAATTTAACACAGATATTAATAAGAAAGCCTGGGAGGAAGCAGATAAATTGCGTAGTGAATGGGTTATTCGAGTCACGGGAAAGATTTTAGCTCGTCCGGATAATATGATAAATTCTAAATTGAAAACAGGAGAAATTGAAATGGAAGTTGATGAGTTGGAAATTCTCAATAAGTCCAAAGTGCTTCCTTTTGAAATTGATGAAGAGAAAGCTGACGAAGTTAATGAAAATTTGAGATTGCAATACCGCTTTATTGATCTTCGACGTTCGGAGTTGCAAAAATTCCTAGAACTCAAGGCTAATTTTTTCCAACATTTGAGAAATTATTTCAGAAAACAAGGCTTTCTTGAAATTCAAACTCCGATTTTAGCCAACTCTTCTCCGGAAGGAGCGCGCGATTTTCTTGTGCCATCGCGGTTGTATCCGGGAAAATTTTATGCTTTGCCTCAAGCTCCACAACAATTCAAACAACTTTTGATGGTTGGTGGCTTGGATAAATATTTTCAAATAGCTCCTTGCTTTCGAGATGAGGATCCTCGAATGGATAGACATTATGGAGAATTTTATCAGTTAGATATGGAAATGAGTTTTGTGACTCAAGAAGATATTTTTGCTATTATGGAGCCTTTGATGATTGAGCTGACAGAAAAATTTTCCAATAAAAAAGTGGTCAATCTTGACGAGAATGGTAGATTTAGAAAAATTTCTTGGAAAGATGCTATGACGAAGTATGGTGTTGATAAACCGGATCTAAGATTTGACTTGGAGATTGTGCCAATTAGTGAAATGATAGCGGATTCAGGCTTTTCTGTTTTTTCGGATGCTATCAAAAAGGGTGGTGTGGTGCATGCTATGAAAGTTGATGGTGGAGCAAAATTGAGTCGCAAAGAAATTGATGAACTCACCGAATTGGCGAAAAGCAAGGAGGCGAAAGGTTTGGCGTATATTATTATCAAAGATAACGGAGAATTGCAATCCCCAATTGTTAAATTTTTGGGTGATGATTTAGCTAAAAAGATTGTGGAGAAAGTTGAGGCTAAGTCCGGTGATATTATTTTCTTTGGTGCGGATAGTTGGAGAACAGTGTGTGCTAGCTTGGGCGCAGTAAGAAACGAATGTGCCAAGAAATTGGGCTTGAAAGATAACACCAAAGCTGCTTGGTGTTGGGTGGTTGATTTTCCGATGTATTCTTATTCAGAAATTGAACCAGGCAGAATTGATTTTGAACATAATCCTTTTTCGATGCCACAGGGAGGAATGAAAACTTTGCAAGAAAAAAATCCTTTGGAAATTTTGGCTTTTCAATATGATATGATTCTCAATGGTTTCGAAGCTTCTAGTGGAGCGATCAGAAATCATGATCCGGAGATTATGTATAAGGCCTTTGAAATTGCTGGTTATTCCAAGGAGCAAGTAGATGCTAGGTTTGGCGCATTAATAAGTGCTTTTCAATACGGCGCTCCTCCGCACGGTGGCAATGCTCCTGGAATTGACCGAATTCTTATGGTACTTTGCGATCTTAATTCTATCCGAGATATTTATGCTTTTCCAAAAGACGGTCGAGGCAGAGATCTTATGATGGATAGTCCCGGCGAAATTCAACCCAAGCAGTTGGTGGAATTGGGAATTGAACTTAAAAAATAACAGTCACTTTTTCGAGAACTTTCAAAAATCTTGTGCCGTAAATCTTTATAAAAAACAATCCCTTGACAATATTTTTATACCTGTTATACTTTAGTTAGATAAAGCGGTTTAGTATAATAAAGTAGTATAAAACAATGAAAAAGTTGAATAACAAGAAAACTGAAGATTTGATGAAAGCTATTTTGGCACTGGAAAGCAAACAAGAAGCTAGGATGTTTTTTCGCGACCTTTTGACGGAAAAGGAAATTTTGGAATTGGGCAATCGCTGGAAAGCGGTGCAAATGTTGGACGCGAAAAAAACTTATTCTGAAATTGAAAAAGAAACCGGTCTTAGCTCAACCACCGTGGCGCGAATTTCCAAATGGTTTCAAGAAGGCACAGGCGGATATAGCTTAATGTTAAACAGAATTTCCAAAAATCATCACAAAACCTCTTCTAGTTCTAGAAAGCGGTTGATTTAGATTTTTTTTATTTATCTTCACAAACCTCTTTCTGGGATAGGAAGAGGTTTTTTTAATTCAGGCCTCTTAATATTAGTACGTTAAAAATTAAATAGGAGAAGAAGATGAAAATCAATAAATCAATCATTAACAGTGAAATATTGAACAAGGTAAGTTTCGGCAAAGCTATTCATCGAGATGGAACTGAGGCGCCGGATTTGATTGATGTGATTTTGCAAAATCACATCGATGGGAAAGTTCTTTACGGTGCTTCTATGAGTCAGGAAAATTTCGCAGAAACATTGAAAACTGGTTTTGTTGTTCTTTACAGCAAATCCAGAAAGACCCGCTGGTTCAAAGGAGAAACAAGTGGCGACAAACTAAAGGTTGTCAAAATTTTCCTAAATTGCAACAACGATCAATTATTGATCCAAGTTATTCCAATTGGGGCGGGCGTGTGTCATGAAAAAGATGAAAATGGCACTTCAAAACCAACGTGCTTTAGCAAATTATTGCTGGAAGTATAAACTAAAAATAAAAGGAGAAAAAGAAATGAAAAAAAATCTGACTTTGGGAATTCCTTCCGGATCACTTTTTGATTCGACTCTGGCTTTGTTTCGAAAAGTAGGAATCGAAGTGGTGGTTAACGGGCGTAATTTTATGGCGGAAATTAGAGGGAGTGATATTTTTTCTCACGCGATAATTATGCGTCCGAATGATCTACCTCTCGCTCTTAAAAACGGAATCGTGGATGGCATCATCACAGGGCTTGATATGTGCCTCGAAAGTGGTTTGGAAAAAGAGCTTTGCATAATAGTAGAGCTTAACTTTTCCAAAAAATCCAAAGTGCCGGCTCGAGTCGTGATTTTCTGCCGAAAAAATGATTCAGATGAAATAGTCGATTCAGAAGAAATCTTAGTTTCAGCGGAATATATTAATCTAGCGAAAACTATTTTCAAAAAAGCGCAGGTATTTTTTTCTACCGGTTCAACAGAGATCAAAGTTGCTATCGAGGAATTCGGTTTTCGATACGGCGTTGGCGTGGTCGAAAGTGGAAAGAGCCTTAAGGACAACAATCTCAAGATTGTGAAAGTTATCCTGACTACTCCAGTAATTTTCGCCGTAAGAAAGGAAAATATGGAATTTCAGATTTTCGGTCAAATGCTCAAGGGGGCATTGGAGACGGAAATGTTTCAGCTGGTAAAATTCAATGCAGATTCAAAAGACAAGGATCGGTTGATTGAAATTTTGCCAGCTATGGAATCTCCAACCATTAGCGATCTGGCCGATGGTGCAGTTGCGATTGAGACCGTTATTGCTAAGGAGGCGATTACAGATTCGATCATCGCAATCAGAAAAAACGGAGGCAGAAATATTCTTGTCCAAGATATCAATATTTCTGTTTGAAAAAAATGAGGGCGGAATGAATATTATTCAATCCGCCCTTTTAAATTTGAAATTATTCCTGTATTATGCTAGATTTAGTAGGAAATAATGACATATTTTTATGAACAAATACCTATTATTTTTTAAAAATTCTATTTCCGAAGCGTTGATTTATCGCTCGCATATTTTCATGCTTATAATTTCTCAGGCCATTTCGCTATTCGTTTTTGTTTTTCTTTGGAAAGCTATCTATGCTGAGGGGAATCAGATCGGAGGATATTCTCTGAATAGTCTAATTAGTTATTACATTCTTTCGGCAATTATTTCTTTTGTGATTCAAGGTGTGGATGTGGCTTGGAGGATCGGAGATGAAATTAGGCTGGGAAATATTACTAATTTTATTTTAAAGCCAATAAATTATTTTTGGTCAACCTTTTGGATTGTGGCAGGAAAGTCTTTTTTGAATTTGCTTATCTCTTTTATTATAATGGTACCTATAATTTTATTTAGCACTAATTTTTTTATTGGCAGTCTGGATTTTGTCAGGCTTGGCTTTTTTGCCATTTCAATCTTTTTTGCTTTTATTATTTTTGTTTTATTTTTCTATATAATCGGGCTGGTTACTTTTTGGCTGGGGGATGCTAAGGGACTTAATTTTCTAATAAGAATGTGTATGTTTTTTTTGGCGGGGAATATTGTGCCACTAGATCTTTTACCAAAAATAATTTCTAATATTAATAATTTTTTGCCGTTTAGATTTATCACTTGGTTTCCGATAGCTATTTGGAGTGGAAAAGTTGAATTGAATTTATCAATTTTTATTCCTGCTTTAATTTGGATTATGATATTAGGAGTTTTAGCTAATTTTATTTTTAAAAAGGGTTTGGAAAAATATGAAGGACAAGGTGCTTAAAATAAAAAAATATTTCAAAGTTTTTATTCTTTTCAAAAAGATAAATTTTGTTGAACGAGTAGTATATCGCCTTGGTTTTTTTCTGATGGCCTCTGCTGTTTTTTTGCAATTGTTTTTCAATTTATTTTTTATCAAAATAATTTTTGGCTGGGTGCAAAATATTCATGGTTGGAATTATTACGAAGCCCTTTTGGTGGTGGGAACAGTTTTACTTTTGGACGGAATGATGTGGGTCAGTTTTGCTTTTGTGCATATTCTTGGTCAACATATTAAAATGGGAACATTGGATTCTTTGATTATAAAACCAATGGATTGCCAATTTTTGGTTTCTGTTTATCGGGGAGATTTGGAGGATGTGGTGAGAATCGTGACGGGGCTGGGAGTGATGATTTTTGCGCTTAGCAATCTGGGAAATTTTGGCTGGGGATTTCTGCTAAATATTTTTTGGTATTTAGTTTTAGTTTTCAATGCTTTTGTTATAATTTACAGCATTTCAATTATGCTGACTTCAATAAAATTTTGGACGATTGAATCAGGCGGATTTCATGTAGCGGATACAGTAGTAAGAGCGTCTCAATATCCCACTGATATTTTCAGTGGTAAAATTATGCATTTTATTTTTTCCTTTATTTTTCCCTTGGCTTTTATCGCTACTGTTCCGGCGAAGGTTCTAGCGCATGGCTTCCAATGGCAGTTAGTGGTAGAATCTTTTTTGGTGGCGGGAATATTTTTTTGGATTGCCCGAAAGATTTGGAAGCTAGGATTAAGTAAATATTCCAGTGCAAGCAGTTAATTAGTAATTTTTTAAAAAACAATAACATGTCGATTATCTCAATCAAAAATTTAAACAAGACTTATTTTTCAATCAAAAAAGAGCCTGGAGTTTGGGCGGGGATAAAAAGTTTATTTAAGCCTAATATCATAGAAATTGAAGCTGTTCAGGATGTTAGCTTTGAAATTCAGGAAGGTGAGTTCGTGGGATTTCTTGGGCCAAATGGAGCAGGAAAAACCACGACACTAAAAATGCTTTCTGGAATAATCAAATCAACTAGTGGAGAAATAAATGTGATGGGTTTTGATCCATGGGAAAAGAAAAATGAATATAAAAAACAATTTGCACTGCTTATGGGACAAAAGAATCAACTCTGGTGGGATTTGCCAGTGATGGAAAGTTTTCTTTTGAATAAGGAGATATATGATATTCCTAACGATCAATTTGAAAAAACGCTAAATGAACTAGTGGAGCTTTTGGATATCAAGAAGATACTAGATATTCAAGTAAGAAAGTTGTCTCTAGGGGAAAGAATGAAATGTGAATTGACGGCTTCGCTTTTGCATTCACCGAGAGTGTTGTTTTTGGATGAGCCAACAATCGGACTGGATGTGGTGGCACAAAAAAACATTCGAGATTTTTTGAAAAAATACAACAAAGAAAAAAAGATTACCATTATTCTTACTTCGCATTACATGGAAGACATTGAAAAACTTTGCAAAAGAATAATTATTATAAATCAAAAGATATTTTATGATGGACCGCTAACGGATTTGATTGAAAAATATGCTAAAGATAAAATTCTGCGAGTGACTTTTAGTGATTCCGTTAAAGAGACGGATATAAAAAAAATTGGTACGGATTATGAATTCGATCCGGTGGATGTGAAATTCAAATTTCCCAGAGAACAAGTGAGAGAAAAAGCCAAGGAAATTTTGTCATCTGATTTGCCAGTGGACGATATTATGATTGATGAAGTTGAAGTGGAAAGCATTATCCGGGATATTTTTAGGAAAGTGAATGAATAATAATTTGAAATTATTGAGTATTGAATAACATATTAAAAATATCATCAGCGATTTCGGTGTCATCTTTTTTGAGTCCAATTGCAACTTCGCAATTGCCAAGTTTATTTTGAATTTTTTTTGTTTGGCCTCTTTTTTCTCCCTGGGTTATTATCTTAACACTAGTTTTTTCCCATACTAAATCATTAGGAAAAAACATAGCATAAATTGCTAGCGGGTCATGCAAATCAAAAGGCATATTATTTTTCAAGCCGTAATTTTCAAACCAAGCCAGAAGAATGTTTTTCACCCATCTGTATGATTCATTGAATTCAGGAATTTTTTCTATTTTTTCAAAATTCCAAAAAACTTTTTTGGTTACGTCTAGAGGAATTATTTTTATATTCGTTTTTCCAAGAGAATTAAAAATCCTCAAAGTAGCATCAGGATCAAAAGCGATATTTGTTTCGGCATAGCTAGTTTCATTGCCAGAAACATCAAAAGCTCCGCCCATTAAAGTTATTTCTTTTAGAGAAACTTCTTGGCTTAATTTGAAAACATCAGTTGTTGGACCAAGTGAAATGATGTGAGAATTTTTGGGATATTTTTTCAGTTGTTTGATTTTTTCTTTTGAGGCGAGGAGATTTTTTGAATGAGTATTCCAAATTCCATCAGAACCATGAAAATATGTTGGCCAAGGATGTTCAAGAGTTTTTAGAGGTGATTTTGAGCCAGACATAAAATTCCAATTAGGCGCAAAATTTTGGATAAATTCTTTGGCATTTTGCGCGGTATATTTTTCTGGGACATTGCCAAAAGTTGAAATCAAGGTGTTTTTTGATGCAGGAGACAATTTTTTCAAAAGTAAAAGCGCCAAGATGTCATCAACTCCCGGATCAGAAATTATTGTGTAGGCTATTATTTTTTGCATATTTTTTAATTTAGTTTCTTAATATATTAAAGGTTTATTATTTTTAATTAGAAAGGGGATAGCACATTAGTTTTAATATGCTAGCCCCCTATTTTTTAGCTGATTATTTTTTCAATCAGCTCAATCACTCCCTGAGTGAAAGAACTTTTTGCAATAATATCAGCCATGTTTTTGGTTTGATCTGAAGCATTCGCAACTGATCCAAACCCACATAATGCCGGCGCTTGGGTGGCATCGGAAACAGAGTTTCCAAGCATCCAGCACTCCTTGTTTTCCTTGTGCAGCGCCCAACCGATTGCGCGAAGAGCTTTGCCCTTCATCTTGCGGTAGTCGCTACTATGAATTCCAATGAACCCATATTCAGGAGCACAATCAATGTCTAATTCCATCAAATTTTTGTTCAAATAATTGCCAAGTGCTTCTGTTAAGAAAGCATTAGGTGAATTATCTTTCCAACAAAAAATTGAAATGGAATATTTCCTGCCGTAACCAAGTGCGATTCCATCACCGCATATTTTTCCGCCGAATTCTGGCGCAATAGTTTCGGGCAAAATTTCAATTGCATTATCTTTCGCCCAATCCCCAATAATTTTCTTGATATTTTTAGTATCAAGTTTTTCCTGTAAAACAGGCTGGCCATTTTCATAAATGACTGGCCCGTTTATTCCATGTTCTACCGCCCATTTTTTCAAAGGCTCTTCCGGAGAATCAGAACAGAGTCCAATTTCCCAGCCTTTTTCTTGGGCTTTCGAGATTGCGGTCTTCAATTCTTCTGCGGACACAGTCAAATTATTATTATCGATGAATGTGTCATTCAAATCGATAAAAATAATACCTTTTTCCGCTTTAGTTTTAGGTGGGTTATCTGGAAAATTTAACAAGTTAAGCATATCTTTGCAGACATCAACAAGTTTTTCTTTTCCTGAATAACCCATTCGGATAAGCATTCTGGCAAAATATTTTTCGCCGTCATTAATTTCAATTTCGGGGAAATTTTGCCAAAATGCTATGTTTAGTTCCCAAATTCTTTTTGAGAAATTGAGAACTTTTTCCTTTGGGATGCTAGAGCGCGCATGCGAATCCACAAAGGGTAATACATACGGTGCACGAACTAATCCATCCGAGTATTGAATGACCAATCCACCACCAAATGATCCTGCGAGAAAGTCCCGCGGATCATTAAGGTCGATAATTTCTCCAGATTCGTATTTCTCCAATGATTCAATAGGAATATTGATTGCCTTTGGATTTCCTACTTGAATCTGAAATACTGTCTTGATTATGGTGATGCCATGCGCTTCTAGCAAACGCAGGACTTGTTTGAATGTTCCGCCCGAGAAGATATCGTCTTCGATCAGGACATATCCACCCGAAGGGATTTTAGAAAGTTGTTTTTCGAAACTTCCAAATCCAGGGCGTCCAGCAATGCCGGTGTCGATCTTACCTCCAGGAAGAAAGATGCGGGATGTTCCGACATTGCAGGAACCTTTCACGCATGGATCGATTGAGATAGTTTCGAAACCGTCGACTTTTTGCAGAACTTTTTTCTCTAAATTGCATAAGTCGTGACTAACGATTTCAATTTCTCCATTGAACGCCCAAGTGAAGATTGCATACAAACCTTGTATAAATTCATCCCAAGCAACTTTCTTTTTTTTGGGGTCTAAGTCCAGATGTTGAAGTGCCCAAAGGCCTTCATTGCGGAATACATATTTTTTCATACCTTCCTCCTTAGCTGCGTTAATTTTTGATTTGGTTTTTGAATTAATCGAATGTTTTTTCATGATTACCCCCCCCATTTTAATTTTTGATGTTTTGGATATTTCTATTTCTAAGAAGTATCTTTTTATTGATTTCTCCTGAATTTTTAAAGAACTTTTTGACGGTCTCGCGCTTTCACTATGAAAGCAGGCGCAAAAAAACAGCACTTGAGGCCGTCTGATAAAGTTTAATGATTTTTCTAAAGTTTTTAAACGCTAACAAACAACCTCAATAAATAGTGGTTGTTGCGTCGTCGTTGAATTAAATTGGATTGTATTTTTTTCATATCGTTGAGTAGAATATAAATCAATAGTCGATTTTTGTCAAGGGCCTGTACAAGATGAGTACATAGGTAACACTTTACTAAATTCGATAGGTGTCTGATAGTCAAGTGCTGTGTGAGGTCTATAATAGTTGTATTCGATTAACCACTCAGTCAATTTCAGATTAAAAATTACCGGATCAGAATGGAA
>JAURXY010000011.1 GCA_030654225.1 bacterium
ATCCAAATCGAATCCGCCACCATCAATTGGCAAACTAATGTCAAAACAGACTCCCGAGTAGAATTCAAAAAAGATGGAGAAACTAAAGGTACCACCAGCGGAGAGCTAGAAGCTGTCACCGACCACTCCTTCACTCTCACCAACCTTTTTCCTGGCACCAGATATTCGTTCAAAGTCTCTTCCAAAGACACTTTCAATAATGAATCATCCAGTGAAGAACTCGCCTTTACCACCGCTGAAGATCTCAACCCACCAATAATCACCAACGTTAAATCTGACACCACCGTCTTTCCTGGTAAAGAAGCTCAAATCCAAACCATCATCAGTTGGAACACAGACAAAGACTCCAACTCTATCCTCGCTTACCGCCAAGGAGTAGAAAAAGATTATTCTCTAGTTGACCAACTAAAAAACCCCGACACCACTAAAGTTGAAAACTGGAAACTAATCAAAAAATCTGATCTCACTAAATCTCATCTCTTTGTTCTGACTGATTTGAAACCTGCTAGTGTCTATCAATTCAGAACTGCTTCTTTTGACAAACACAACAATGTTTCAGTCTCAGAAAACTACTCATTACTCACTCCGACTAAACAACAATCCGTCCTAGATCTCATCATCTCTAACTTTGAAAGTACATTTGGTTGGGTGAAGAGGATTGGGAATAACTAGCTATTGCATGAAAAACCTCCCTATGGTAGGATATTTAGGTCGTTTTGAAAACTGGGTGGCAGGGAGGTTTAGCAAAAGCTTAGGCTAAAAAGGGGACATTCCAGACAAACTGAAAATAATGAGCGGACAACTTCGGCTCGGGGGGATAAGGAGGATCAAAAAACATAATATTCTAATATTAATAATTCTCGCGCTAGTCGTGAGGTTGTTTTTTTCTATCTTTTTAGGCGATAATGCTTTGGCAAAAAAGTCTGAAAACGTTTCTAGTAAACAATGTTTTAGCTCAATAGACCCGCTAAAAAACATTAATCCGGAGAATGAATTTGGAGAAAAAAAGGCAAAAAATAGCTGCAGTAAACTAGATTCTAAATTTGGTAAACAACCCAAGAGCGAACAAGAAGAAATTTATGACGAATTAGTGAAAGATTATCCTATAACAGAAATGGTTTTGGAAATTTCCAAAAAAGACAAATCCGTGGCAGCTTTTCTCATTGCTATTGCTAAAAAAGAAAGTGACTGGGGGAAACATTCTCCGAAAAAGAACGGAGAGGATTGCTATAATTATTGGGGTTATCGCGGAGGCTACAACACTACTGCTTCAGGATATAGTTGTTTTGATAGTCCTGAACAAGCAGTGGAGGTGGTGGGTGGAAGAATTGAAAATTTAATTGGCCAAGGAATTGATACGCCGGAAAGAATGATTGTTTGGAAATGTGGGCGGGATTGTTCTTGGGATAATCCAGTGGCCGTCAAAAAATGGGTGAGTGATGTGAGTGCCTATTATCATAAATTGAATTCTTAAAAATAAACCCCAGTGGTTTATTTTTTAAATTTGGTGTAAAATAAGTATGCGAAAAGCCTTAACGAATAGGCACATGCGAATATAAAAAATTATGAATTGGATAGGCATTGCCATTATCGCATATTTTCTTTTAGCATTGGAAATTGTTCTGGACAAATTTTTGCTTTCTTCTAAACGCGTTTCTCATCCAGCCATTTATGCTTTTTTCTCTGGAACGATGGGGATGTTTGTGATTTTTCTTATCCCTTTTGGTTTTCATTGGATTAGTTATCCTAAAATATTTCTTAGTTTTATTGCTGGAATGATTTTTATTTATGGAATGCTTTCATTATTCTCTGCGGTAAAAAGAGGGGAGGCTAGTCGAGTACTTCCGATCGTGGGTGCGGTTGTGCCAATCACATCATTTTTTCTGGCTATAGTTTTTTTGGGGGAAGACTTGGGAATCAGAGGCAGTCTTGGTATTGTTGCTTTGATTTTTGGTGGAATTTTGATTTCTTTTAACTTAGCCAAGAATAGAACGCGAATATTTTTTGAAGGTTTCCGTGCTTCAGTTTTGGCTGGATTTCTTTTGGCTATTTCAACGATTTTTATCAAGGCTCTTTATAATGAAGATAATTTTTTGAATGTTTTTATCTGGACAAGGGTGGGGGCGTTTTTAGGTGCGTTGAGTTTTTTTCTAATTCCTGCTTGGCGAAAATCAATTCTGGGATCTCTTTTGAAATTTAAAAAACCAGAAAGTGCTCAGAAAAAATCAGGCGCTTCTTTTGTTTTGGCTAAGGCGCTGGGTGGAAGCGGATCATTTCTCAAAGAAAATGCCGTGTCGATGTCTTTGGCAAGTGTGACTGTGGTGAATGCTTTGGTCTCAGTGGAATATGTTTTTATCTTTGGCTTAAGTATTATTTTCTCTGGCTGGATGCCAAAAATAATGAGAGAGGAAAAAGATTTTAAGAGCGTGATTCAAAAATTAACCGCCATTGCTATTATCGCAATTGGTTTGGTTTTGGTTTCAAGGGTCAAATAAAAAAATATGAAATATATAAAAAAATTTCTAAGAATTTTTGGCAAAACAGTTGTCGTTATTTTTGTTTTGGCTGTGGGCTTATTTATCTATTTTAATATTCCCGTCAGCGATCAAAATGAAAGGGCGAAACTGGGCGTGACTTTTTCTAGTCGTTATGCCACAAACATTGGGCTAAATTGGAAAGAGGCCTATACGGCAATGTTAGATGATTTGGAAGTGAGAAAGATTCGGTTGCCAGTCTATTGGGATTTGGTGGAAAAAACTGAAGGGAAATTTGATTTTTCTGACATTGATTGGCAACTCAATGAAGCACAAAAAAGAAACGCGGATATTATTTTAACAATCGGACAAAAAGTTCCGCGTTGGCCGGAATGCGCTATTCCTGATTGGGCAATGGTTAGCGATCAAAAAAGAAAAGAATCTCTTTTGAATTTTATCTCAGTGGTGATGGAAAGGTATAAAAATAATCCGGAGATAAAATATTGGCAAATTGAAAACGAACCATTTTTACTGTTTGGAATTTGTCCAAAGCCGGATGCAGATTTGCTCGACAGTGAAATAACACTAGCAAAAAAAATTGATGATAGCCGGAAAATAATCGTTTCAGACAGTGGCGAGTTGAGTTTATGGGTACGGGCCGCCAGAAGAGCGGATGTTTTTGGTACTACAATGTATCGTAATATCTATAATGAAGATTGGGGTTATTATTCCTATCCAATTGGACCGCGATTTTTTCGTTTCAAATATGGTCTCATTAGTCTTTTTGCGGAACAGAAAAATGCGATTGTGGCGGAACTTCAAGCTGAGCCGTGGATTCAGGGTTGGACAGTGGATGCAACGCTCGAAGAACAATTCAAATCAATGGATGAAGAAAAACTCAGGGAGAATGTGACTTATGCTCGGCAAGTTGGTTTTCCGGAAATTTATCTGTGGGGTGTGGAGTGGTGGTATTGGCTGAAGACCGAAAAAAATTATCCAGCAGTTTGGAATACAGCCAGAGAATTATTTAATGAAGTTAAATAAGAATAGAAATGATAAAACATCACATCGGCGTTCATCATATCAATACGCCACAAAAATTTATCTTAATTCTAACAATTATAATCGCTGGAGTTTTTGGTGCGTTTTTTAGTATAAAAGCTTATCCAGAAGTTTTCAGAACTAGTGTAACGCTGAAAAATTCGAAAGATATTCGTCCTGAAGAATCGATTGTGATTAATTTTTCCTTTCCAGTGTTTACCGAAGATTATAGCTCGAAAATTAAAATTAGTCCGAGCGCGGAGTATAAAATTCAGTGGAAAGATTCTAATAAAAAACTAGAGATAATTCCGCAAAACTTTTGGCAACCGGAAACACAATACGAAATAATTTTGCCAACCGGAGAAAATATAATGTTTTCTGATGTAGAAAAACAAACAATTACTTTTTCTACGGAAAAATATCCACAAGTTATAAAAATAATTCCGCAGGATGGCGCGCAAAATGTGTCGATTGATATCGAGGATCCAATAAGGGTAAATTTTTTCAAATCTAGCGCTGATTTTTCTTTGAGATTCACGCTAAATTCTAATGGCGGAACTTTTTTTGAAACTAATTTCAATCGAGACGAATTTAAATTAATGCCAAAAGACCCAATGAAATATGGTGAAAAATATATTTTAGAAGTTTATGCTAAATATAAAACTGCTAGAGATGAAGAATATAAGAAAATTTTTGCAAGTTCTTTTGAGACTATGCCACCGCCAGTAATTGTTTGGGATAATAATAACTCAGTGCGATTAGAACAAGCCAAGAGATATACGCAGGCTAAAATAAAAACTGGAAAATATATTGACATAAATTTGTCCGCTCAAGTGATGAGTATTTTTGAAGAAGGAAAAATCCTGGATTCTTTTATGATTTCTAGTGGCAAAAGAGGAATGGATACGCCAAAAATGGAAACAAAAATTTATAACAAATTTCCGCGTGCTTTTTCCAAAGCCTATGGGTTGTTTATGCCTTTTTGGATGGCAATGGTTCCCGATGGAAAATTTGGCATTCACGAGCTTCCGGAATGGCCCAGTGGATACAAGGAAGGTGCGGCACATCTTGGTATCCCAGTTTCTCATGGCTGTGTACGACTCGGGGTGGGTTCGGCTAAGCGAGTTTATGATTTTGCTGAAGTTGGTACGCCGGTAATTATATATTAATATGTTTAAAAAATTTATAAAATATTATCTGCCGGCAATAATTTGGGCTGGTATTATTTTCTATCTTTCTTCGCGCCCGGGACTGCGATATTTTTCGGAAAACTCAAAAGAGATCTTTTTGCGAAAAGGTGCTCATTTTGCAGAGTTTTCTGTTTTGGCTATTCTTTTGTGGCGCATTTTTTTTGTGGCGCATAATATAAAAAAAGAAAAAGCTTATGGGATAGTTTTGGTTTTGGCTATAGCTTATGGTTTTAGTGATGAATGGCATCAAACCTTTGTGTTTGGACGAACAGGAAAAATAATTGATGCTGTTTTTGATTCGGCAAGTGTTGTTTTGATGCTAGAACTGATTTTGGCTTATGTGAAAAAAAAGATTACTTTAAAAAATATTTTAATTTTATTTTGTTCAGTCTTGGTTTTGGCTGGGTTAGAATTTAAAATGATCCAAGATGGCTATAAAACACAAAATAACACAGAAGTGAAAAAACAGAATGACACGGAAATTATTGAAACACAGAAAGATGCAGAAGAAAACGGAACGACACAAAAAATACAAAACAATATAGAAGAAAAAATTCCGGATAAGATTTTAGTTAAGGTTCCATTTACAACTCAGGCACCTTTTTCGAAATGGGACGAAATTCATGAGGAAGCTTGCGAAGAGGCATCAATTGTTATGCTGGAATATTATTTTACCGGAAAGAAACTAACTAGAGAAATTGCTGAAAGTGAAATCCAAGCTTTGGTGGCATTTCAGAAGAAAAAAGTTGGTGATTTCAAGGATACTACCGCGCAGCAAACAGCTGATTTATTTTTGGATTTTTATGGTGAAATAGAAAAGGGAAAAAAACTCAAAGTAGTTTATGATTTTGACAAAGTTGATTTGAAAAAATATTTAGCGCGGGGAAATCCAATTATTATCCCAGCTGCCGGAAGGGAACTGGGCAATCCAAATTTTACTGCGCCGGGACCATTCTATCACAATTTAGTTTTGGTTGGCTACGACGGCGACACAATTATTACCAATGACCCTGGGACACGAAAAGGGGAGAGATATAAATATAATCTCGATATTTTATACAACGCTATTCATGATTTTCCTGGGAAACCGGAAAATATTAAACAAGGAAGAAAGGCGATGATTGTGGTGGAATAGAACTTGTTTTTGTGGTATGATTGATTTATAAAAATAAAAATAGATTGGAGGTGCAATATGATGAAAAAATATAGTGATATTTTGGTAGGACTTTCTGTTTTGGCGGTATTGATTTCTGGTTATGATTCGCTTTATCAAACAAATGTTTTGAATCTAGCTGGAACACAATGGATGCTTATTGCTTTAGTTTTGGCCGTGTATGGAATTTACGCCAAAATGAGAATGAACTAATTTGAAAAGACTGAGAAATTTATGAAAAATAAAATTGCTGTTTTTGATATTGACGGAACAATTTTTCGGAAAAACTTAGCTTTTGAGCTGATCAATGAATTAGTTTGGCTGAAGGTTTTTAAGCGTGAAGTGCGCAATGAATTGGTTCAATTATATACTAGTTGGCTGGATCATAAAGGTACCTATGAAGAATATCGTCAAAAACTAGTCAAACTTTATACTCAAAATCTCAAAGGTTGCTCCAAGCAACAGGTGATGGAAGCTAGTCGGATTGTCGTGCCTTTTTTCAAAGACCGAACATATATCTTCGCTGATAATTTGATTGAAGAATTGAAAAAGAAAGGATATCATATCATCGCCGTATCCGGTTCGCCAATTGAAATTGTAGAAGAATATAATAAGTATTTGAAATTTGATGCCGTTTTTGGTTCAGTTTATGAAACTAACGATGACGGAATTTATACTGGCGAAGAAGAATTTGTTCCGACGGTTCACAAGGGTCATGTGGTGCGACAATATGTGGCAGAAAATAAACTCACATTGGAAGACTCCTACGGGGTGGGCGACACAGAATCGGACGCAAAATTCTTGGAAATAGTGGACAATCCAATTGCATTTAATCCTAATTTGAATTTGAAAACTATTGCAGAAAAAGAAGGTTGGCGAATTGTGGTAGAGAAAAAAGATGTGATTTATGATATTACTAGTTGCGCAAAAATAATTTAATATTTTAATATAAAAAATATGGAAGCGTATATAATTATTGGAGCCATTATATTCATCTTTTTCTTTATCATTTATTTACTTCTGGATTTTGCGATGATTAAGGGTGGTGCTAACCAATTTTGGGATAAGTGGGTGAAGAAAACTCTCTGGATTTGGTTGCCATTCTATGCGCTTCAAAGACTGATTAAGGAAGTGATACTAAAGAAATAATCTTCGCCACTTTTCTTTTCCCAAAAGAAAAGTGGCAGAAAAGAAAAAGGCCACCCGAGCTCATAGAAAGATAAATTTTCAACTTTTTCGCTAAAATTTATAACTCGGCCAGACCAAATGCGTCGGGCCTCAGACAGGATAAATTTCTTAACGCAAAAAAGTTTCAATTTATTTCTTTCTATTTCGCAAGGGTGGTTTTTAAAAAAAAGATAATAAAAAACACCAGCAGTATAATCTGGTGTTTTTTTAAGATAGAATGTTTACTTAGCGCTTTCTACGAATTTCTTGAATACTTCAGGATTTTCCATCGCTAGTTGTGAGAGAACCTTTCGGTCAACTTCAATTTTTTTGTCAGTTAGAATTTTGATAAAGGAGCTGTATTTTTGACCAACTTCACGAAGAGCGATGTTGAGTCGGGTGATCCAAAGCGCTCGCATAGTTCTTTTTTTCACTCGACGGTCGCGATAAGCATAAGCACCAGCCTTAATCACAGCTTGTTTAGCTGCAGCGTAGTGAGATTTCCTTTTCCAACGATAACCCTTGGCGTCTTCCAATAGATTCTTTCTTCTTTTCGATGCGGAAACTCCGCGTTTTACTCGTGTCATTTTTTTTGTGATTAGTGATTATAAGGTAAACCTTTCAAAATATTATGTTCATCAGCTTTAAACAATCTTGTGTCGCCCTTTTTTGCTCGACCGACCTTGCCATTTTCCTTTGAATTATAATGGTTTTGCCCGGTTTTTCGACGAGTGACTTTCTTGTTTTTGGTAATTTTGATTTTCTTAATCAGTGCTTTCTTGGTTTTTAGTTTTGGCATAAAATTTAACCGATGCGAATCTACGAATTTAATGCGAATCTACGAATAATTTATAGATTAGATTACCTTGTAGTTTTGAATCGTATTATTGACTTGTTATTATTATATTAAATCCTCCAGGAAATCTTTTTATCTCTTGCTCAATTTTGTTGGGCACGGAGATGCTTTTTACAAATTCAATGAGATTTTGTCTGGCTAAATCGCCATGCGCTTTTTCCCGACCCTTTAGAATTATTTCAATTTTTACTTTATTACCTTTAGTGAGAAATTTTTCCGTTTGATCTTTCTTGAAATTCAAATCATGCTCATCAGTTCGAACGCTCAGGCGAATGCCCTTGGTTTCGAATTTTTTCTGTTTGGACTTATTCTGTCTTTCTTCTTTGGATTTTTGATATTGAAATTTTCCAAAATCCATAATCTTACAAACAGGTGGCACGGCCTTAGGGGAGATTTCAACTAAGTCGAGCATTTTTTGTTTAGAAAGAATCAAGGCTTCTGGCACAGCCATTACTCCAAGCAGTCCTCCATCCTCGTCAATGACGCGAATTTCTTTGGCCCAGATAGCTTCATTTATTCTTGTTTTTGATGCCTTTTGTACAAAAGGCTTTCGATATATTCTTCTAATGGTTTTAGTATTAATAGTTAGCAATCTTTACTAATTACTAATCAAATACGAATATACTAATAAAAAATGAATTCGTATATTAGTAAAAAATTAGTAATTAGTAAAGAAAATCGTGGAGATGGCGAGAATCGAACTCGCGTCCAAAGCTATTCATCTAAAATCCTCTACAAGCTTAGTTAGTTTGTTTAGGTTGGAAGTTATGAACTAACAAAATATCCCAACCTTTTTTCTAGTGTAATTTTACCAAAAAAGCCTAGAAAATGCAATTTTAGCTATCCTAATGTATAACACCGAGCTCTATCTATTAGGAGTGGATAGTTCGATGGCCTCGGCAATTAAGCCAAAGCGTAGGCAAAGTTAGCTGAGAAAGCTTGCGCTAACACAGTTTTTGCTTTTGAAAATAAGTTTGCACTTATTGATTTGGCGAAAGATTTATGAGGATTACGCCATACTCAGCTTGCATATTTTAAACGTACAACTTGTCGAAACCAAACATCCCCACCTGCCTGATTTGCCTACTTTATTATGTATCCTCAACTGCTTGAGTTAAATAAACTTAATTCTTAGTTGGGGCTATTTAATAAAATAAGCAAATCTGGCAGGCAAGTCATTTTAAATTTATAAATTCTTTATCATCCTTCTGATATTTTGGTCGTCTTCTCTTCTCTTGATTTTGTCTCGTTTGTCGTATTCTTTTTTGCCTTTTCCGAGGCCAAATTCTAGTTTTATCAATCGTCTTTTAGTATATAATTTAATTGGCACTAATGTCAAGCCTTGAGTACGAGCTTTGCCAATTAAATGCTTTATTTCTGACTTCTTGAGTAGTAGCTTTCTTGGCCTAGTTGGGTTGTGATTGTCGAGCTTGCCAGCGTGAATATAGGGCGGAACATGAGCATTGGTCAGATATAACTCTGAACCATGAATTGTCACAAAGGACTCCTTGAGGCTCACATGCTTGGTTTTTATCGATTTTACCTCATGACCAAAAAGCTCAATTCCAGCTTCATAATTTTCCAGAATCGCATAATCGAAATTAGCGCGTTTATTTATAGCCAAAATACCCATACGCATAGTCTAGCATTTCCTGTTTATTTTTGCTAGAATTAGCATATAAGTTTTAATCTTATATTTATGGATCAAGCAGGACAACAAATTTTTCAATTTCTTTCGCATTATGGCTATGCCATAATGTTGCCTCTTATGATTATTGAGGGGCCAGTAGTAACAATCATCGCCGCGATGCTCGCAAGTCTTGGCGCCTTCAATGTTTTTGTTGTTTTGATTTTGTCTATAATAGGGGACATGGGTGGGGATATAATTTTTTATGGATTAGGATATAAATACGGAATGGGATTTGTGGGGCGCGTGGGAAAATATATTAGCATCACAGAAAAGTTAGTTTTAAAAATGGAAAAATATTTTGAACACCACGGGGGAAAAACTATTTTTGCGGTGAAATCTACTACGGGACTTTGCTGGGCAACTTTCACAACGGCGGGAATTGTGAAAATGGATTTCAAAAAATTTGTGAAATATTCTTTTTTGGGTGGAATAATCTGGAGTGGATTTTTGGTAGCGATGGGATATTTCTATGGCTATCTCTGGCGAGAAATTCAAGTTTATATCAAATGGATCGGCTGGGTGATTTTTGCAACGGCGATTGCCACTTTCGCCGGGATAAATATTTATAAAAGTTATCAATCGAAAAAAATGTTTAGGGAAAATGAAAATGGTGGAAAAGTTGACTAGAATTGCATTGTATGCTATAAATTAAGGTCGTCGTTTTTTACCAACCAAATATCAAACTTGAAATATAAGGAGGAATTATGAGTGCGAATCTTTTTTTGGCGTTAAATCTTTTTTTGTTTATAGTAATTGCCCTTACTATAAACATTATATTCACAAAAAGGGCAAAGAAAAATGGGACTTGGTCGCCTTATGGCGCACCAGATATCATTTCTGGTTTTTCCATCGCCATAACTATTTTTATTTGGGTAGTATGGCTTGTGGTTTTTTGTAGCTTGGGGCTTGAAAAATATATTTACTAATGAACAAATTTTCATCACACGGTCTGTATACTTGGAGGAGTATGCAGGCCGATTTTTTTTGCGTCTATAAAAATAGTAAATTCGTATAAAATATATAGTTATTTACTAAACTTGATTTAGGTAGTAAGATATTAAATATGGTGAATAAGATATATCATAAGTTTAGGAGCGTTTTATTTGCGGATCCTAAACAATTATACAAAGAAGATCATGGTTTGCTAAGAGAGCCTTTTTATTTTTCTGGTACCAACGGAAAGGCGGTTTTGCTTTTGCATGGTTGGACATCAGTACCATACGAAGTCCGGCGTTTGGGACAATATCTCAATGAAAATGGCTATACGGTTTCTGGTCCGCTTTTGCGGGGACACGGCACAATTTCAAAAGATTTAGAAAATGTTAGATGGGAAGAATGGTTGTGTGATGCGACAAAAGCCTATGAAGAATTGACCAAAAATCACAAAGATATTTATGTGGCAGGAACATCTCTCGGAGCGAATCTCACGGTAATGCTGGCAAAAAACAAACCAAAAATTTCGGGTATTATTCTTATGGCGATGCCGTATAGGATAAAATTTGAAAAGATAATCGTGCCGATTGTCAGAATAATTAATATTTTCAAAAAATATAATAAAAAGTTTTATCCGCCAACATTTGGTTCGCACTCTACTATTACTAGATTAATTTCCTACCAAGTCTATCCAATTAAAAGTGCCTTAGAAACTTTCAAATTTATAAAAATTTCTCGGCGTCAACTTTCAAAAGTGAAACAACCTTGTCTTATTTTGCAATCAACTAGCGATCATATCGTCACCAAAAATAGTCTGGAAAAAATTTATGAGAAAATAAGTTCTAAAGTTAAGGGAAAAAAATATATTAGCAAGGCTTATCACACTTTTATCTCCGATATTAAAAACGAACATATCTTTCAGGATATCTTGGATTTTATAAATAAAAATTAAATGAAAATAGGAATTTTTACTAATAACTATTTGCCTAATCCCTATGGCGTGACGCGGTCAGTCGAAACATTTCGGCGTGAACTCGAAAAACAGGGTAATGAGGTTTTTATTTTTGCACCATACTGGAAAGGATATAAAGATAATAATATTAATGTATTTAGGTATCCTTCGATTGATATTGAAATTAAATTTCGTTTTCCACTGGCGATTCCGTATTCTTGGAAAATGAATAAAATAATAAAAAATCTTGATCTGGATGTGATTCATGCTCAGCATCCAAATCTCTTGGGAAGTGTGGCGATGAAGTGGGCGAAGCGAAAGGGAATCCCGTTGATTTTCACTTGGCACACGCTCTATGATCAATATACTAATTTTGTGCCATTCATTCCACCAAAAATTTCTGCGGATTATATTATTAAAAAGGCGGTTAAATTTGCCAATGCATCGGATGCGATAATTGTGCCGACAGATTCAATCATCCCAATTCTTAGAAAATGGGGAGTTGAAAATAAAAATATAATCCCAATTGCCACAGGAGTTCTTGAGGAAGAATTTGAAAATGCTGACAAGAATAAAATTAGAGAAAAATATAATATAAAAGATGAAGAAAATGTTCTACTTATGGTTTCTCGATTAACTTCAGAAAAAAATGTTGAATTTGTTTTTCGCTCACTGAAAAATATTCTAAAAAAAGAAAAAGTTAGATTTTTGGTGGTAAGTGATGGATATCTGTTGCCAAAACTCAAAGAATTTTGTGCTCGAGAAAAAATTTCAGATAAAGTCATTTTTTGCGGGGAAGTGGAGAGGGAAGAAATCAAGCATTATTATGCTACTTCGGATATTTTTGTTTATGGTTCTAAATCCGAAACGCAAGGAATGATAATCACCGAAGCAATGTATATGGGATTGCCAATTGTGGCAGTGGATGCGACCGGAGTGAATAGCTTGGTGCTAAATAATGGTAATGGATTTTTAGTTTCCGAAAACGAGAAAGAGTTTGAAACAGCAGTTTTGAAATTGATTAATGACAAAGATTTGCGAGAAAAATTCGGCGAAACTTCCTTGCACATTGCTAGAATGAATTTCACTGCTTCGGTTTGCGCGAAGAAAATGATGGAGGTTTATGAAAAATGTCTGAACCACTAATTCATTTTTTCATTAAAAACTTCGCCTTACTTTTTCTTTCCGCAAGAAAAAGTAACAAAAAGAACTCTCAGCCGAGCTCACGCGCCAATAAATTCTTCGTTCGTCGACTAAAATTTATAACTCGCTACGCTCAAACAGGATAAATTTCTTAACGTCGACTCACTCGAATTTATACTGGCACGTTTCGCAAGGCTGAATTAAGGGCGATTACTCTAGATGAATCTTTTCCGAAAACTTTTTCAGGGCATCAGCTAATAGCGGATGTCCTTTTAATTTTGGATCATTTTCTAATAAATCTTTTGCTTCCGTGCGGGCGAATTTGATGAGTTTGACATTGCTCAAATGCTCCATGGCGATATCAGGCAAACCTGACTGAATGGTACCAAAAAATTGTCCTGGGCCACGCAGTTTCAAATCGTGTTCGGAAATTTCAAAGCCGTCATTGGTTTTTTCCATTATATTTAAGCGCGCAGGTTTTTTCTCGGAAAACAAAAAACAATAAGATTGCTCTTTTCCGCGTCCGACGCGTCCGCGAAATTGATGTAGTTGCGTCAGGCCAAATCTTTCGACGTTTTCAATGACTATTATAGTGGCATTGGGAATATCGATGCCAACTTCTACGACAGATGTGGAAACCAAGATGTCAAAATTTTTATTTTTAAACTCTTCCATCACTTCTTCTTTTTCTTTAGCTTTCATTTTTCCATGCAAGAGTCCTAACTTGAATTCGGGAAATATTTCGCGTGATAATCTTTCATGTTCGGCTTTGACAGCTTTGACGTCCAACATACTTTCAGAAAGTGATTCTTCAACTAAGGGTAAGATGACAAAAACTTGTCGATTTTTTTTGATTTCACTTCGAATAAAACTATAAACTTTTTCTCGACCAGTCGGCGCAATTATTTTTGTGATAATAGGTTTTCTGTTTTTTGGCATTTCATCGAGAATTGAGAGATCTAAACTGCCAAAAAAAGCAATGGCCAAAGTTCTTGGAATTGGCGTGGCAGTCATAGTCAGCAAGTGAGGCACTTGCTGCGCAGACTCTCGCGGACTAGACGCAGACTCTCGCGGAATATTTTGTTGTAAAGTTGCGCGTTGATTGACACCAAAACGATGTTGTTCATCTATTATGACCAGCGCTAGATTTCTAAACTTAACATCTTTTTGAATAAGGGCATGAGTGCCGATAACGAGATTAATTTTGCCTGAAGCTATTTTTTCTAGTAGGTCATTACGAGGAATAATTTTGTTTTTATTTTTCTGGTAAACTAGTTTGTAAGAACTCGTTAGTAGTGCAATATTAAAATCATAATTCTTAAAAATTTCTGAAAAAGATAAAAAATGTTGGCGAGCCAAAACTTCGGTGGGTGCCATCAAAGCTATTTGATATCCAGCGGAAATTGTTTGTAGGGCCGAAATGGCGGCGACAATTGTTTTGCCTGATCCGACGTCACCATTCAGGAGGCGATTCATTGGATGTGATTTTTCCAAATCTTTCAAAATTTCGAAAGTTGATTTTCTTTGGGCGTTAGTTAATTTGAAAGGCAAATTACTTACGAAATTCTTGATGAGTTTTTCATCGAATTTTATTTTATTTGAATCTTTTTCTTCAAATTCTTTTTTAATCTCTAGAGTTTTTAATTGCACCAAAAACATTTCTTGAAAAGCCATTCTTTTTTGAGCACGAATCAGTTTTTCCGATGAATCAGGGAAATGAATTTGAGATAGGGTAGTATAAATATCAGATAGATTATATTTTTTTCGAATTTCAACCGACAAAATATCAGGTATATTTTTGGCCAAAGGCAGAAGAGTTTTTATCTGCCAGCGAATCCACTTGGAAGTAATGCCGGAAGTTTCACTGTAGATTGGCACGAGGCATCCCGTGTTGGTGGCATCGCGAGTGGATTTTTCAAAAGCGGGATTACTCATGGAAAAATATTTCCCATTCGTTCCAAGTTTTCCAGAAAATCTTGCGGTGGATCCGACAGGAAAATTTTCCAAGATATAGGATTGATTAAACCAGACCGCTTTCAAAAGATTTCTATTTTGATCCTCGAGAATAATTTCTGTGATGGTCATTTTTCGCCGAAAGAGCCGATTATTTTTGGCTTTGATAATTTTGCCTTCTGCGGTGATAGCTTGCCCAACAAAATCATTTGAGAGCGGAACGATCTTAGAAAAATCATCATAGCGAAAAGGAAGATATAACAGCAAATCCTTAACCGTAAAAAGCCCGAGTTTTTCCAAAACACGGATATATTTGGGCGTAATGCGAGGGACAGATTTTAGCGAAGTGTTTATGTCTAGCATAAACTAAGTATAAGACAAAAAGGGGAAAGGAGAAAGTTGAATAGAATAGTTGTAAAAAAACATTATTTATAGTAGTGTAAAATAAAGCGCTTATAGCTCAGTGGATAGAGCGTCTGGTTGCGGTCCAGAAGGTCGCAGGTTCGATTCCTGCTAAGCGCACGATTTATTATAATAAAATAAATTTAAACCTGAACCTACAATAAAAAAGGAGGACGGTAAAAATGGAAAAAACAAAAAACACAATAGAAATTGCTATTGCACCGGGAGCAACATTGGAATTTCCTAATGATAATACGCCCAATCCTTCAGAGGATGAAATTGGCGAAGCGACAATTCTTGTAGCTGTTGCACCAGGGGTGGCGCTGGAATTCCCAGCACTCGATTTTTTGGATGAAGAATAAATCAAAAAATCAAGTAAAAACTTTCAAAAAGACCCAATTCTTTATTATTAAGAAATGGGTCTCTCTTATTTTATGAGGCTATAATTATTTTTTATTCATATCTCAATGCTTCAATCGGACTCAAATTAGCGGCGCGTCTGGCAGGCCCGCCTGCCTCGCTAAGGCTACTGCTGGTTCAGTTGAAAAAATATTTGTTTCTTTATTCATATCTAAGTGCATCAATAGGACTCATCGCTGCAGCCTTGCGGGCAGGATAAAAACCAAAAATAATTCCTACTCCGGCGCTGACACCGAAAGCTAGAAAAATAGAAGACAAAGAAACTTCGGTCGTCATATTAGCAAATTTAGCCACAGCCAGAGAAGCTAGCCAGCCAAGGAAAATTCCCACGGCTCCGCCAAAAAAAGTGAGCACTACTGCTTCGGCTAAAAATTGCAAGTTGATATAAATTTTTCGAACGCCGACCGCTTTTCGCAAACCAATTTCGCGCGTTCGTTCGGTGACAGTAGTGAGCATCATATTCATAATGCCAATGCCACCTACCAAAAGAGAAATGCCAGCAATTGAAGCTAGGAGCATAGTGAGGGTCGTAGTGATGCTAGTAGCAGTAGAGATGATATCATTTTGATTCATCAGGCTAAAGTCGGCTTGTGTGGAATCGGAAATATTATGTTGACGCAAAAGCAAAGTATTAATTTCTTCCTGCACTGAAGTCATATAACTGGGCTCCGTTACGGCGACACTAATCATAGAAACGAAATCATCACCAGATAGATAATGTTGGGCGGAAGTAATTGGGATATAAACTGCATCATCCGGATTGGAAAAGCCTGACCCGCCTTTCGTTTGTGTCATTCCAATTATTTGAAATTCCATATTTTTTAGTCGGATAAATTGTCCTGTTGGATCAACATCAATGCCAAACAAGTCATCGCGAGTGGTCGGACCAATCACGGCTACTTTGGCAGAACTTTTTATTTGCTGATCGCTAAAAAAAGAACCTGATTCCATTTTGATGTTTCGCGCAGTCAGATAATCTTCTACTGTGCCAATCACTTGAGTATTGGTGTTGTTGCCTTTGGTGGTAATTTGATAGCGTTTGGATATCTCTGGCGCCACAGCTTTGACTTCTTGGAGTTGTCCTTTGATGATGTTAGCATCTTCTAGTGTCAGAGATTCTCCACTACCAGAGCCAGAACTAATCCCACCACTTCTTTGCGCTCCGGGACGAACGATAATCAAATTAGATCCAATTGATTCAATGTTATCAGAAATAGATTTTTGGGCGCCCTGACCAATAGAAACCATTGTGATTACTGAGGCGATACCAATCACAATACCCAAAATGGTGAGTCCTGAACGCACTTTGTTTCCCATAAGTGACCAGATTGTTTCTCTTAGTAAATCTAAAAACATAAACACAAAAATTTAATGATTATTTTTTTCGTCTCTAACAATCATTCCATCTCGAACATGAATTATCCGGTTGGCATAATTGGCTACATCCATTTCGTGAGTAATGAGAATTATCGTATGGCCTTTTTGATTGAGCTCTCGAAAAGCCTCCATAACTAACTGGCTAGTTTTTGTGTCTAGATTTCCAGTTGGTTCGTCAGCTAAAATTATCGCGGGATTGTTGATAAGCGCTCTGGCAATCGCCACGCGTTGCATTTGCCCACCGGACAACTGATTGGAAAGATTTTGAAGTTTACTTTCTTCCATGCCAGCATAGAGCAAGACTGCGCGAGCTTTCTTTTCTTTTTCTGCTTGGCTAAGTCCGCAGTAAATAAGTGGAAGCATAACATTTCGCAGAACTGTTGCTCTCGGCAGAAGATTGAAAGATTGAAAAACAAAACCAATTTTATTTCTTCGCAGATCGGAAAGCTCATTGTCATTTAAGGCAGAAACTTCCTTGCCGTCCAAAAAATATTTCCCGCTAGTTGGATTGTCGAGTGCGCCAAGAATATGCATCAAAGTGGATTTGCCAGAGCCGGACGGGCCGATGATAGAAACAAACTCGCCTTTCTCAATTCGAAAAGAAACGTCTTTTAGCGCATAAGTTTTAGTGTCGTCACTCCCATATATTTTTGTAAGATTATTGCATTCAATCATTTGAAATACACGAACTGAGCTAATATTTATACGAAATAAAACTAAGTTTATTTATTCGTTAATTTTAGTGTTTGAATTCGTTTTTTTTAGTGTTTAATTTAGTGTCCACCACCTATGCCAGGAATTCTAAGACTACTATTTTGATTGGAAGCAGTTGTTGTTTTGGCAGTCGCAGAAATTGTTTGGGTCACTATTTTGTCGCCAATATTTATTCCACTTATAACTTCCGTTTGAGTGCTGTTTGTTAGCCCAACTTTAATTGTAGTTTTTTTAGGAATTTGTCCATTATTCAAAACTTCTACATAACTTTCGTCATTTTGATTTTTAATGGCTCCACTGGGAATCAGAATCACATCTGCCTTACTGGCGGTGGCGATTGAAGCAGAAACATTCATGCCGGGTTTCAAGAGTTCATTTTGGTTGTCGAGTTCAATCTCAGCACCATAGGAAGTCACGCCTTGGCTAACTGTTCCAATGGTATCAATCTTGGAAACTTTACCGGTAAAACTTATTTCAGATAGCGCGTCGATTTTTAGTGTCACTTTGTCCTCAACTTTCACATCCACCGCGTCTACTTCATTGAGTGAAATTTTAGCGATAATATTTTTGGTTATAACTGACGCTAGGATGTCAGTTCTTGAAACGGAATCTCCTGCCTCAACGCTTAGTCCCGTTACGATGCCATCGAACGGTGCGCGAATATAATAATCTTGCAATTTTTCTTTCGCATCGTTCAAAGAATTTTCTTTTTGCTCGATAGTTATTTTTTGCGCTTTCTTGTCATATTTGTCAGAAGCGTCATCATCTTTTATTTCAGAGTATTTATTCTTGGCGCTATTTAAATCCAGCTCGGCATTGCGAATAGCTTTTTGGGCTTCCTCGGTATCCAAAAGGGCAATCATTTGTCCCTTTTTTACACCTTGATCATTTTTCACATAAACATTTTTCACATCAATTGCGTCTCCCGCCACTACTGGCTTGAGATCAACTTGACTTTGCGCTTCAAGTTGTCCTGTCCCCGTAACCGTGACTAACAGAGTTCCTTTTTCAGCCACGGCAGTTTTATATTGCACGGCAGTAGCTGTAGTTTTGGATTTACTATACCAATAATAACTGCCCCCAATTATTATTAGCCCGATAATAATCCAAAGATAATTTTTCTTTATAAATTTCATATTAGTTTAGTATTCCATTAGGATTAAAAACTCGAATAAGACTAGCGTTCACAGCACCATTCTCAGCTGGGCTACCCATTACCACAATTTCATCTCCCGTTTTCAAATCACTTCGGCTCAAATCATCACGGTGGGATTTGATGAGAGTTTTTTCTGTTATGACTACAGTATTTTCTTTGTTATCGTGATCAAGCACGATTATAGTGCTGTCGGAAATAGAAAGTATGGCACCGGCAATACCGTGAGCATTGCGAAAATCCCGACCTTCAGCTTCACGCATAAACTCAGGAGGCATTTTTCCGAAAAATCCTGGTTTTTTTTCGTCTCGCATATCAAGGTGCTGTCCCATAAAATTGCGTTCATAATTGTCGGCAAACTCATTTGAGAAATGAGCTTTCTTAAGACCGACTGCTATGCCGGAAGAAAAAACCAAAAACAGAAGCAAGATTTCTCCGACAACAAACAGGGTTATTTTTAGTGCGTTAGATTTTTTAGTATCAATTTTTTGACTGTCCATATTTTTATAAATAATATTTATATGATTTATTAGATTGATTATTATAAATTTCAAAAATGAAATATATTGACATTAATAAGGTGAAAACCGGAATCAAAATTATCGCAAAGGTCATCGCTGGCAAGGTTTCCAGAAGGGAGAATAGAAATTCTTGGTAGTGAACGGCAACGATAGTGGCATCGGAAAAAATCAACGAAACAATACTCCAAAATTCTGAAAAGAGAATGGATTCTTTGAAGATAATAAAAAGATAAACAGTGGCTGAAGCGCTCGCAAAAGCTCCAAAAATCGAAGTTGCAATTTTTGTCCAAAATATTCTTTTCTGCATTTTTTCAATTTTTGTCAAAATCAAACCTGCAAGTTTTTCGCTCGGATTGATCTCAGAAATATTTTGAAATAGGTCGGTTAGTTTTTTGCTCATAGTTTCCATACGATTTAAGAGTTAGGAAAGGTGCAAAGTTATTGCGTTAGAATTTTTTTTAGGCTATTTAGTGCTCGCAAATGGCGACTTTTGATGGTGTTATAGGGAACGGCGAGAATTTCAGAAATTTCTTGCAGGGAAAAATCTTCCTTGTAGCGCAACATCAAAAGCGAGCGGTAATCAGTCGGCAGTTGGGCCAATTTTGTTTCAAAAACTTTTTCTCGTTCGGCTTTTTCCAAGACTTCCAAAGGCAAGATATCTTCTGCTTTGATGTTTTCCAAAACATTGTCGCCCTCTTCATTGAGAAAGCTAGAAAAGGGGATAGTTTTTTTCTTTTTGAAAAAATCATAAGCGGTATTTTTGGCAATAGTAAAAAGCCAAGTTTTGAAATTTTTTTCTGTGTCAAAACTTTTCAAATTTTTCCAAGCCTTGATGAATGTAACTTGTGTGAGATCATCTAGTATGTCTGAGTCGCGAACAAAAGTGCGCAAGAAATTATAAACGGATTTCAAGTATTTTTTCAAAATCTTTGGATAGGCTTCGTCATCACCCGCAAAAAAAGCTCGGATTAGATTTTTGTCTTCTTCGTTCATGGTGTCACTTTATCATATAAACAAAAAATAAAAAAATCTGTGAAATAAAATTCACAGATTTTTTATTGGCGGAAAGGGTGGGATTTGAACCCACGGTCCAGTTGCCCAGACTACTCCTTAGCACGGAGCCGCTTTAGACCACTCAGCCACCTTTCCATTTTTTAACGGAGTCGCTTTAGACCCCTGCCTGCCCTGCCTACCGGCAGGCAGGCGGCAGGCAGGACTCAGCCACCTTTCCTTTGATATTTTGTTCTATTCACGCGGAAGAGGTGAGATTCGAACTCACGGAACCCTTTCAGGTTCGACAGTTTTTCTCGATCCCGCACCATTTTTTTTCTTCCTGCGGAAGCGGAGGGATTCGAACCCCCGGAACCCTTTCAGGTTCAACAGTTTTCAAGACTGTCGCCTTCAACCACTCGGCCACACTTCCCTAAATATAAAATTAACAAAAAATGGTGCGGGACAAGCTGTTCCCTTCAACCCCTGCCTACCGGCAGGCAGGACTCGGGCACTCTTCCATATTATTTACTTTGTAAATTAAAAAACTGTTGCCCTCGCGGTTCCGGAGTTTCTTTTGAAACTCGCCAAATACTAATTCGCATTCGGCCCACTCGGGCACACTTTCCATATATTATAGACTTATTTTAATCTACAACATATTAACTATGAAAGCAAATGTTTCTATGCTATTATATAATAAAAGCAAAAATATGTATATAAAAAGAAACCAAGAACAAAAAGAGCAAGAAGAAAAATTAATAATCGCGCCAGAACCACAAAAATTTTTGCCACCGGATGATTTCGAAGAATTAGAAGCTCCACACGATATGCTCATCGAAAAACACTCGCGTGACGTGCGTCTTGCTTGGCGAGCGCCAGAGTTTGAAATTTTCAAGCGAGATCAAAAATGGTATTTTTATATAGTAGCTATTCTTTTGGCAATTATTGCTTATGCAATTTTTACTAATGGCTTGGTGATGGCTATCACTTTTATCTTAATTGGTGTGGTGGGATATATCTATGTTGAAAAAGATCCACGCACTTTGGATTTTATGTTAACTAAAGATGGCGTAGTGGCGGGAAGGGAAATTTATGATTTTGATAACATTCGATCTTTCTGGGTTTTTTATGAAGAAGATGGTCTGCGTGTTATTAGTTTGCATACCCAGAGCTATCTTGCACCTTTCATTCATATTCCAATTAGCGATCAAGACCCAACAGAGATTAGAAAAATACTTTTAGAATATATCCCCGAAGAAGAACATAAGCCAGGGATGATGGATACACTTGATCGATTATTAAGATTGTAAAAATTCTTTATATAAGCCAAATCTTGTACAAGCACTGGACAAAAGGCTGTTTCGGGTGTATAATTTATGGTTAGTGAAAATTGTTCCTTAAAAAGACGAGATTTGCGTTTTGCCATGGCAGAAAGAGGTTTTAAATATATGTCATTCCGAACTTGTTTCGGAATCTATTTGTGGAGATCCTGAAATAAATTCAGGATGACACACAAAGACTTTTTTCTGCTGTGGCGAAGCTGTGGGCTTTAGCTACGAGCGAAAATATAATTTTTTTATGGCACATGTGCCAAAAAGGAGGAGACATGTCTTCTTATTCAGAAGGGCAAACCCATCAATTAATGGAGCGGTTCGAGGCAGAAGGTTTTACTCCCGATGATATTACTAGACTCGGGCAGTTTAAAAACCTTTCTAAATTTCGTTGCGTGCTTTATGGGACGCATGAAATCAAACTCATCGAGCGTTGTTGGCGAGAGCAGGATGGCGTGATATATTTCAGCCTCCCGCCCACTGACGGAACAACTGGACCGCAGTGGATCAAGCGCCTCGAGAAAAAAGGATTCCGGCTTTCAAAGTGGGCCAAGGACGTCCTCAGTTCGCCAGACTTCAAACCGACGAACGGCATAATCTCGAATATCGCGGTGTTGAAAGGTATGCTGTGGAATTATGACAGCGACCGGACAACCAAAAATATCCGTGCTGAAGCTGACAGGCGAAATCTCATCAAACCCAACGCCGAGGTCGCCTGTCTTATCCGCGAGATGTTCTCGGATAAGGAATTGGAAGCCATGGGTCTTTTGTGGATTGTTGCTATGCACGATCCCATCAAGGATTCCTGTGGCGGTCCGGACCTGCTCCGCGCGGGTCGCGATGGTGGCGGTCGATGGCTGGGCACGGCTTATGGCGGGCCTGACGACGAGTGGAGTCGCCATGGTGGCTTTGCTTTCGTCGCCTCGCAAGTCAGTACTCAGGACTCTGTTTCTTAGGTCTAAAGACCTCTGAAACTTAGTCCTAAAAAAAGCGAAAGCTTTGAGCCCTGTGTTGTATTTCACACAGGGCTCTTTAATTTGTGCTACAATAAAAAAGGTAGTAGGAAAGTATGCGGGCGATTACGGTTTCCCGCTTCCGAATCCAGTATCCATGCGTCGAGATTATCCGCGATCACGGTTTCGGATAGAGTGATGCATGCAGAAACTTCAAAAAAATGAAGATACTTGGTGCGGGACACTAGGGCATTTGAGATGCCAAATAAAATTCAACCCGGAGAATATTCGAAGGGTGGTGGTATAGAAAGTATTCCGCGCAATTCCGATGACGATCCGAACCTGCTCAACGCGAATCGCAATGATGACGGTCAATGGCTGAACACGACTTATGACAAGCCTGACAACAAGTGGAATCGCCATAGTGGCTTTGCTTTCGTCGCCTCGAAATTCTCTTTATTTTTCCTCTCCCTATTTTTTATCGGGAGAGTTTTTCTTTGCAAGAATGCTTCCACTCCAACCGCCCAAATCTCTGCCAATAGAATTCAATTTTTCTGAAAGTTGAATATACTTATTGTCATTCAAGGATTTGGTTTCCCAAAGAATATGCAAAAATATTTTCAGGACATCTGATTTACGAATGGCTAATCTGATATATGGAATTTTTTCTTCCGATTTCAAAAAGGCGGCGATAGCAACCGATTCAATAATTTCCGTGAAGTATTTATCCACTTTTTGTCCAAGCGTGTACCGGTGAGTAGTGGGCAAAATCCGATAATATTCATACCATAGCAAATACAAACTTTTTATTTTCTCAAACACCGCCGGTAGCTGGGGGGGGGGGATTTAAAAGTAGAATTATTATTATGATTAGAAAAATTCAATTGACTCATACATTTAATGATATTATTTGTTTAGAAAATTTACTCCTAGCTTGGAAAGAATTTGTTTGTGGGAAAAAACAAAAAAAAGATGTCCAAGAATTTTCTTTGCAGTTGATGGACAACATTTTTTCGCTTCACTTTGAACTTTCTAATCATACTTGGAAACACGGCGGTTATCAAGCTTTCAAAATCAATGATCCCAAGCCTAGAGACATCCACAAAGCCAAAGTCAGAGATAGATTATTGCATCACGCAATTTATCGAAAATTATATCCATTTTTTGACAAAACTTTTACTGCCGATTCATATTCTTGTCGAAACAACAAAGGCACACACAAAGCTGTTGATAAATTCTAGGACTTACGCGTTTGCTTAAATTTGATTCTGTTTAGTGATAATGAGATAATGTACCCAAGGGGGTAAAAACAAAAATTAAAAATTATCATTATCACTATGCAGCACCAAAAATGTTCATTAGATTTGTATGTTGATTT
>JAURXY010000017.1 GCA_030654225.1 bacterium
AACATACAAATCTAATGAACATTTTTGGTGCTGCATAGTGATAATGATAATTTTTAATTTTTGTTTTTACCCCCTTGGGTACATTATCTCATTATCACTAAACAGAATCAAATTTAAGCAAACGCGTAAGTCCTAATTTTATTAAAGTTTCTTTTTCCATCACCTTAGGTTTTTCAATATTCATTATATCCAAAATTGTCGGTGCGATGTTACCCAAGATTCCGCCGTCTTTTAGCTTAGCATTCTTAAATTTATCTGAAACCAAAAGAAATGGCACTGGATTTTTGGTGTGATAGGTGTAGGCTTGATTGGCTTTTTCATCAAACATTTTTTCTGCGTTGCCGTGATCAGCAGTGATAATCAAATTTCCACCTCGCCGTAAAACTTCTTTGGAAAGAATTTCGATTTGCTGATCCAAAATTTCACAAGCCTTTACTGTCGCGCCAAGATCCCCCGTGTGCCCTACCATATCAGCATTGGCAAAATTAACCGTATAAAAATCATACTTTTCTTTGCGCATTTTCTCTAAAAGGCATTCAGTAATTTTTGGTGCTGACATTTGTGGCATTTTGGCATAAGAATCAATTTTCGGCGAAGGAACCATAATTCGATTTTCGTCATCAACTGGATCCGCATAACCGCCGTTGAAAAAATATGTCACATGCGCGAATTTTTCTGTTTCTGCAATATATAATTGTCGCGTATCCTTGAAAGCCATCGGCAAAGTTCCAACTAGCGGTTGATCATCCCAAATAGTATGCACATCGAGATCCGGTCCAAAATTTGTGAGCGCTACAAAATATAAATTTTTGATATGATCTATAATTGGCATATCATCATTAATGATAGAAGTCTTATTAGAAGCGATAAATAATTTGGAGAACTGTCGAGCTCGGTCTGAGCGTAAATTGAAAAATACAATACTGTCATTTTCTTTTAGTCTTGTGATTGGAACATTATTATCCAAAATTACTGTTGGCAAAATATATTCATCGCTAAGTCCAGCCATATAAGCTTTTTCAACGGCCTCCTCGGGACTCTCCGCTTTTTCTCCCCGTGAAAAAACAATAGCTTCAAAGGCCTTTGCCAATCGATCCCAATTTTTGGCTCGATCCATCGCATAAAATCTGCCTGAAAGCGTGGCAATTTTTCCAATGCCTTCTTCTTTCATTATTTGTTGAAAATTTTCCAGATGCGTGAGAGCACTTTTCGGATAAGAGTCTCTTCCATCAGAAAAAAGATGGCAATAAACTTCGGCTATTCCATTAGTTTTAGCTAGCTGCAAAATTGCGCGAAAATGTTCTGGGTCACTATGCGGGCTATCACTATCTCCCATCAGTCCCATTAAATGAAAATTCCCGCCGTTTTCTTTGATATGCCGAACTGAACCCATTAGCGCCGGGTTCATAAAAAAACTTCCGTCCGCAATACTTTGCGTGATATAAAAATTATCTTGCAGAGCAATTCGACCAGCGCCAATGTTCATATGTCCCGCCTCCGAGCCACTCATTTTGTGATCTGGAAGTCCCACATCTTGCCCAGTTGCACCAAGCAGAGTATTTGGATAAAGTTCAAACAACCGATCGAGTGTCGGTCGCTTGGACAAAGTTATAGCATTATATTTGCTCGCTTGAGCAACGCCATAACCATCAAGAATAATAAGTATTGTTGGTTTTTTCATATAAATTAAATTTCTTCTTCGATTCTAAGTAGTCGATTATATTTACAAATTCTTTCTCCGCGAGACAGTGATCCAGATTTCATATATTCCGCACCTGTGCCCACCGCCAAATCAGAAATAAAATCATCAGTGGTTTCTCCACTGCGATGAGAAATAACTGTTTTCATCTTATTCTTCTTAGCCAATTTTATGCATTCAATAGTTTCACTAAGTGTTCCAATTTGATTGACTTTGATGAGCACGGCGTTACAAGACTTTTCTTCTATAGCTTTTTTGAGACGCGCAACATTTGTCACAAGCAAATCGTCGCCGATAAGCATCACCCCTGCCTCACCGGCAGACAAGTTCCCTCCAATTTTTTCATTCATTGTTCGCCAACCTGAAAAATCATTTTCATTGAGTCCATCTTCTACAGAAATTACATTGTATTTTTCAATCCATTCATTATAAATATTCACCAGCATTTCGCGCGTGAGCGTGGAATTTTCTGGTTTGAAAATATATTTTTCTTCTTTTTCGTCATAAAAAGAATTAGCTGCCGCGTCTATTCCGATACTCGCCTGCTTGCCTTCAATGTATCCTGCCTTAGCAATTGCCGTGTTGATAAGTTCCAATGCCTGGGCATTGCTTTCTAGTTTTGGCGCAAAACCACCCTCATCTCCCACGGCAGTGCTATAACCTTCACTACCTAAAATTTCCATCAGTGCATGAAAAATTTCACTCCCGGCGCGCAGTTGTTCTTTGAAAGTTTTTATTCCATTTGGCACTAATTTATATTCCTGAATTGAAAGTCCGCTGTCGCTATGCTTTCCGCCGTTTATGATATTAAACATTGGCATTGGCAATTTATATTTTTTTGTGGGAAATTTATATGTCTTAGCAATATACGCATAAAGCGGTAACTTATTTTCCAAAGCCGACGCCCGACAAACAGCCAAGGAAACTCCCAAAATTGCATTGGCACCAAGATTAGTCTTGTTTTCCGTCGCGTCCAGTGCCAGCATTTTTTCATCAATTTCTTTTTGATTTCCTGCTTCCATTCCAATCAGAATTTTGGAAATTTTTTCATTTACATTTTCCACGGCCTTCAATACTCCTTGCCCCCGATATCTTTTTGGATCCTTATCGCGAAGCTCCAAGGCTTCGTAAGCTCCAGTGGACGCGCCACTTGGCACCGCCGCACTCGCTTTCACTCCCGATTCCAATTCAACTTCAACTTCCACTGTTGGATTCCCCCTCGAATCCAAAATCTCCCGCGCAAATATTTTTTTTATTTTACTCATATTTTTATATATTTATATAATGTTAAAATTTTTATGATATTGTATTTTCATTCAGTGTAATCATGTGAGCTCACGTGTTAATCAGTGGTTCTGATAGCGCTTCTATCCCCGGCATTTCTCCTCCTCCCAAATAATCCAGCATGGCTCCGCCACCTGTAGACACAAAATCTATTTTATTCGTAGCATTATTTTTTTCCAAAATTTCCAGTGTTTCTCCGCCACCAACTACGGTGTACGCACCTGAGCGCAAAACTGCTTTCAGGATTTCATTGGAACTCACGGCATATTTTTCCTCTTCAAATTTTCCGGTCGGTCCGTTCCAAGCAATTGTCTTGGCATTGGAAATTATTTCTTTGAATTTTTCCAAAGACTTTGGTCCAATATCAAGTCGGTCATCTACAAAATCAAACGGCAAAATTACTTTTTCACTAAACTGAGTTTTTTGATCCAAAGCCTCATTGGCAATCTTCCCACCTACCAAAATATTGTCATATTTTTCTTCGAAGAATTTAATCACTGGCAACTTTGTTTCAATTTTGGCTCCACCAATAATTGCCACCGCCGGACGCGCAAAATCATTTTTTATCTTTTCCATTTCCTCAATTTCTTTTTGTAATAAAATTCCAGCATAGCCAGGAATAAATTTAGGAATGCCAGAGATTGATGCTTGACTTCTATGTGATTGGCTAAAAGCGTCATTTACAAAAATATCGAAATTTTCTGCTAACTTTTTTGCAAATTCGGCGTCATATTCTTCACCAGTCTTAACACTTCCCTCACCGGGATAAAATCTAACATTTTCCAGCATGGCCATCTCGCCTTCTTTCAGCTTATCCATTGCATTTTTCACTTCTTCGCCAATGCAATCGGAAACAAAAATTATTTTGTATCCCAAAATTTCTTCAATATCGTTTTTTATTTGATATAAAGAAAAATTCATATCTTTTTTCCCATCTGGCCGACCAAGATATGTCATAATTGCCACTTTCGCTCCTTTTTCCATTAGATAATCCGCCGCTTTTTTTATTGCTTTAATTTTAAACTTTTCTTTCGCATGTCCATTTTCAATCGAAACATCAATACCTACCCGAAATATTACTTTTTTATTTTTAATATCAACTTCTTGTATTTTTCTCATAAATTTAGTGAAAATGTTTACCAGCACCTAAGATTCCAATTATTATTCCAATCATAGCAGTAATAGCCGTAAATATCCAAGCACGCATTGTCACTTTTGTTTCCGGCCAACCCAAAGCTTCAAAATGATGGTGAATAGGAGCAGCTAAAAAAACTTTTCTTTTAAAAAACTTTTTACTAGTAAGTTGAATTGCGACTGATCCAGATTCAAGAATATAAATAAAAACGATTATAAGTAGCACTAGAGCAGAATTTGTGAGCATTGCCACCACGCCCAGTGTTATCCCAAGAGACATTGCTCCTGTATCGCCCATAAAAAATCTAGCTGGATAGATGTTAAACCACAAAAAAGCTAGAAGCGCTCCGGAAATTGCAGCGCAAAAAGAAGCCAAATCCATTTTATTTTGTGAAAAAGAAATCAAAGCGAATGAACCAAATGCCATCAGTAATATTCCTCCGTTTAGTCCATCCAGTCCATCAGTTTCATTAGAAGAAATAGCAGTAAAAAGAATGATAAAAATAAAAAGTGGGATATACCAAAGACCAATGGAAAAATCGCCCATAGCCGGAACATGAATTTTGTCCCAACCAAGTTTATAGTAGAACCACCAGGCGCCAAGAATTGAAATAATAATTAACCAACCAAAACGTGCCAAAAATCTCATCCCGCCACCTTTGTTTTTTCCGATTCCTCTAACACTCATATAATCATCAAATAGTCCTAGGATTCCCGCGGAAACCAAAGCAAAAAGCGGTAGCCATGTTTGCGCGCGACTCAAAAAATCAAGACGAGCAATGAAAGTAGTTTGAAAAAACTCCGCTACATAAGAAAAAAGGTAGTGCGAAGCGAACATCAAAATCGCCACCGTAAACCATACTAACACTCCACCCATAATCGGCGTACCAGCTTTGTGTTTGTGCATCTCACTCACATAAGTGAGTTTTTTTCCATCTACTGAGTTTTCTTTTATTTTTACTCCAATTTTATATTTATACAAAATGTGCGTCCAAAGAGGAGTGAGGACAAAAGCTAAAACAAAAGCTAAGAAACCTGTAGCTAAAATCTTTATCACATTCATAACATCAGGAATGTTTTGTATTTGAGAAATCATATAATTCACAGAGCTACACAGAACTTTTCAGAACGACACAGAAACTTTTCTGCGTTATTCTGTTATTTTCTGTGTTTTTTCTGTATTTTATCTCCATTCATAATTAGCAAAAGTCCAATCAACTAATTTTTTCATATCTTCCCAACGATTTTCATCATTTAGAATTACTGAGATTATTTTATGTTCCCCAGTCGGATCAGCTGCTACTGTTAAAAGTGATTTTCCCGCCAGTGGAGTGAATCCAGTTTTGCCACCCAAACAATTTGGCATCTCGCGAAGAAGCATATCGGTGTTTTTTAGTTGATGCATATATTTTCCGTCAACCGAATAAATCTGTTCCTCCTCCACTCTCATTATATCCCAAATCAGCTTATATTGTAAGGAATGGGAAGCAATGCGCGCAATATCATAAGCCGAAGAATAACACTCCGATTCCCTCCCATCAATTTCTAATCCTGAAGGCGTGCAAAAATTAGTATCTTTCAATCCTAATTCTTTTGTTTTCATATTCATTAGTTTTACAAAATCTTCTGGAGTTTTAGCCACATGAATTGACAAGGCAGTCGCCGCATCGTTGGCACTATTTAGTAGCATAGCCTTCAAAAGATTTCGCACTGTTATTTTTTCTCCCGCAAACATTTGATTAGCATTGCAAAAAACACTCGTTGGACAACCCACTACTGTGCCGTCAACGGTCAGGGCAGTTTTTGTAATAGTCGCAACTTCATCTAAATTTTCCACATTTTCCACGACCAAAATTGCCGTCATAATTTTGGTAAGCGAGGCAATTTGTGTTTGCTTCCTGCCTTCTGCATAATGCAAAATTGTCCCGCTATCCGCATCAATTGCCACCGATGCTCCCGACCAAATTTTCACATCAGTATAATCAATTCTTCTTTTGGGTATGATATTAGACGGAACTTTTTCCTTTAAAGGAAAAAGATCGCGAGAAACAATATTTTGACTTGCATCAACTTGGCAAGAATTCACTTGCCCTTTTTGACTTTCTTCACCCAAAACTTGGTTTTGCACTGGTATATTTTTCACCTCATTTTTAATTGTCACTAAATCACCATACATAAATATGGGCACAAAAGGGACTATTAAAATTGCAAAAATAATATTAAGCATAAATAAAAAATATTCTAACTTTCAACCACATTTTCTATCCGAGGATCTTGCGATAGCGTTTCAAAATCTGGCAATTTGGAAATACTGTCAATTCCGAGTTTTTTCAAAAAATCAAAAGATATTTTATAGAGATATGACCTATTGTCCGACGGGTTGTCCACTCTTTCCAGGAGTCCGCGCATCATCATATTTCGTAAGGTGAATGTGCAGTTGACTCCGCGAATTGCTTCGATATTAATGCGAGAGATTGGTCCACGATACGCCACAATCGAAAGCACTTCTAGCGCCGCCTTGCTCAGATTTTCTTGAATTTCACTTTTTACTAATTCGGAAATAATTTCAGAATTTTCCGGTGCCGTCGCCATTTGAATTTGATCTTCTTTTTTAATGATAATTATTCCACGATTGACTGAATATTCACCTTGCAAAACCATGACGGCATTTTCCACTTCTGAAATTTCCACGCCAGTAATTTTGGCAATCCGAGAAATTTTCACCGGCTCACCACTGATAAACAACATGCTTTCAATTATTGATTTTATTTTTTCAAGTTCCATTTTTATAAATTAATTATTTTTTAGGCTTAATTTTATATCTTCAAATAAATCAGTTTGCTCCACTTCGATTAGCCTTTGCTTTATCATTTCAAGCATTGCCAGAAATGACACAATTACTTCCACCTTATCTGTGGATTTTTCCACTAAATCAGAAAATGACGACTGAATTTTGCTACGCAAAAAATTTTCCAGTTCATTTATTTTTTCTTCCAACGTCACCACTTCATTCACAATCTCCTCGGACAGTTTTTCTATGATCGGAATTTCACTTAAAATTGCCAAAAAATGTTTCTTGAAATCATAAATATTGAAATCTTCTGGCGGATAGAAAATCGATTTTACGGCGGAGAAACCTTCCCGAGAATAGCAAATTTTTCTACTCTCTGCAATCTTTCCGAGCCTTATTGAAATTTCCTTGAATTTTCGATACTCTTCTAATTGTTTTGTGAGGTCTTTGATTTCCGCTTCTTCCTCTTCGCTGAATTTTAGCATTGGCAAAAGCGCCCGCGATTTAATGAGAATGAGACGCGACGCCACCGACAAAAAATCTGCCAAATGTTCCAGATTGATGCTTTGATTGTCTTTGATATGATCCAAATATTCACTGGCCACCCGAGACAAACTGAGTTCCGTTATTTCCAATTTTTCTTTTTGAATAAGCTCCAAAAGCAAATCCATCGGGCCTTCAAATTTTTCCGTTTTTACTTGATACATTTTTATTTCTTCTTACTAAAACTTCCTTTAATTATTGTTTCTTTTTTTATATATTCACTGACATTTATCAAAAATGACTGAGTATATTCTCCTGATCCGACATATATTTTCTTGTTTTTGAGTAGCAAGCTATCCACAAAAATTTCCATTTTGAGAAGCTCTGAAAACGGCGGTGTCGCTCCAACTTTTCCCAAGAGATTTTTCTTCATCCAAGCTTCCTTAGCGAAATCAATTTTCTTGGAATTTTTCAAACCCTGCTTTTTTCTTTGGACATTTATGACTTTCAAAAGCTTTTGCTTGTCGAGATTTTTGTTTCCAGGGATTAGTGCCAAAAGATAGTCCTTGTCCGCTCTCATCACCAAAGCCTTCACTACAGTTTTTGGATCAACTTTTTCCGTCTGCGCTGTGTCCCAAGCCGTGAAGGTAGTCTTATGCTCGATAATATTAAATTTATACTTTTTATCCTCCAGATATTTTATAATTTTCTTTGAAATAGGCATAAATTTTGATTATTTCTTTACTTATCCACTATATCACAAAAGAAAAATTCAGGAAAATCCTGAATTTGATATTAACCTCTCGTCTATTTAGCTATAATCTTCCCTCCTTGCCCGATTTGGTCTAATTTTACTGAGAGAAGTTTTGAAATACCTTCTTCGCCCATTGTGACGCCGTATAGAAGTGACGCTTGGCGCATAGTTTCGCGATTATGAGTGATTGTGACGAATTGAGTACTTCCGGAAAGCTCGGTAAGAATGCGACCAAAACGGCGGGAGTTTGCTTCGTCTAGGGCAGCCTCAACTTCGTCCAAAATAGCAAATGGTGGTGGGTTATGAGAAATTATAGCAAACAAAAGTGCCAAGGATGTGAGTGATCTTTCGCCTCCGGAAAGCATAGAAAGATTGGCAATTCTTTTGCCTGGGGGACAAGCAGAGATATCAATGCCGACATCATTTCTTTCTTCTTCTTTGTTTTCTTCCTCTATTATCTCATCCTTTTCACCTTTATTTTCAGCTTCCCCTTCTGCTAATTCGGCCTCTTCTTTGGCTTTACGTTTCGAACTTTGAATTTTAAACTTAGTTAGATGGGCAGTTCCTCCGCCAAAAATTATACGGAAATATTTAGAAAATTCTTTGTTTATTTCCTCAAAAGTAGCAGCAAATTTTCCCTCAATTTTTTGATCCATTTCTTTCACTACTTCTCGCAGAGACACAATCGCCTCTTCCAAGTCTCTTGATTCACCATCCAAAAATTCAAATCGTTTTTGGGTTTCGTTATATTCATCAATCACCATCGGATCAATTCCACCGATTTGCTCCATTTTTATTTTTAGCTTATGTATTTCTTGTTCCAAATTTTCTCGATTTATTTCTCCCTCAATAGGAGCCAACTCCTCAGCTTCTTTTCTTAGTTCGGTCTTTATCTGATTTTTCAAATCTTCCTCTCGCACTTCCACTCTAGCTAAGACAATCTTAGAATCATTAAATTTATCCTTAAGCTTATTTAATTCATCCTGTCTTATTCGAAGCTTGCCTTCAATTTCAAAGAATTTCCTACGCTTTTCGCGATCTAAAAGAATTTCCTGTTGCATTTCTTGATCAGCCAACAATAATTCTTCCTGCGCTTTTCCAATATCCTCTCTAATTTTAATTATTCTTTCTTGAAGTTCAATGAGAACTTTTGATTCAATCTTTTCAACTGCTTTCTTTTCTACTGCAACCGGCTTTGGAGCGACCACTGGCACAATTTCTTTTTTGCCTTTTTCAATTTCAACTTTGAGATCATAAAGTTGTTGTCCAACCACTCGGGCAAATTCTTTGATATCTTGCAAATCCTCCATCTTTTCTGCTCTTTCAATTTTTTCAATAAGTTTTTCCTGTTCTTTTTTGATCTCTTCCAGTTTTTCTTTTATATAAGCTCTGTCAACTAATTGCTCTTTGGGCAAACTAATTTCTGTTTCTCTGATCATCTCAACATTTTTTTGTTTTTCTTTTTCAATTTCAATCCGACCTTCAGTTATGATAAGCTCTCTTTCTAGCTGGTTCAATTTATTTCTTTGCTCTCTTTGCTTGTTTTCTAACTCAAGATGTTTAGCTTCATTAGTTTGATTTTTTTCTTCTTTTGACTGATCACCAATTTCATCAGTGAGTTTGTCCACTTCCCGTTGCATATTGATGAGAATCCTGCCGGATTGTTCTTTTTCTTCGTTTAATCGATTTCTCTCCTGCTGAAAATTATGCCATAGGTGAGAAAAAAGTTTTGTTTGTTTTTCTGCCAGTTCTCTCATCACACCTTCACTTTCAGCAGCCTTATCAGCTTGACGCTTTAGCATTCGCAAATGCGGTTTTATCTCCTCTATGAGTTCCTTGGCTCTTTCAAGATTTTGACGAGTAGAATCAAGTTTTCGCAGAGATCTTTCTTTTTTGATTTGATATTGTTTGACGCCAGCAGCATCTTCAATCACTGATCTTCGTTCAAAGGGCGTAGCATTGAGTACAGCATCAGCCATACCTTGATTAACCACAGCATAACTTTCTTTGCCTACTCCCGCCTTAGCCAAAATATCCACAATGTCTTGCAGACGAACTCGCGAACCATTGATCAAATATTCGCTTTCCCCAGAGCGAAAAATTTTTCTCGTCACTGAGACTTCTTCAAACTCCAGTGGAATTCTTTTGTCGCTATTGTCTAAATATAGGGTCACATAAGCGCTCCCAAGTCTAGCTTTTTTTCCTGATCCCGCAAAAATAATATCTTCGGATTTTTTCCCCCGCAAATTTTTCATTGACTGTTCCCCCATTACCCAGCGAAGCGCATCCGCAATATTTGATTTACCACTACCATTTGGACCAACAATCGCCGTAATACCTTGATTGGTTCCATTTTTAGAGTCAATTAAAAAGTCGAGGGTAGTTTTCGACGCAAAAGATTTAAAACCTGAAATTTCGAGTTTTTTTAGATACACAGTTTTTTTATTTTTATTCTATGAAAAATATTTACCAGCCTTTTTCTTCTAAACCTTTTTCGGCGGCATTTCTTTGCGCTTCTTGCTTGGATTGTCCTTCACCTTTGGCAATCAGTTCATTCACTAGGTATACCCCAACTATAAATTTTTTGTCATGGTCAGGACCAGATTCAGAAATCACGCGATATGATGGAGTGACGCCTGCCTTATCTTGAGATTCTTCTTGAAAACGAGATTTCGGATCCATGTATAATTTATTTTCAATGATATTTGGCAATTCACACACCACATTTTTCATGATAAATTCTTGACATTTGGCGTAACCTTTTTCTTTTTGATCTAAATAAATTGCGCCTGTAATTGCTTCGAAAGCATTAGCCAAGAGATATTGGCGCGCGCGTCCTGTGTCTTTGGTTTCTCCGCGACTCATCAAAAGATATTCTTCGATGCCTAATCTTTTGGAAATTTTCGCCAGCATTTCACCATTAACCAAGGCTGCTCGCCAGTTAGTGAGCTCACCTTCTTGATTGGAATAATTTTTATATAAATATTCAGTCACAACAATTTCCAGGACCGCATCTCCCAAAAATTCCAACCGTTCATTATGTTCCAAGTTGTGACTTCGATGTTCGTTAAGATAGGAACGATGTGTCATCGCTTGTTTCAAAAGATCAATATTATTAAATTTAACCCCGATTTTTTTAGCTAATTCTTCAATCATACTTTTTCTTTATTCTTAGTTGCTTTATCTTTTTTCGAAATATCATCTTTCAAAGGTTCGCCCAATTCGCGGTATATTGTGCCGAGCACGCCATTGACAAATCGTCCGGAAGATTCTCCGCCGAAAGATTTGGCCAATTCAATCGATTCATTAATCGCTACTTTGGGTGGCACCTCTTCATAACTGCCAAAAAGAAGTTCATAAATTCCCAAGCGCAAAATATTGCGATCAACTATCGTCACTTGATCCAGTGGCCACTCTGGGGCGCATTTTTCGATCAGCGGATCAATCTTGTCCACATTTTTTATTATATTTTCCACCAAAGAATGCAAAAAATCAGTTTCGTCCATACCAGGTCCGAACTCTTTGATATTTTTTGAAATTATCTCCTCTACTTTGGAATTGTCTTTTTTGTTGAAATCCCATTCATAGAGACATTGCATCGCAATTGATCTCGAAAGATGACGATTAGCCATTTTTATTTTTTCTTTTTATTAACCTTTTTCATTGTATTTATCACTTCCTTGCCTTTGTAATATCCACATTTTGGACAAGCGATATGTCCTTCTATTTTGGCTTTGCAGTTAGGACAAGCAATCAAATCCTTTGATTTAAGCTTGTAGTGAACTCTAGCTCTGTCTCTTCGGGCTTTTGTGTGTCTTTGTCTTGCTACTGGCATATGATTTTATTTAATAAATAATTATTATACAAATTAATTCGCATCATTCGCATATAGTTCGCATTGTTCGCATCGCTACTTATATATAACTTATCATTTAATTAGCCGTTTGGCAAGAAATATTTTTTTATACTTATTTGTACATTATAATTAAACAAAGCCCGGACTATAATATGTTTAGTCTCGGGCTTTTTATTGCAATTTTTGTAGCTTTTGTTCTACATAGGTTCTGCAACAGGTTCCATTTTTTTTAAGAGAGCCTTCCATTCATACTTCATTCGTTCACATCGATCGGACAATTCTTTGAGCTGTTCGAAGTTGTTGACTTCGAAATCAATTGGTGTTTTCAAAGAAAGTACAGCGATTATTTCCTCTATTTTTTCGAATATTGGAGATGATTTTTCGAAATCTGTATTATCACAAAAATGCGATAGCGCTTTAGAGAAGATAATCCCCTTTTCAAATAAAACAGCTAGATCATTTTTATATTTGTTAACAAAATGATTATAATCCGCTTTCAACCCACAAAATCTAAATGTTTCATGAAGATTATCATGAATATTTTCATAAATATTATTCATAATCACTTGGAAGCAATAATTGAAATCTGCAACTACGTTATCGACCATCTCATTTTTAATAGAGAGAACTTCCTGTGATAATTTATCCTTCCTTTTTTTTAGCTTGTAACCAAGAATAAGAATCATCACAAAGAAAACCGCATTTACCAAAACTGACATAACTAAATAAGACTGCATCTCTTGAATAGTCATATTCGTTTCTCCATATAAAATTGTTAAAGAAAATTCTCCTTATCGTTTGATTATTAACATAGTAGTCTTACTATTATTGCTCTGTCAATCACTTTATCACTTTATTGCTTTAGATAAGCCTTTTAAAAACTAATTTGGCATAAATTTTCCATATTTTTGCAAATATATTCGATATCGCCTTTTTCATCTGTTCGCAAAACCTTTATTTTTTTGGCTTTGAGACGCTCTAAGAGTTCTGACGCTGGGTGGCCATAGGTATTGTTTTTTCCAGAAGATATAATCGCATCAACTGGACCAACTTTGTTCAAAAATTCTGCACTAGTAGCATTTTTTGAACCATGGTGAGAAATTTTCAGCACTTTTGAGCTTAAATCAAATTTATCACTAAACAAAGCGCTCTCCTTTTCCAATGGGAAATCCCCCGTAAAAAGAAAAGAATTTTGGCCATAAGTCAGCTTTGCCACGATGCTGTCAGCGTTGGTATCCTTCGGTTTATTTACTAGAATAGAATTGGGATAAATAATTGCCAAATTAGCATCTTTGATTTTTATATTCATCCCCTCCTTACCTTTCAATCTTTCAATTTTTTTATTTTCAATTATTTCTAGATAATTTTTATACACTTGTGAATCGTTCTCAGCGCTATTGTCAATCACTTTACCAATCTTATAATTTTTCATCACATCAATGAGTCCGCCGATATGGTCTTGATCAGGGTGAGTCGCTATAACTATTTCAATTTTTCTGTCCCAAAATGGAATATATTTTCCCAATTTCTCCATTTCCTTTTGTCCGCTCGGTCCACCATCAATCAAGATTTGATTTTGACCAAGTGAGATCATAATGGCGTCACCTTGCCCAACATCAAAAAAAATAATCTTTAGTTTTTGATTTTGAGAATGCCAAATAACACCAGCTAAAATAAGGCTGATAAGCAATAAAAATAATAAAATATAATAAAAATATTTTTTAGAAAACATATCAACTTTGTCATGCTGAATTTACCGTGCCTCGCCGGCAGGCGGGTTTCAGCATCTATTTTAGAATAGAGATCCTGAAACAAGTTCAGGATGACAATTCATTATTCTTTTTTAAAAAATAGATTGTCCCTGTTAAAATTATATACCAAATCACCACTCCCCACCACGCAATTTTCATTTCAACTGAAGCATATTTCAAACTAGCCAGATAATTTATGGTGATTGTTTCATATTTTAACGGCAGATAAGTCAACCAAGAAAAAATGATTGCGATTGGTTCGAAAACAAAACTAAACATAATTGCCACAAAACCCAAAAGCATTGTGAGTGGGATAATAGGCAAAATTAGGATATTCGCCAAAAGTGAAATAAGCGACAGCGTTCCAAAATTAAACATAATAATTGGCAAAACAAAAATCTGCGCGGAAAGTGAAAGGAAAAGAATTTCTGCAACTGTAGAGACGAGGCAGTGCCTCGTCTCTACAAGATGCAAAAAATAATTTTCAAAAAATGGATAGAGATAAACTATGCCGATTGTCGCTAGAAAAGAAAGTTGAAAACCGATGTCGAAGCGCAAAAGGAGTGGATTAGCAAGAAGCATCACGCAAGCAGAAAACAAAATCGCATTCTGAGCATTTGCCAATCTTCCATTTTTTATCGCCCAAATCAAAAGTACGCCCATCAGTCCCGCTCGCACTGCCGAAGCACTGAGCCCTGTGAGAATCACAAAAAGAATAATGCCAGTCACTGCAAACCAAAAAGCTTGCCGTCGCCACAGTCCTAAAAATATTCCGAGCATCATTAGGTACTCTGCAATGATCGTCACATTATAGCCAGACACTGCTACAATGTGCGTCATCCCCGTGCGTGAAAAATTATTTTTCACCTCTTTTGACAATTGGTTACTTCCACCCAAAAGAAGACCCGAGAGAAGTCCGGACTCTGGCGCGGGAATCAACTGCTTTATATTTTCATTAAATTTATTTTTGATTTTAATGAGAATCGCCAAAAATCTATTTCCCTTATTTTCATTTAATTTTTCTATTTTTTGATTTTTGCATTCATAAAAAATTCCATCTTTCGCCAAATACATTTGATAGTCAAAACTGTCATCAAAATTTTTCGGCCTTTCCAGCTGGCAATTTATTTTTAGCCTATCGCCATAATTGTATTTTTCATAAATACTAGCATTAAGCAAAAATTTTTCCGTCCTGTTGTCAGCCGGAACAAGAATTAGTTGCTGAATTTTTTCTTTAAGCACCGGCTCTTTGGAAATCATAACTACGCCCGAAAAATTCTGCTTGTCTGCATTTATATTTTTTATTTTTTCTAATCTCAAGTTTGTGAGCCAAAAACCACAAACAAAAAATCCCAAAACAAAACCAAAAAGAACGACTTTTTTATTTTCCCAAAATACTGCCACAATAGAAAGCGTGAAAACAAAAGAAAAATAAAATAAACTAGCACTTAATATCTGCGGATAATAAAAAGAAGCCGTCATCACGCCTCCGATAAAAGACAAGGAAAGGATAAAAAATATGCGAGATTTTTCCATTTTTTATTTCAATATTTCCACCAGTTTTTTCCGCGTAGATTTGCCACCAATAATCGACACTAAGCTTTTCGACACATCAAAATGCTTTGCCAAAATTTCAATGAGCATTTTGTTAGCCTCACCAGAAACCGGTGGCGCGGTAAGTTTCACCCGGTACTCCCCTTCAGAGATTTTAACTATTTCGTTTTTGGAAGAACGAGGAATGACTTTTGCATAAATTCTCATAAAAGATTAATTTTAATTTTATTACCGTATACTATAATACGGTAGTATTTTATAATTTTCCTAACATTGGATGTTAGGAAGGTATTTCATCTAATGCCGACTTTTCCAAAAAAATTTTCAATTGATTTTTTGATTTTTTCCAAATCAATCGTTTTATTTTTTGTTTTCTTTTTCAAATTTTGATCCAAAATTTTTGTTTCTTCATATTTTTGGAGCCAATAGACATGAGCTCCTTTGATCCACTTAGCAATTTCCAAAAAATCTTTCGGAGTATGAATCCCCGGAACGACCGTAGTTCGAAATTCATAAGCAATCTTACTATTCATTATCAAATCAACACTCAGCTTGATTCTCTCTTCGTCTATTTTAACTCCGGCCGTTTCGCTATATCGCTTGATTTGGTTTTTAATATCCATCGCGATATAATCAACTAATTTCAAGTCAATAATTTTCTTGAGCACATCTGGTCGACTACCATTAGTATCGAGCTTTACCAAAAATCCCAACTTCTTAACCTTTTTTATAAATTCAATAATATCCGCCTGAATGGTTGGTTCGCCTCCTGTGATACAAACGCCCTGCAATTTATCTTTCCTTTTTTTCAAAAATTCAAAAAATTCTTTTTCTGAATTATTTTGCGAAGAAGCAAAATTTGTCGTACCTACGACTAATTCTGGATTATGGCAAAATGGACAACGAAAAGAACAGCCGATAGTAAAAACCGTCACAGCTAATTTGCCAGGATAATCAATAAGTGTCAATTTTTGAAAGCCACCAATAATCATAAAGCATGAAACATAAAACATGAAACATTTTCACGCTGTACGTTATATGAATATTAAGGGCAATACTTCCCCGAAAGAAAATATTGCCCCACTATCTTTTGCCTTTATTCTATTAACAATAAACTGCCTTATATTCTTTTCTGTCCTTATATTCCTCAGCTTTACCAGCATTCCACTGTGATACTGGACGGATATAACCTACGATACGAGAATAAACCTCTGTTTCTTGAAAATTTCGCAGTACCGAATCAGCCGTATGACATTTTCGGCATTTGAAAAATTCTCCACTGTTTGTTTCATATCTCGCCACTTCATCATTGTTTTCCAATTCTTTTTTGCAATCATGACATATTTGTTTTTTCATATATTTTTTTTAATTTTTTACTACTACAAACTCCTTGCGATCTTTATACTCTTCGCTTTTGCCGGCGTTCCATTGCTCCACTGGCCGGATATAGCCCACGATTCGAGAATAAACTTCGCATTTTTGTTCAATCACGCATTTTGGACAAGTCTTATGTTCCCCTTCAATGTATCCGTGATGAGGACAAACACTGAAAGTCGGCGAAAGGGTGAAGTATGGCAGGTGATATTTACTAGCTATGGTTCTCACCAAATTTTTAGTGGTTTCAATGTCATAAATTCTTTCTCCTAAAAATCCATGAAGCACTGTCCCTCCGGTATATTTAGTTTGCAAACTATCTTGCAAATCCAGCGCTTCAAAAATATCATCGGTGTGTCCTACGGGCAATTGTGAAGAATTAGTGTAATATGGCTGGGCTCCTTTTTCTACTGCGCCATTATTGGCAAAAATCATTTTTGGAAAACGTTTTTGATCTTTGAGTGCCAAACGATATGACGTACCTTCCGCAGGAGTAGCTTCCAAATTATATAGATTGCCAGTTTCCTCTTGATATTTGATCATTTTTTCTCGCATATGAATCAAAATTTCTTCGGCAAATTTCAAACCTTTCTTGCTAGATGTTTTTTCTCCCATAAAATTTACCAACGATTCATTCATTCCTACAAGACCAATGGTGGAAAAATGATTACCCCAATATGATCCACGTCGCTTGAAAATATTTTCTAAATAAAATTTAGAATATGGATAGAGTCCTTTTAAAGTAAAAGCCTCCACTATTTTTCTTTTTGTTTCCAAGCTTTCTTTGGCCGTATCCATAAGTGCATCCAGTCTTTTGAAATAATCTTTTTTGTCCTTAGCAAGATACCCTATGCGCGGAAGATTAATCGTCACCACCCCGACTGATCCAGTCAAAGGCGCCGCACCAAAAAGCCCACCCATTCTTTTGTGAAGTTCGCGATTGTCTAGTCGCAATCGACAACACATTGAACGAGCATCTTCTGGATTCATATCAGAATTCACAAAATTGGCAAAATATGGAATGCCGTATTTGGCTGTCATTTCCCAGATTGGATCAAAGCGCTTGTCATTCCAATCGAAATTTTTGTCGATGTTATAAGTTGGAATCGGAAAAGTAAAAATTCTTCCACTAGCGTCTCCCTCTGTCATCACTTCTGCAAAAGTACGGTTGATCAAATTCATCTCTTCTTGAAATTCATCATATTTTTCTTTTTGTGGCACTCCGCCGATTATCACATTTTGATCTTTGTAGGTTGAATGACAAGTCATATCCATCGTTAGATTGGTGAATGGTGTTTGAAAACCAACGCGAGTCGGCACATTGAGATTAAAAATAAATTCTTGCATTGATTGTTTTACTGCCTCATAGTCCAATTTGTCATAACGAATAAACGGCGCCATTAGTGTGTCAAAATTGGAAAAAGCTTGCGCGCCAGCAGTTTCACCTTGCGTGGTATAGAAAAAATTCACCATTTGTCCTAGAGCCGCTTTGAAATGTTTCGGCGGTTTGCAAGAAATTTTTCCAGAAACTCCAGTAAAACCCTTAGTCAAGAGATCTTGTAAATCCCAACCACAACAATAAGCCGCAATTTTGTCTAAATCGTGAATATGAAAATCTCCTTCTTCATGAGCACGCTTAATTGACTTTGGATAAACTCGATCCATCCAATATTTACTAGAAACGATGGAAGAAACATAATTATTCAGTCCTTGCAAAGAATAGGCCATATTAGCATTTTCTTTGACCTGCCAGTCGATTTCTTTGATATAACTTTCAATCAAATCCACCGCTTCAGAAAGAGAACTTTCTGTGTCGCGAAGTTTGCCTCGCTTGTCACGATAGATGATGTAGGCCTTGGCCGTTTCATCAAAATCCAAAATCATCAAAACTTTTTCCACCAAATCTTGAATTTCTTCAATTTGCGGAATGTAGCCTGGTTTGAAATTTTTATTGAGCAGTTGAACTAACTTATCCGAAACTTGCTTAGCTTCTTTTTTGCCAGCTTCTCTAGTTTCGCAAAAAGCTTTGTAAACAGCTTCGGTTATTTTTTTCTGATTAAACGGCACTACTTCCCCGCTCCTTTTGACAACTTTTCTGATTTTGCTTTTTACCTTAGCTTTTTTCTCCTTCCCCCTCGCTCCCTTTGCCCCCCCGCCTGCAACGCTATGCCAGTCCGCATCGCTACGCGAAGCGTTGCTGGCGGGCGTAGCATTGCGGGCAGGTTTTTTGATTTTTGTTTTTACCATCATAATGATTAAAGTATTAAAAAAATTATTTATTTATCAAACGAATCTAACTCTTTTTTGAAACTCTCCACACTTCCAAATGATTTGTAGACGCTGGCGAATCGGACATAGGCCACTTCATCTAATTCTCGGAGTTTTTTGAGAACTATCTTTCCGATTTCGCGCGTGGTAATTTCTGGTTTTTCATTTGATCCAATTTCATATTCAATGTCTCCCAAAAGTTTCGCAACCTTTTCTTCTGACACTGGCCTTTTAGTGAGCGCTCGACGCACGCCCACTTCAATTTTGTTTTTATCATAATCCACCTTGGAGTTATCTCTTTTTACAACGGCTAGGCGAAGAAGTTCCACTTCCTCATAAGTGCTAAAACGCGCCAAACATTTCAAACATTCCCTTCTTCTTCGAGTTATTTTCCCATCGTTAGTGTCACGCGAATCTACGACCTTAGTATCATTGTGATTACAGAATGGACAAATCATGATTTTTATTGATAAATTTAACTTTTACCCTATATATTGTATATAGTAATATCATTATACCACAAGCGAAAAATCTGCCAAGCACCAAAAAACAGCCTATTTTTGGCTGTTTTTTGTGGGCTGTGGATAACTTTTAAAATTAAAACCAGTTAGAAGGATTAAGTTTGCTGTCTCTAACATCATCCAATAGCGAACCACCTGGTCCTCCAAATAAAATCATTCCTCCTGCTTCTTCATATATAGCCTTTTGATTATCATTAAAAAGATCTTCAATTTTTCCGACAACTCTATTGTTAAGATCTTCAATTTTTCCAACAAACTCACCTATCTTTTCGCCACGCGATCCAAATAACGCATTATTTGCCATACTTATTGATTCATCTTTATGCTCGGCTATAAAATCCTTAATATCCTTATTCATCGCCCCAACATTTTGCGCTACTTCACTTACGCTTCCTACAAGCTTACCTGCTTTTGCACCATTTATCAATATGGTTGCATCTTCAGTAAGCTGAACTACGGATACATTCGCAGACTCACCAACCCAAGCCTTACAAAATGCATTATTTTCTGACTGAGGATAATTGCCAGTCGAAGCACCACCAATACATGTCCATTGCATTGTCGTTGCTGGTTGATCAGTAGCTATTAATTTAAGAAAAGAAGTGACACCGTTAAGATGCCAGTCCTGACCAGCTCCATATTTGTACAATTCCGATTCGAATAATTCAACTTTTCCCACCTGACAAAATGGTTGCCTAAATGCGACTGCACTAGAAGAATAAGCTCCCCTAGCATCTCCACACTTTCCTTCCACATCATCTGCAGGATTATTAGGATTATTAGTGGTGATAACAGTTTCCGTATTAGCAGGACTATTGTTTACCATAGTTGTTGTATTTCTATGTGCATAGCATCGTTGTGTTTCGGATGTCGTAATATTTTTACAAATCCAAGTTGCATCACCATCCATTTCTGGAAAGGGTGGTTCCACTCCTTCGATAGTACTTCCGGTCTGACAAAAATCTCCACGAAAATCTGCAGGATTTACATTTGCATTATAATATGCATCCGTAGCAATTTCATCTTTTGATCCAGCTGGTCCGCAAAGATTAGGAGAATCTAATGTAATAGTAGCTTCTTCTTCGGCCGTCATTCGGTTAGCGACACAATTTATTGTTTCACTAGGTTTTTTTGGATTTATACAATTCCAAGTAGCTTCATTAGGCCTTTCTGGATCAACACCAAATTTAGGTGGTTCTGAAACTCCATGCAATCCATTTACACAAAGACCATCCGCGATTGGGACATTAAGCTGAGTTGAAGAATAATCTCTTTTTGAAGCATTTCCACAACTAACACTGCCAACAGAACCAGCTGGTTCAGCGAGAACAACCGCATTCGAACAATCCTCTCTATTGTTAGCCATCCAACTAAATATATTTATAAGCCACGAAGTCGATTTGCATTTCCAAGTTGTATTTTGTTCAACAGTAGAAGTTTGTCCATCAATTTCATAGCCTTGAGAGCAACTTCCGGTAGTTATCCCACAAGATGAATCGATTTTTTTATGTGCTACGCAAGATTTCATTCCATTTCCCTGTCCGCAACTCCAGTTAGCATCTTTTACTACTCCTTGTTGATTTGTTACCCACGCAAGCGAAATAGGATTAGAATTTCCTAAAGAACATAGTGTATCGGTGCCAACTCCTTCTACATTTTTTTCATAAATTTTTCCGTTAGCACTTCCACAATCACTTACTGTATTGTCAACAATACCATGTGAAGCTGTGCATATAGGACTTTCCCCGCCATTATATCCTTGGCAAGTCCAACTCACAGCTTTTCCAATCTCGGGAAAATTTATTGTTGAATAATCTGGCATTATCTTTCCTCTTGCACAAAATTTTTGCACTTCAGAACAAAAAGTTTCAGGAGAACGAAAAGCAATTTCTTCGTTTGCATAACTTCCATTAGCCTCTCCGCAAGCTCCATCTATTTTTTCAGTATTTCTTATTCTAGACACTCCACAATACACCTCTTCTATACTTCCGTTTCCACCGCAAGACCATTCCACATCATACGAATCATTCGGAAAAAATGGAGGTCTTGTGCCACTATTTGCTATATTTTCAACCGTAATTTTTCCTATTTCTCCAGATTTGCAAAAATCTTCTGTTTCAAAATCTTTTCCAGTTATATCATAATCATATACTTTTCCATTTTCATCTCCACAGATACCCACCATGGAAGCGGTTGGTCTGACTTCTAATGTATCTGAACAAGTAGTGGTTCCTGCCGAATTTTTTGCATCAAATGTGCAGGTTTCTGTCCCAGCACCAATCCAAGTATTGCTAACGCTTGATCCATCCCCCCAGTTGGAAGTTATGGGAGAACTTAGGAGAAAATTCTCTCCATATTGCGTCCGACCATTAGGATTAAGTGTACAGACATTATTATTACACACATAGTTAGAGCAAGTGAAAGTCACAGTTTCTGCTCCCGTAAAATTCCAATGAACAAAAGCGCCACCACCTGAAGGTATACTTGCCGCTCCATATGTGAAACTGCACTTTGGTTTAGCGATAGTGGCTATTGAATTGGAAGCAGGCGCTGCTTGCCTAGAGCCGGTACAAGACGCATCATCAGTAGTTATGGAATTATCAGAACCTAAACAATTCCAAGATACTGAACCCCCAACAGGTGGAAAAACTCCAGCATCAGACCTTCCCATTTCACACATTCCATTTGTACTTGGCCATGTTGATTGATCATAAGGCATGTTTGTAATGTTATTGCCACATTTTCCACTATAAGCAGCTTTTGTTTTGTTTACCAACAAGAAAAATGTAACCAACATAACCAAAGAAACAACAATTTTTTTTCTCATAGATTTATTTTTTATATTTTTTTATATTAAAAATTTACTACTTTTATTATACTGCATTTTAGTTTTTTTGTATATAACCAAATTATTACAAAAAAATAACCCCCTTGAAATTGGGGGTTATTCTTGAAAGTTTTTTGAAATTAGAAGATTATGCTCCTTGCTATTTCACCACTATCATCATCAGTTCATTGGTTTCGCTATTATACTGAATGTCTATATCCTGATTTTTAGGAATATCGAACAAGGCAATTCTTTCATTGAGATAGCTTCCGTCTTCCAGTATTTTTTGCTTCACAAAAGAAACTCCGCTGGATGGAATAGCCAAAACCAAAGCATCCCCACTCTCAGTAGCTATGCTAACTCTGTTGACATTGATGTCGGTAATTTTTCCAATAATATTTTCAACCGGAGGAGCAATGAATTTTTCTGTTGTTGTTGTTTTACCTTTCCTAATGCCAACAACTACTGCTAATACAACAATCAAAACAACCAATGCTATCCCACTAATTATTATAATTTTCTTTTTTTGTTCGTCCATTTTTTTGTTTTTAAATTTTTAACAATTAATTGCTATAGAGTTGGGTTTGTGGAATTATTTCTTTGCTTTGCTTAGCATTAGACCACGCTAATTTTGCCACTGCTCCTCCTTTATTCTCATAATATTCCATCTTGATATTATATTTTTGCCCAGCCGTCAAACTTATCATTCCGGTGTGTTCTGTGGGTCTTTGTTCAATCCATCCATCCACCACAATCTGATCGTTTACCCAAAGACGAATGCCGTCATCGCCAGTCACATGGAAATTCCAACTACCAGTATATCTTGGTTGCACTTTTCCAGTCCAACGAACGCTGAAAGTATCTGACTCTAAAGCACCAACTGGTCTGCCATCTCCCCAATCGAAATTAATTGTAGGATTTATTTGAGTCACTTTCTTTGCTGTGAAATCAATATTGTCAAAATATTCACCCAATAGTCCGTCACCATTTCCAATGGAAGCTACCTCTTCTGTTGGGGTTGGGGTTGGGGTTGGGGTTGGGGTTGTGTCTGTGTCTGGTGTTGAGGATTGAGAACCTTTCGTCGCACTACAAACTACTGGTTTTTTATTGGTAAAAATAGTACCCAATAAGCTTGGACGACAAACCCAATCCGTCGATCCTCCGACAATTGTTGGAAATATTGGAGTTCCAGAAGAAAGATTAAGCCCGCTTGCGCAAAAATTAGTTGATCTAAAATTCATAGCTGTTCCAGAATAACTTCCAGATGCATCTCCACAACCGGCAGTAATTTCAGAATTTTTCCTAGCAGCCGCACAAAAAGCTACTTTTCTCGGAAGAATTGTATCTGTTATCCAATTGCCGGATTCACTACATTTCCATTCTACTATTTTTCCTTCATCAGGAAATACTGGTTCAAGCGGGCTGGCTATTCCTTTGGCACAAAGAGTGTCCTCCCCAAAATCAACATCCGTTACTTCATAAAACTTTTTATTGGCTGTTCCGCATTTAGGGTCGGAATTATTGGTTGTGTTATTATCATCTGCCACGCAAATTTTTCCTTTTTTGCGAAAGCCTGTATTGCAAGTATATTCACATTTTTTAGTGCCACAGGATTTTCCAGGAACTAGTATTGAATTGTTGGTTGCAGAAGTTAGCCCCGTATCATCACCAGCACAGAGATTGGCATTTTCAGGAACAGCCCCTCCGCAAGTTAATGCCGTGCTTTCCTCCTCTTCATCAGGTGTCGTATCTATGTTTCCATTGGAATTTCTCCTAGCATAACATTTTTGTGAAGTTGTTTTTGCTTCATCATAACAAATCCAATTCACTCGTCTTCCCATTTTCAAAACAACATTTATTGGATTAGACTCTCCGTTAACACAAAGTTTTTCAGTAAATTCGGACACACTCCAGTCATAAGTCTTAGGCTGTGTTTTATCAAATGATCCAGCTGGACCACAAAGACCAAGATCAACTACATCTGGCGTTGTATCCACATTTTCTTCTTCATCTAACTCATTGCTATCATCGTTATCATCATTATCATCCGCATCGCTTGAACAAACCACTGTTGGAACTGGATCTTGAGTCTTGGTCCAAAAATCATTTTCCCCATTTTCCTTGACTGCATGCATCCAATAATAATAAGTTTTTCCAATTTCTCCCTGCCAAGTATAGCTTGTTGTGGTTTTGCTTATATTATCTTCCGTAAGAGGATGGAAAGGAGGCGCAGCAGCAGGCTGAGTGTCAGTATCAATTCGCAAAGCATACCTATCTGCTCCAGTTACGCTTGACCAAGTAACTGTTACTAGACCACTTGAATTGCAAGTAGCACTAAAATTAGTCGGGGCGGATATCGAAGAAAGATCATCTGTAGTTGTGTCCTTTGCTGTCGTTGTGATATATTGACAGCTTTTATTAGGATCGCAACCATTTTCCCAAGCATTTACCCAACTACTACCTGGAATTAATGCCAATTCGTCTTTTGAAGCAGGACATTTTTCAGTGTTCCATGTTTCAGAGACATATGAACCTAAACATGGAAGCTTTATACCTGCAGGCACAGCTACCTCCTCAGAAACACAAGTTGACCAATTATTCGCATTATCCATGACCTTAAACCAAATAGTAGTATTTTCAGAAAAATTCATAGATTGAGGATTTGTAATACCCACAGTGGAGTTAAAACCTTTAGCAATCATAGTGCCAGCACAACTCAAACCACTAAACCATTTATATTCAACAATACTTCCATCAGTATCAGTTCCTGTTCCAGTAAAATCAGTTTTATCCGTATTGGTCGTTTGGGTTTTAGTAATGTCAATTTTCGCAGTTGGTGGTATATTGCCAGTTGGAATCTTAGGCTTAATTGTCACTTTCACTGTTGATTCAACTATTGTTCCCGTACTACTTACACATCTCAACACATATGGTTGCTCTATCTCAATATTTCCTTCATTTTCAACAGAATAACCAAGGTTTTCGGATATTCCAGAAGAAACTACCACAGACGCGCCATTAATCCTACAAACAGCAACATCGCCAGTAACAAAATATTTCAGACTAAAATCAGCTCCGCTTTCAACTATAGGAGATGGAGCAAAAAAGCTTCTAATAACCGGAGCTACTGAAGTTGTTGCTCCATTATCAACTGCTGTTAACACACAAGCACTACTATTCCATCTATAATCATCTGTACATTTAAAATTACATTCTCCTACTGCCGTACTAAAAGTTTTACTTTTAGTTTCGCTCCAAGTACTACTACTAGCACTCCATGTTTGATTATATGTTCCATTTTGCTGATCTCCATCATTCCACATTTCACCAGTTTTTAAAGATGCAATTCCACAAGGCATTAGCTTACTATTCACAACACAATTATTCCCTTCTAAATGATGATCCGTAAGATCACAATTCGTAGTTGAAGCCGAAACTGTCTTCGTCGCTGTGCAAGATACTGGACCCATACCATAGATATTAGCAATTGTATAATTACATATCCAATCAGTAGTTGGCTTGTTACTATTTGGAAATTCAGGCGTTACTCCAGATAAAACATAACCATTTTGACAAAATCCATTCCCATCAGAATTTGAAGGCCAAACAGTTTCAGTAGTAAATGTTCTTCCATCAAAAGAACCACAATATTTTATTGGTGCTGCTGGTATAAAATACTCACATTTTGCATCTGAACAATCTCCTGTTCTATTAGTCACATCTGTCCAACTGTTGACTGGGCTTGTTATAAAATTCTCATCATCACCCCCATATTGCTCACTACATTTTTTAGCAGTAGGATGTGCAGATTTAATACTATCAAAACTCGGGCAAACATAATATTTTCTACTCATATTACAAGAAAATAAAGTAGGAGCAGTCCAATTATTTCCAGTGCCATTCTGTGAACATTGCCATGATGCAGAACCCCCAACAGTTGGAAAATAAAAGCCATAGCCAGAAGAATCATAATGTGTATAGCCGTTTGCGCAAAGAGTATCCCCACTAGGAAGAATATCAATATTAGCATCATAGTTTTTTCCAGCTGCCGTACCACATTTCCCAACTTCATTAATTGCCTCCGCGAAATTAACTTTCAATCCTCCCGCCAGAAGAAATCCAGCGAAAACTAAAAACACAAGTATCTTTTTTTTCATTTCTTTTTTTATAATTTATTATTTATTTGAAAAAATTAACTAACTAGAATTATTGCTCTAATTATACCTCATTTATTTTTCTCCAACAAGTTGTTTTTTTAATGGAGCTGTGGATAACTTTACCCTGTTGAATAATTTTGCTTTAGTAAAATAAAAAATAATCCCGAGCACTCGGGACTATTTTATAAAAATTTTATTGAATTTTATGAGGGGGGGGGTTATTTCCCCATCTTTCGACGAATGAAAGCTGGAATTTCCAACTCGTCATCTTCATCTTCCAACTCTTTGTTTTTTTGGGTTTGCAAGATATTTCTTTGTGGCTTTGGTGGAATTTTTTCTTCAATTATCATTCTAGATTCAAAATTTTCTGGAAAAGTGATGCGCGGTTTTTCCTCTGTCACTATTTCTTCTTCTTTTCTGACTTTTTCGATAGTAATGCGAGACATCTTTTCTATCGGAGATTCATTTACCCTATCAGCATCAAAGCCAGTTGCCACCACCGTGATTTGCACTTCGCCTTTTTTCATAGTTTCATCCACTACCGCTCCAAAGATAACCTTGGCATTTGGATCAATTGATTCAGTGATAATGTTGGCAGCTTCGTTGATTTCCAACATAGTAAGATCAGTTGAACCGCTCACATTAAACAAAACTCCCTTGGCACCGTCAATAGAAAGCTCCAAAAGTGGACTGCTAATCGCTGCTTTGGCTGCTTCAGCTGATCGATTTTCTCCTGTGCCGATTCCAATACCCATAAGAGCGCTACCGCTATTTGACATAATGGCTTTCACATCAGCAAAGTCAACGTTCACTATCCCAGGTTTAGTGATCAAATCAGAAATTCCTTGCACGCCTTGTCGGAGCACATCATCAACAATCTTGAAAGAATTGATGAGGGTAGTTTTTTTGTCGATAATTTGCAAAAGTTTGTCGTTAGGAATGGTGATGAGTGTGTCCACCCGTTCTCGCAAATTTTCCAAAGCTTCTTCAGCAATAGCTCGTCTTTGTGCGCCTTCAAAACTAAATGGTTTGGTGATAACTGCTACAGTCAAAATTCCAAGTTCTTTGGCAGTCTCCGCCACAATTGGCGCTGCGCCTGATCCAGTTCCGCCACCCAATCCGCAAGTGACAAAAATCATATCCGCTCCTTTCAAAACTTCTTGAATTTCATCGCGATTTTCTTCGGCGGCTTGGCGTCCTACATCCGGATTCATTCCTGCGCCCAAACCTTTGGTCAAATTTTTTCCAATATGAACTTTTTCTGAAGCTTTGTTGTGATGCAAATCTTGGGCATCCGTGTTGATTGCCACAAATTCCACGCCTTTTAGTTTAGCGTCAATCATTCGGCTGATTGCGTGTCCGCCAGAGCCTCCTACTCCAACTACTTTTATCCTTGCAAAGGTTTCTACAGGCGGTTTTATTTCTGCCATATGTTTATAAATTTAGTTATTTTATCAGTAGCTAAATATAGCACATCAAATTAGTGTGTGTCAAATAATCTATTCCCCTTGTATTTTTATTTGTTTTTCGCCTTTTATAAGCTTATCTGCATTATACCTGTTTCAGAAAAATGCGTCAATATTGCTAAAAGGGGTCAAGTACCTTTTTTAGAGGTCTGCCCCTTGGGATTAGCGTGGAAACTAAATTTAATTTTTTCGCTATTTTTCCAATCCAATCTTCTTTTCCATAAGGGCAACCTCTTTTAATAGCATATCTGATTTTTTGTAGTTTATCTTCCTCATCCTTCTCTGTCATATTCACCCATTCTAAAAAAGCAATAGGCTTTTCAACCGGCCAATCCGACAATAAACTTTTTTGTTTTTTTGTTCCATTTTCTCTTATCCATAGACTAGACCATTTCCAATTTTGAGCTTTTTTGACTAATTTTGCTCTTAATGGGTTTCTTTCAATATAACGGCAAACTTGCAAAAAATGATTGTCCTTTTCTATGGGAAATGATTTATATCTGCCTTGGTAAATATGACCATACCCAATAGATTTATAATGCGAGTGATAACGCTGGGTATGAGTGTGAGTTATCCAACGCATAAAATTAGACAGATCTTCTCCTGCTTTCGGGTATAAAACAAAATGCCAGTGATTTGGCATTATACAAAAAGACAAAATCCGCATTGGATATTTTTCCTTAGCCTCCGTGAGTATTTTCATAAAAGCCTCGTAATCTTTTTCTTTTTTGAATATTTTTTCTCGACCGTTAGCTCTATTGAGAATATGATAAACCACATCACCAACGGCATTGCGCGGTATTCTAGCCATGATTGAAATATAACTTATTTTTTGCTTATTAAAAAGGTACTTGACCCCTTTATCTTCCTATCTTCAGTTTGTAAGTTTGAATGTACTAACAATTTCTTTCATTTGGCTTTCCATTAGCCCACCTTTATCAGCGACACCTGTTATTTCGTAAGTTTTTCCATTCATTAGAATAACAAGAGATGCCATAGCTTTTGGACTTGGTCGCCCACCGCCACCGCCTGGCATAGCAAGTGGCTTTTCGATATAGTAATTATACTGCGCAAATATTTGACCATCTATGTTTATTTCTTCAATACTAAGTGCCGTTCCTAATGGAGGCACCCTGAGAATGTCATAGACCTTTCCATCATATATATAAACTACAACGTTACATAAGGCACCACTTGCATTTCTTAAATCAAACTCCCCAAGAGAATATTTATTCGTATCTGAATCAGGTTTAACACGATACTGTGAATGATTAAAATTATTAGGAAATTTAATTTCAAAACCGAAGTCTGAATCTTTATATGATTGCCAATCTTGAGAAATAGCTAAATTTTTTTCATACGCTTCAGTTTTTGTATTGATGATTATTTGCTTATTTAATTCTGGGAAATCCTCGTAATTAAAATTAAATACTTCCTCCCCCTTTAAAGTTAGGTCGCTGTTATCATCATTGATAGAGCAAGTAATTGCTTTATTCCAATATGAACTCAGTATAAAAAATTCCGAATTACTTTCAATGCATTTATTTTTCCATTCAGCATAACTATTAAATTCTTCCCGACTTATTGGTTTATAATTTCGTGTTTTATTACTCGTATGAGAATAAAACATTAGCAAAACAACAAAAAATATAATTGCAAAAAAAATAGCCAAAAGTTTTATTTTTTTATTCATCATAAAAGGGTCAAGTACTTTTTTTTTAGAAAGTAGATTAACAGCCTTACGGTAAAAACTTTTCCACCCATCTTTTGATATCCCCTGCTTTACCACCAAAACCACTGGTAAGATTGCCCATAAATCGACTGGATGATTTCAGCATACCGCCGGATTCGTTAGCTTCGATTCCCCAAAGGACAAGACCGATAACTGTCGCAAAAGATGGATCATCCACCTTATCCACCAGCCCACCTAGCGGAGATGGAAAACCAGTTTGTGCTGGTAGTCCTAAAACTTCTTTGGCCAGATCCACGGCCCCCGGAAGTTTGGAAGTTCCACCCACCAGCACTGCGCCTGCGGGAAGCAATTTTTCTTTGCCAATTAATTTTAATTCCTTGTTCACTAAGGTGAAAATTTCTTCTAGTCGCGCTTCAATTATTTCTGCCACATGATGGCGAGAAACTATACCCTCTTCGCTAGAGTCAATTTCAGCTAAATTTATGTCTTCCTTTTTGCCAATTTCGCGTGGAATAGCACTGCCAAATTCAATTTTTACTCTTTCTGCAACATCAATAGAAGTGCGAAGACCAATAGCGATGTCATTAGTGATATGATTTCCGCCGACAGGAATGATCACGCTCGCAATCAAATCATCTTCTTCAAAAACAGCCACCGAAGTTGTTCCGCCACCAATGTCAACCAGCACTACGCCCAATTCTTTTTGCCTTTTGGTGAGTGTTGCTTTAGCTCCAGCCAAAGGGGCCAACACAAAATTTTCCACTTCTATTTTGGCTTGATCAAAACATTTAGAAAGATTTTTGATGTACGGCGTTGCACCTTCAATGATCAGAGTGTCCACTTCCAAACGAACCCCGTTCATTCCCAGTGGATCTTTGATGTTTTTTTGATCGTCTAATGAATAATTTTTCGGAATAATATGAATTATTTCACGATTTGGCGGAATAGAAATTGCTTGCGCCGCGCCAATTACTCTTTCAATGTCATCCTGTGTCACTTCTCCATCTGCTCGGCCGACGGCGATCACGCCTTTGGAATATTGCGAAGAAATGTGATTGCCACCGATGCTCACAATCGCTCGATCAATTGTTATCCCAGCCGTTCTTTCCGCTTTTTCCAAAGATTCATTGACGGCTTGCAAAGTTTCTTCGATGTTGACTATGACACCTTTTCGCACACCCAAAGAATCGGCCGTACCCACGCCAATAATTCTGGGTTTTTCTTCCGGAGAAATTATTTGAGTGATGACTGTTCTAATACTAGAAGAGCCGACATCAATTCCACAAATTATATTCTTTCTCGACATGATAAAAAGACTAATTGATTATACTTTATTATACAATAAAACAAAACTAACCGCAAAGCTCCCCCGGTTAAATTTATTTTTATTTTAAAAAATATGCGGAATAAATATCGCTAAACCGATGATGAGAGCCAGGATAGAAGTCAGAAGAACACTGGCCGCCATCAAGTCTTTTATCAATCTTGCATAGGGATGCACTCCTGGTTTCAAAATATCAATGATTCTTTCTATAATCGTATTTAACATTTCCATAATGAGTACCGCCATAATCATTGTAGTAATCACAATCATTTCCAGTCGTGTCACGCGATAATAAAACATAAAACTAACCGCTATAATTGCCACGATCAGTTCGTTTTGAAAATTTTTTTCGTTTTTTATAGCATATCTCAAGCCGCGAAAAGCATGACTGAAACTTTTGAAAAATTCTTTTACTCTGGTCATAGATTTTTTATTTTATGAATTGATTGGCAACCTCTTTTTGAATCGCAAACATTTTTTGCGAGTGACGAAGACCCAACAAATGAAGCACGCCGTGAGAAATTATTTCGGCCAATTCTTGCTTGGCATTTTTCTTTTCCTCTTTGGCATATTTGGCAATATAAGTATAGCACACAATTATCTCTCCGAGATATATATTTTTATCCACAGCCGTTTGCAAATCTTCTTGCTTTTTATATTCACAAAAAGAAAGCACGTCAGTGGCTGTTTTTTTCTTGCGATAAATCGCGTTCATCTTGGCAATTTCTCCTTCAGGAACTGAAGCAAAACTCAGGGAAATATTTTTTTTTTCTAAATATTGAAAATTCTCATGCGCTAATGTTTTTTTCGCAACTTGAAACAAGAATGCTTTTTTGATTCCGCTTTTTTCCTGATCGTTAAAATCAATTTCAATTTTCATATACAAGAAGAAGCGCCCACTCTAGGGGGCGCTTCAAAGAAACTATTGCAATTCTTCTTCGACAATTTTTTTGACTAAATTACCATCGACTTTTCCCTTAAGAACAGTCATCGCTTTTCCCATCACCTTGCCAATCTCCGATTTGGAAACTGCGCCAACTTCGGCGATTATTTTCAAAACTTCTACTCTCGCTTCTTCATCGCTTAGTTGCGCTGGCATATAGACAGAAAGGATTTCTATCTCAGTATTTTCTTTTTGCGCCAAATCTTCTCGACCACCACTGGCATATTGAGAAGCACTGTCTTTTCTTTGTTTGATCGCTCGTGCTATAACTTCTTGCGTTTCTTCGTCGCTCAAACCTTCCTCTCTTTTCTTTTTTTCAATTTCCGAGTTTTTGACCATCGAGTCGAGCATTCGAAGCGTATCGCGCTTGGCGGTGTCCCCCGCCTTCATAGCTAACTTCAAATCTTCTAAAATTTTTTGTTTCAACATAATGACTATTTTATTAGTTTCTTTTTGACGTTTTTGAAAGTTGATTCATCAAACTTTCCCATTTTCTTGAGACGACTGACAACTTTTCTGACTTTTTCTTTGTATATCGCGCCAGAAATTTTTTCTCGTTTAGTTTTTTCATCCGCACGAAAACGCGATCTTCTGGCCTTTACCAAAACACCGCTTTGCTGAACACGACGGCTAAATCTGCGAATCAGACTTTCTGATGACTCACGGTCTTTCTTTTTTACTTCAATCATAAATTACCTCCTCTCTAAATTTAAAATTATCCTAAATAATCGGCCGAATATCTTCAGAAAGCTTAGCACCTCCGATAAGATGTAAGTGAATATGTGGCACTTCTTGCCCACCCCACTCTCCGGTTCGAATTAATAGTTTATACCCTTTCTCAAAAATGTCAAAACTTTTAGCAATTTCTTTGGCTCGAAATATCATTTTTCCAACCAATTCGATATCTCTTTCTTCTAAATCATTAATGCTATCAATATGCTTTTTTGGAATAATTAGGATGTGAATTGGTGCAATTGGATGAATATCTTTGAAAGCTAAAACATCCTTGTCTTCAAAAACAATCTCTGCTGGAATTTCCTTGTTGATGATTTTGCAAAAAATACACATTAGTTATGATACACCACTACATTATCCGCTTTTAATTTTTTCTTGATAAGTTCCACTAGTTTGTCCATACTCACTGTTTCTTGCGCGCCGGTTGTCATATTTTTCACAATCACCGTGCCATCCAACGATTCCTTTTGACCCAGAATCAAAGTGAATTCTACGCCTAATTTATTGGCAATTCTAAGTTGTGATTTCAAGCTTCCTCGTCCAAAACTTTCGGCTGTGAGAATACCATTTTTTTCCAATTCAGAAAACAATCGCAAACTTTTCTTTTTGGCCAGATTTCCCAGTTGAGCTAAAAATACTTTCGGCTTGGGAAGTTTATATGGCTTAGCTTGCACTCTTTTCATTTCAGCAATCACTCTTTCTACTCCAAAAGCAAAACCAATGGCTGGGGTGTCTTCTCCGCCCATCATTTTGATCAATTTATCATATCTGCCTCCGCCACCCAAAGACAATTTCTTACCTTCTTCGGCGCTAGACCAAATTTCAAAAACTGTTTTTGTATAATAGTCCAAACCACGAACTAAATGTGGATTAATAATATATGGCAAATCCAACTCATCCAAATATTCTAGCAAAGTTTTGAAATGTGTTCGACATTCTTCACAAAGATGATCAACTGATTGCGGGGCTAGTGCTGCCACTTGTGAACATTTGTCTTCTTTGCAATCCAAAACTCGCAAAGGGTTAGTGTCCATTCTTCGTTTGCAATCCTGACAAAGTTTTGATTTTTTTGATTCTAAATAGTTGACCAAAAGTTCTTTATAGTCTTTGCGACAAACCTGACAACCAATAGAGTTAACTTGCATTTGGACTGATTTTATTCCTAGAGTTTGGATAATGCGATGAGCGATTTGAATCATTTGTGCATCCAAAATTGGATCTTGTTCGCCATAGGCATCAAAATTAACTTGGAAATGCTCTCGGTATCGTCCTTCTTGTGGTCGGTCATAACGATAAACCGGACCAGTTGAAAAAATTTTGACTGGTTTTGAAAAAACATTCATTCCATTTTGAATGAAACTGCGACAATTGCCAGCGGTCAGTTCCGGACGAAGCGCTACTTTGTCACCTCCACGCGTAACAAAAGAATACATTTCTTTTTCCACAATATCTGTACCTTCGCCAATACTTCGAGTGAACAAATTAGAAAATTCTAAAATTGGAGTATCCAATCGCAAAAAACCATAGTCCCGTGACAATCTTTCCGAAATGCGCCTCACCTGTTCCCAGTATGGCTGATCGCCAGGCAAAATATCTTTCATTCCACGCAAAGTATGCAACACAAGTGGTTCTTCTTTGACTTTTTCAGTTTTAACTTTTTTAGTGATTTTTTTTAGAGGCATAAAAGTAAATAAATTAATAAATAGAAATCTTATCGAGTGGCCAAGCACGCACCAGCACTTCGCCGATGATATCATTTTTTGGCACTGGTCCCCAAACCCTAGAATCACTACTAAATTGTCGATTGTCGCCCAGAACAAAATATTGATTGTCTTTCAGTGTTATCGCGATGTCTCCTTTTGTTGATGTGCCCAATGGGATATATTCTTTTTCATCTAAAACAAATCCGTTCGGATTTTCAGAATTAAAAATAGTGATCTCATTATTTTTTATCTGCACTTTTTCTCCCGGTAAGCCAATGACGCGTTTGATGAAAAATTTCTTTGGATCAAGTGGGTAACGAAAAACTATTGGATGCTGACGGTCAAGCTCTTTGAATGAATTTATATTTACGGCCTTAAGATCAGTTTCCTTGAAACCAAATTCATTAATGATCAAATATTGCCCGTCTTCAAAATTAGGCTCCATTGAAGCCCCTTGCACAAAAAATGGCTGAAACAAAAAAACTCGTATCGGCACAATCACAATAAAAGCCAGCGCCACGATCTTTATTATCTCCAATATGAATTCTCCTACTCCCTGATAGGAATAGTCTGTATTTTTTTCTTTCATTGCTTTATCTTAACAGATAAAAGCCCTTTTGGCAAGGGCAACTTTAGGCTTAAATTAGCCAAAGATTGACTAATCATCTTTTGCAGTTTATTATTAAAATAATGAGAAGAAAAAATATTTTCATAAAACTTATTTTAGGACTAGCAGTCCTCATTATTCTCCTTGGTATTGTACACGGCGCCTTTTTTATTTGGAAAATAGCTAATACTGAAAATAGGATAAGCATAAAAGATGAAAATAATGCTTCTTTTTTTGGCACATTCAAGGATATTGTGGCTCCTAGCCAAATCAAACTCAAGGGAATGAGTGACAACAGAATCAATATTTTGCTTTTGGGCATTGCAGGCAAGGGAAAACCAGGCAACAATCTTACTGACACCATTATGATTGCCAGTGTCAATACCAAAACTGGCAAAGTCGCCCTGCTTTCTATCCCGCGCGATCTTTATGTGGAAATTCCCGAGATGAACTATCAAAACAAAATAAATTCTGTTTATGAGCATGGTTTGCAAAATTTTCCCACTGACGCCGAAAATTCCATGGAACCGATGAAAAAAGTAATCAAAAATATCACTTCGCTCGACATTGATTATTGGGCAGTAATTAATTTTGATGGTTTTCAAAAAGCCGTTGATGCTATCGGTGGGATAAATATAACTAACGAACGAGATATTCTTGATACTCGCTACCCAGGACCAAATTATAGTTATGAAACTTTTGAACTTTCCAAGGGTTTTCATCATTTAGACGGCGCCACGGCTTTGAAATATGCCCGAATGCGTCACAATGATCCGGAAAGTGATTTTGGCCGAGCCAAAAGACAACAGCAAGTTATGCAAGCTGTCAAAAACAAAATTTTTTCTACGGGTACACTGCTCAATGCCATAGCAATCAATCAATTTATGAATGCGCTGGGAGAAAATGTCAAAACCAATATCTCCAGTTCGGAGTTTGGAAATTTTCTCACCCTAATCAAAAATTTAGACACCAATAATATCAATAATGTCGTGCTCGATGCTTGGAAAAAAGATAGCTTGCTTCGAGGTTCACATATGGCAGGAATTTCTGCCCTTATCCCTCGCGTTGGTAATTGGAGTGAAATTCAAGACTTAGCACAAAATATTTTTGATACTAATCAAATCACGCGTACACGAGAAGAAATTGCCAAAGAAAATGCCTCGGTGGTTGTGATCAATAGAAGTGGCAGTAGTGTCGTTATGAACCAGATTAATAAACTTTTGAAAGACAGTTTTGAATATAAAAATGTTGTCATTCTTTCTGATTCGGGAAAAAATGTGAATGGCGAAACTTTGATTTATGATTTGACCGGAAAAAACAAACCCTTCACTCAAAATGAACTCTTGAAAAAATTGCCCGCCAAAAATGGCACAATTTTGAACGCCAAAGACAAAAATATCATCAGCAATGTGAGCGCTGATCTAGTTTTGATTATCGGTCAAGATCTTGTCCCTAACTTCTCTATGGCGGAAGTGAGCTTTAAGGATTATAATGAAGATGAAAATTAATCACGCAGCATGAAACATGAAACATGCAACAAATTTTTATATTTAGCGCTTTAATTTTTTGTTTATTGTTTCATGCTTCATGTTATATGTTATATGAATATAATTATCGGCCTCGGCAATCCAGAAAAAAAATATGAACTCACCCGCCACAACGCTGGGTTTATGTTCTTGGATAAATTACAAAGCCAATGGGAATTTCCAATTTTCGAATTCAACAAGAAATTCAACACCGAAATTTCCAGAAATAATTTAGAAGAAAAAGAAATCCTCCTCGCCAAACCCCAAACATATATGAATCTTTCTGGGGTCTCCGTCAAAGCAATTTTGGATTTCTATAAACTTTCTCCTGATGACATCATTATTATTCACGATGACATCGACATTCCACTGGGAAAATATAAAATTGCCACCGATTCATCTTCCGCCGGCCACAACGGCGTCCAAAACATAATCGACCAACTCGGCACGCAAAAATTCCGCCGTGTTAGAATTGGTGTCGGCCAATCAGTCGGAGAAGCTCTAGTCTGTCGTTTAAATGCACATGAATATGTTTTAGAAAAATTCACCCCCGAAGAACTCGAAACAACAAAAAAAATATCCGAGGATATTTTGGACGAAATCAAAAAGCTTTTATAAAAGCCGAGCTTTAATGAAGAGCCTAAGCAGTTCAAAAAGCTTGGCTTTAAAATCTTGCAAGTTCAGGCGTCTCGCCTGAACTTTTTATTTCTGGCAAAACTAATTATCTACCACCAGAAATGTGCGGTTCAATCGAGACGATTGAACCTGCACCAAAGACATTCCCTTGCGAAATGTATATTTTTAGTTTTTAATCCACCCCATAAAATAAAGAATTATAAATTGAGATTTTAGAGCGTTAAAAATTTACTCATTCTGCGCCTAAGGGGAGTTAGTAAATTTAGCGATAAAATCGAAAATTTATTTCTTTATTTTATTTGGGTGGCCTTTTTCTTTTTTGCCACTTTTCTTTTGGGAAAAGAAAAATGGCGAAAAGTCTTGCCTTCCACAATTCCACGTACAAGCGTGTATCTTTCTGAAAATTATTCCAAAAAAATATGTTTTACCTACCGGCAAAAACTAAGGAGGGTGTTTTTGCTTTGGAACTTGCACATGGAATTTTGGAAGCCAAAAGGCTTATTCTCGCCAAAATCCCGCTTTTTTATACTTTTTAGGTACGATATACAAGTATAGCAGGTTTTGGGGTTTTTGTCAAGAAAAAAAGCCCATGCAACAGTAGGGACGAGGCAGTGCCTCGTCTCTACAAAAATTTTATGGGAATAAAAATAAGAAAACGCATTATAAATATTTACGCTCTCTTAATTCGTCGGGTAAGTATTCTTGCGTTGAACTATCCTCTTTTGGCGTGTATTTATAATTTTTGGAATAACCTAAGTCTTTCATTAGTTTTGTCGGAGCATTACGAATGTGAAACGGGACAGGAAGATTGCCAAATTTTTCCACATCACTTTTAGCTTTGGTATAAGCTTCATAGGCTGTGATATCTTTTTTGCTTTTGGATAGATAGATGACGCATTGCGCCAAATGCACATTACATTCCGGCGCGCCCAATTTGTGGCAAGCGTCATATACTGCGTTAGCCAAAATCAAAGCAGTATTATTGGCCAGTCCCACATCCTCTGAGGCAAAACGCACTAAGCGACGGGCGATATAGATTGGGTCTTCCCCGCCTTCAAGCATCCGTGCCATCCAATAAACAGCCGCATTCGCATCCCCTCCTCGCATTGATTTGTGCAGAGCGGAAATAATATTGTAGTGTTCTTCGCCATTTTTGTCATAGAGTAAATGTGTTTTTTGAAAAACTTCTTTGATTTTTTCTACTGAAATTTCTTTGTTTTTTTGATTTTGTAATATATCCAAAACATTCAAGGCTGTTCGAGCGTCACCGTTGGCCATCCGCGCCAAAAAAGCAATTGACTCCTTGTTTATTTTTATTTTTATAATCTTAACCGCCCGAGAAATTATTTTTTCCAAACTTTCCTCAGATAATTTTTCCAAAACAAACACGCGAGTGCGCGAAAGCAAAGCACCGTTGACCTCAAAGCTAGGATTTTCCGTAGTAGCACCAATGAGCGTTATCACACCTTTCTCCACGCTCGGCAAAAGTGCATCTTGCTGACTTTTGTTCCAGCGATGAATCTCGTCTATGAACAAAATAGTTTTTTTGTTTTTTCCGCCAAAGGCGCCTGCCTGTCCGGTAGGCAGGGATCCGCCTTTGGCGGAGGCCCTAGAAATAACTTCCATCAAATCTTTTTTTCCGCTGGAGGTAGCGCTTAGGATTATAAATTCTGAATTAGTATTTTTGGCAATGATATGTGCGAGCGTTGTTTTGCCCGATCCCGGCGGTCCCCAAAGAATCATTGACGGCACACTATCATTTCCAATTGCCTCTGAAAGAAAAGATTTATCCCCTATCAGTTTTTCCTGCCCAAAAAAATCCTCCAGATTTTCTGGACGAATTCGATCAGCAAGTGGAATATCACAATCCATATTTTTTTCGATTAGCTTTGTGTTCATCGAAAGTTGCAGAAAAAATAACTTCTTTTTTTTCATCAATAGTGACAGTGAGAAAAAAATTATATTTTGAAGCGGTTGGATAAATAGCTCCGTTTATCGCGCTGAGCCCTGGATTAGAAATTGGAGTTGGTGGGAGTCCAATATTTCTATACGTGTTATAGGGCGAATCAAGCGTCAAATCTTTTCCACTATGCTGATCGTTGTTGTCTTGCAAAATATATGAGAGTGGTGCGTCGCTTTCCAATCTTTGTCCGCTTGCAATTCTTTTCCAAAAAATTCCACTGGCTGTTTTCATATCCTCCGCCGTTTGCACTTCTTTTTCAATGATACTAGCCATTATCACAATTTCGCCCACGGATTTATTTTGATTCAAAATATCTTTTTTCATTTGATCAGTCAATTTTTGATCAAAAGTATCCAGTAGTCTGCCAACAATATCCTTGGCCAAAGTATCTTTTTTGAAAAAATAAGTATCAGGAAAAAGAAAGCCTTCTAGGGTTTTGATTTTTTCCGGCGTCAAATAGCTATAACGTTTTTTCAATTCTCCGGGATTATTCACAATTGCCAAAAATTCCTGCCCCGGTAGTCCACTAGCTGTTAATTTTTCGGCCATTTGACGCGCGGTAAAACCTTCCGGAAAAGTAATTTTGATAAATTTTTCTTCGCTGTTGGTGATAGTTTGAACAATTTCCGGGATTGTCATATTACCAGAAAGTTCATAGGTGTCCGGCATTATTTTGCTCAAAAGTTTTTGTGATTTTATATAATAATAAAAATAGATTTCTCCGGAAATCAAATTCGCTTCTTTCAATTTTACGGCCACCTCTTTGTTTCCATCGCCCTTGGCAATTTCCAAAGTTTTTGTTCCGACAAATTTTGCGTGTGAATAATAGACTTGGTATCTAAAATAAAAAAGCCCTGCCATAAATAGCAGAAGGAATGCGAAAATTATTATAATTATTTTATTTTTTTTATTCATGCTTTATATTAACGGCACAAAATTATATCCAGGGTATTCTTCTTTATAAAAATTATTCTCGTCTCTTTTTTCAAGATAAACCAAACTATTTTTGACAGGGATAACCATTTTTCCTCCAACCTTAAGCTGATTTTTCAACTCTTCCGGAATGACATTGGCCGAAGCGCTAACTAAAATCCTGTCGTAAGGTGCATTGGCTGAAAATCCTTCTTTTCCATCAACTAAATAAAATTCAGCGATTCCCTCCTCTCCATCTTTTACATAATTTCTATATTTTTTAACATTATTTTTACCCCATTCCATTAATTCCTCAATTCTTTCTAAGGCTATCACATGACCTTTCTTTCCAACAATATAACACAGGAGCGCCGTTGTCCAACCAGAGCCAGAGCCAATATCCAACACATTTTGTCCACGCTGAGAATCTAGCAGCTCAAGTATGGTGGCTATTGTTTTTGGCTGAGAAATTGTTTGTCCATGTCCAATCGGCAAGGCTACATCCGCCATAAATTCTTGTTCCAAATCTTGAGGTAAAAATTCCACGCGACTTATTTCTGAAAAAGCATCAATAATCAAATCGGTTTTGAGATATCCGTTTTTGATTAAATTATTGATTAGATTATCCATTTGAGTTTTTATAACCCTATAACCTGCACGATATAATCTCTTTTCCTTGAACCATCCATTTCTACAAAAAAAATACTTTGTTTTTGTGAAAGATCCATTTTGCCTTTTTCAATTGGCACTGTTTGACTAGCGCCCAAAAGAATTGCCTTGCAATGAGAATGTCCGTTGGAACGTCCATCTGAAGATGTGGCACGATTAAGTTCGAAGAGATCATGCGAATAGCGATCAGACACTGGCACAATGCGGTATAAGGTTCGCATAAAATCTTGGATGAGCATTGATTCGTTGTGATTGATCACAATACCAGAAGTAGTATGTTGAGAAAAAATCAGAACCTGTCCTTCTCGAATACCAGATGCCGAAATCACATCTTCGACTTTTTGGGTGATGTCGATAAATTCAATTTGGGTAGAAGTTTCCAACTCAATTTTTTGTTTGTAAACGCGCATACGCTTTATCCGATGCGAAACTACGAATTAAATGCGAATCTACGAAAAAATATTCCTATTTTATACATGTTCGTAGATTCGTTCTTGTTTCGTTGTTTCGTATCGGTTATTATTTTTTAAAAACGCTGGCAACTTTTTTAGCGACTTTTTTATCCAACGCTTCTGGTATTATTTTACCACTAGTTGGTTTTTTTATCAAACTGGCAATTGCATAGGCTACTCTTATTTTATGCTCATCCGTAATCACTTTTATATTATTATCCAACGCTCCACGGAAAATACCAGGAAAAACCAAAACATTATTGATTTGATTGGGATAATCTGAGCGCCCCGTCGCCACAACACGCGCTCCACCCGCCTTGGCTCGTTCTGGCATAATTTCCGGAATCGGATTAGCCATCGCAAAAACAATTGAATTTTTATTCATCTGAGAAATATCTTCTTCTGTGAGAATGTTTGGCGCTGAAACTCCGATAAAAACATCCGCCTTTGTGAGAGCATCTCGTACATTGCCTTTCAAATTATGAGGATTAGTAATGTACGCGATTTCCATTTTCGAACCATTGAGTCCTCCACTTCTTTCTTTGTAGATTATTCCTATGCGATCCAGCATAACAATATGTTTGGCACCGGCCTTGATTAAAAGTTTGGCAATCGCCACACCGGCCGCACCTGTGCCAGAAATAGCAATTTTTATTTTTGCTAAATCCTTTTTGACAACCTTGAGTGCATTGATTAGCCCCGCCAAAACCACAATCGCCGTGCCATGTTGGTCATCGTGAAAAACCGGAATGTCTAATTCTTTTTTCAATCGCTCTTCAATTTCAAAACACCTTGGCGCTGAAATGTCTTCCAAATTTATTCCACCAAAAGTTGGAGCTAGATATTTTATGGTCTTGATTAATTCTTGCGTATCCTGCGTCGCCAATACAATCGGGATAGCATCCACTCCGCCCAATTCTTTGAAAAGTAAAGCCTTACCTTCCATTACGGGAAGTCCCGCTTCCGGTCCAATATTACCCAATCCCAAAACCGCTGATCCATCCGAAATCACCGCTACCGTATTTTTCCGCATAGTATAAATCTTGGAAAGTTTTTTGTCCTTGGCAATCGCTTTTGACACTTCCGCCACCCCCGGAGTATACAAAATCGGCAAAGTTTTTTTTGTGAGTTTTACTTTGCTTCTAATTTCGATTTTCCCGCCTCGACTCGCGACGAAGGTCGCTCCTCGACGCGAGGCGGGTCCACCAAGTTTTTTTGAGAGTTGGATTGAATTCATAAAAATTTTAACTATGTTTGTTCTGCCACGCAAACTTCTTTGATTTCATTTTTCAGATCTCCCATTTCTTTTTTCAAAAAACCATTCCATTCTTCCATTTCCATTATTTCCGGATTGATAATATTTTCCTCTTCCATTTCAACTGCACTTGAAACTTCTGGCCATTTAGTTCTCTCAGGAGCTTTGCCAAAAGCCATTTCAACCGTTTCGCGTGGACCAAAAAATTCTCGCTTGGCTGATTTGTTTTTTGGAGCGGAAATTTCAAATGAATTAACCACACCCTCATTTCCATAATCAAGATTTTTGTCCCAGCCATCGCTTTGAAAAAAACCGAATTGATCTTTCAAAATTTGATAGAGATAGGCTCGATCAGTTGCTACTGTGCTTTCTTTGATGAAATTATTCCAAATATAATAATCCAATTCTTTTTCATAGCCTTCCATTTTCCATTGCGAAATTACATTTTCCAAAGCTCGAATAGAAAGAACATTTTCTTGGAGAAAATATTTTGTCGAACGACCACCAGCTTCTTTGAAATAATAAGCCCCGTCGATTTCTTTGCCGGCAAAAACATTTTGAATTAGCCGAGCTGATTTTGCCAAATTCCAGAGTTTTTGTTCACTGCCCTTGGGAATTTCCATATTCCCATTTTTGTCCATAATATCCGCTAAAATAAGATGAAATAATTCATTTTCCTTGCCTGCTGAGTCTTCTAAGCTACCCTCCGTTTCTTGTGGCAAATAATCATATTCAATTTTGTGAAGTCGAGAAAGAAAAGCTGGATCCATATCTTGCCGATCAACATATTTTTCTTGACCTTGATTCAAATTTCCCGTCATCATTATTCCAAAACCTTCCTTGATTTCAATTTCTCTTCCGCTATCTTGTTGAATGTTTATCTTATCCCCAACTTTTCTGGTTAGAATATGATTTAAACTGATAAGTACTTCGTGCGGAATCGCATTGACTTCATCGATAATGATTATTCTGCCTTCTTCCATCGCTTGATAGATTGGACCCATAAAAAAATCTGACACGGTTGAACCGGTTTTTTCATCTACTGTCAAAACCTGATGTCCATAAAATTCCGCCTGCGAAATGTTTTTTGAACCGGAAATAATCAAAGCGCTTCCTTTCAATTCACATAATTTTTGTAATTCTAATTCTTTTACAGCTATTAAATTATTCAAAGAACCGTCATCATATTTTTTTTCTTTCTTTTGCTTTATTAAAATGTCTTCTAGCTCTTGTTTTTTTTCTAATATATCCGGATTATTCTCTGAAATATATTTTTTTGCCGTATGCATAGCGAGTTCCGATTTTCCACTTCCAAGATGACCATAAATCAAAATTGGTTTGTTAGCTTGCAAATGGACTTCAATATCTTCCATTTGCTCTTTGACATAATCAGTTTCCACAATTTTTCCATCCTCCAATTCTTTTTTATATTCTTCTAATTGCTTCAAGTGCAATCCGAAATAACTTTCCGGGCTAAGTTCCAGTGATTTTTCTCGCAAATTTTGATTTTCACCCAATTCATCACGAACTTCATCCAACGCTTCCAGTTCTTCTCCACTAGGCGCTCCGTCAAAGCCTTTCAAAATTTCCACTTTTTCCAAAAGCAATCCTTTTCTTTCCATTTGAATAGCTTTTTCATAGCGAAGGGCTTTGATTAAATTTTCTTTTCGCAGTTCAACCAATTCTCGCTCCGGCGAATTTTCTTCACCCAAAATTTTCTCTGCTTCTGTTTCAAAAACATTTTCTCTTTCCAGCGCTTTTTTGGCGACTCGCCCTCTTTTGGATTTTTCCAAAATTTCTTCTTCGGATTTTTCTTGCCTTTCTTCTTTGGGAATTTTTGTTTCGCGATACATCATCTGTGAGGCTTTTTGGGCTTGCCGTTTGTTTTTTTCCGCCTCATTGACATTTTCTTCCACTTTTTTCCATTGTTCAAAATTTTGTGATTCCATATATTTTTTCAAAAAAAATTAAAAGATTTAATTCAAAATAAATTCTCAAACTCCCAAAGCCTAAGTTAATTCAAAACTACGGGAGAGACGGCACCCAAGGAAGACATCGGAAAGGCCGAGAGCATGCGCATCCACACAGAGCTGGCGAGCAACCGGATCCCAGTCAGCATCGACGACCCGAGAAGCAGAGCACGATTTTGGTAGCCAAGTCCAGCTTTTTTCATCTAAATGATTATTAGTTTTCTGAAAATATTGTCGTTGTAAAATTAAATATTCATTTAGAGATAGTCCCTCAGTTTTGATTTGATTTCCGCTTAACTCGAAATTAATTGGAATAGGCTGATTGTTTTCAACTCTTTCTTGGATTTGTTCTTCGCTTAAGCCAGAAAGTTGCATGATGTTTTTGCCGAGAGTTTGTTTGAGATATGGATTGGTGTTTTCATCTTTAAGAATATTTTGATCGGAATGTGTGAGAATGATTTTTGTTTTTTTACTTTCAGATGTTTTAGCTCCAGTAAAACCTCCGCCGTTTTTAAAATTATTTGATTGCCAAGTAGTAACATAGCCATCACCATCAGTCATTTTTTCATTGAGTTCTTCGCTGGTTGGCAGTTTTTTTGGAATAATGAGAATTTGGTCATAACCATACAGTGCCATTTCTTTTTGAATTTCAAGTTTGTGAAGTCTCAAAATTTGCTTGACTTCTTGTTCGTTGAATTCTGGAATTTTATGCTCTTTGTAGAATTTTTTTTGCCATTGGATTTCTTTTTCCAAATCAATTTCAATATCCTTGTCTTTGTTAGTTTCATTGGTTGTTTCGGGATTGATAAACTTTGCAGTGATCTTTTTGGGAGTGATTTTTTCTTTGAGAGCTTGCAATTTTTCTTCAATTTCTTTTCGAAGTTCTTTGGTTTTTTCGAGATTGCCTGATTTGATGGATTTTTCCAATTCAAATTCAAACTTTTGTTGGAGTTTTTCAAGTTCTTGGTATTCAGTTTTGAGGAGTTGACACTCAGACATATTATAATCTTACACCAGATAAGTATTTTTTCAAAGCTTGGGTTATGGCGGGAATCAAGTTGGCTATTTCCTCACCAATCACTTCTCCCTGTTTTTCTTTTCGCCCAGCATTCCACACTTCATCAAAAATCTTCTTATCTTCATCGCTAACTGCACCTATCTGAAAGGCTCTCTCTATCACTCCCGACTCAATCAATTTATCCACTGCCTTTTTTGAAGCCTCAGAATCAGAAGATCCGCCATCAGTTATTTCAAAAACAATTTCCATGGTCTTTTTCTGTGAAATTTTTTGCAAGTCTTCAGCTGAAAAAGATTTTTGAATTTCTCCCAACGCCTTATCGTCATAAGTATACCCAATAGTATTGTCCAGTTTTTCAAAAAGTTTAATCGTCTCTATTCGTTCATCACTTATCCTAGATTCTTTTCGCAATTTTTTTATCTTCTGGGCATCATCTCCAAAAATCCATACCTCCGTATCAACTTCCAACTTGGATTTTGTTTGTGATCTCGTTCGATTGAGTTGAGTGTTGAATTCACGAAGTGATGACAAAATCAAAACTACACATTGTTGCAAAATATGCCGTTTTTTTTCATCCATCGATCCAGACATATCGCCCACCAGTCTGATGTTGATTCTTTCCGGCATTTGCACCAGTTTTTCTTTGGAAACTATTCGTTCCATCACTCGAACATCTTCAAATTTTTTCTCTTGAATTTTCGGCCACTCCTCAATCACTTTTTGAACATTCATTTCCGTTCCGGTTTTGAAATATCCTTCTTTTTCTCTTTTCATTTCTCGACTGGAACCAAAAATAATTTTTTGCCAAAGTTTGGAAAGTTGTTGCAAGTATGGCTCGACTTGGGCTTCAATTTTTTTGAAATTTATAAACTTATTTTGATCAATGCCATTTTTTTCGCACCAAGATTTGTCTATCTCTGCTTGTGCTTCATCAGCTTTTTCCTGTGGTGTTTTGTTTTCTTGCGCCTGCGCTTTGGCTTTTCTGGCCTCTGCCTCTTTTTTGTCATCTTCGTTTTTGTCCATCCAATTTTTGATATCCTCCTCGGAAATCTGATCAGGATTATTTTTGTCATAATCTTGATACTCCTCATCAAACGGATTACCTGACTCTCCCTCGCCTTCTCCTTTTTGCGGTTGACCCTCTTGTTTCTCCGGTTTTTTCGGCTCCCATTCATTCAAATCTTTGGCCAAAAGTTCTGCAAAAATCGGCTCCAATGTTTTTTGCAACACAAAATGTCTTTGACTAGCAAGAGTATCACGATTTTTTTTCGGCTTGATGAAACTATCCACAATTTCTTTGGGCGAATATTGCCTGCCTTGAAATTCAATTTTTCGCTTCATTATTTCTGCCACTTCTTCATTCAACACAACACTTTCATCTTTTACCATTTCTTCCCGCAATAATTTATAGACAAACTGAAGATGTCTTGGCAATGCGGAATAATCAGTTTTAGCAAAAAGTTTTTCTTGATATAGTCTTTTTGTTTCTTGCCCGCCATTGGCTTTTTCTTCAAAGGCGGGAGCTTTTCTGGCAACATTATTATTGTCATTTATATCATCAAAAATATTGTAGAAAGTATGGTGAATTTTATAAGCCGAGCGTTCCACCGCATTCATTGTTTTGCCATCTGGTTTTTTTGGATTGAGCGGTTTTTGTTTTTTCAAATTTTCCACAAATTCAGGATCACTTTGTCCATATTTCTCTTCCCATTTCTTCAAAATAATTCCACCAGTTTTTTTAGCTTGACTTCTGATATATTCAAAATTTTTCATTACTCCACTCGCGTCTGCATCCAAATCACGAAAATGTTCCAATTCATGCAAACATCCCCATAATATCTGCTCTTTGGAAAAACCTTTTTCCGAAAACCACTTGCCATCCAAATTCACTTCACCTTTTTCCAAATCAATATAAAATCCATCAGAAATTTTAAAGTTTAGAGAAACATCTTTAGCAAAAGTCGTAAAAAATCTTCGATGCGAATCGACAAATTCTTGGGCTTCTTGGCGATATCTTTCTGCTTCCTGATTCATTTTCTCTTTTTCTTTTTCCGTTTCACCAAAAGATTCGTCTTTTTGCGTATCAATTTTTTTTATCGCTGGCAAATTTTCAATAAATTGTTTCATATAAACATTCGCTTATTAGTTTGTTCTTCAAATTATACGAATTGCAATGCTTGAGTAATCCGCAATATGAATTGAACACTTTGGAAAAATCTCGACTGGCAATTTCGCCCTTTTCAAATCTCTCCGCTGTATGAAAAATATTTTTCAACATTCTTCTTTTTGTTTTCCGGCGAAGCAAAATCGCATCAGACAAAACGATATACCCGCAAAAATCAATCCCCCACTTCAATTTTCGGAAAGTTATTTTTTCTTTGGGAATTTTCAATAATAGTTTATTCTCCACGAATATTTTTGCTTTTCTGGCAAACTCAACCATCCTCTCTTTATTATAGTCTAAAATAACAAAATCGTCATTATATCTCACATAGTGTCTAACTTTCAGCTTTTTTGCGACAAAATGATCCAGTTCATTGAGATAAATGTTAGCAAAAATCTGGCTGGTAATATTTCCCAGCGGAATGCTTTTGCTTGGCTTGCAATGAAAACTATCGATAATTTCCCAAATAATTTTTCTGATTCTTTCGTCGCAAATATTTTTGCAAATGATATCGAAAAGAATGTTATGATCAATATTTTCAAAATATTTTCTCACATCCAGTTTCGCGCCGTAGCATCGACCAAAATTTCTTTTCGCAATATCTTGCGAAAAAATCTGCAGTTGCTTCACTGCGAGGTGTGATCCTTTCCCAACTCGCGAAGAATAGGAGTATTCTATGAAAATTGGCTCGAATGAGTCTGAAAGATAATCATAAATAATTTGATGCACTATCCTATCCCTAATATCCGCTTTGTGAATATCGCGTTTTTTCGGATCTGAAATTCTAAAAAATTCATATGCCAGATGACGATAATTTCCAGTACTCAAATCTCTATGCAACAAAAATAGATTGTCTTCAATATTTCTTTCAAAAAAAATCACTTCCTGCTTTTTCTCCTTACCCACCTTGAAAACCCGCCACGCGCGAAAGATGTTCTCGATATTAATTAATTTATCAAAATCATTATGAACCATAAAAATTATGAGCAAATAGAAATTCCAGTTATCAAAAAACTCTACGAATTATATAGACTGACACATTCTGTGATAATGAAATTTCCTAAACATGAAAAATACAGCTTGGGAGAAAAATTGGAATGTATTATCTTGGATTCGCTGGAACTCATTATTTTTGGAAACTACCAGCCAAAAAATTTCAAAGAAGGATATATTCTCAAGGCTAATGCAAAAATAGAAATTTTGAAAATTCTATTTCGCCTTGCTTTTTCAATCAAAGCTCTGGATGATCCGTCCTATCTCAAAACCCAACAAGCCTTGCAAGAAATCGGCAAAATGCTGGGTGGCTGGTTGAAATATTTGAAATCTGAGCAGAAATGAAAACTACGGGAGAGACGGCACCCAAGGTTGTCATTGGAATTGTCGAGATCATTCGCATTCACATTGAGCTGGCGATCATCCGGATTCCAGTTAGCATTGACGACCCGAGAAGCAGAGCACCGCCTCTAGAAAAATTTTTCTTTTTCAATTTCGAGCGTAGAAGTTTTTCCAAATTTATCAGGACAACACCATTTGTCCGAAAGAAAAATTGTAGTTTTACATTAATGATTTTTCACTCACTCTCACACAATTTTTCGTTGTATGACTCTGGAAAAATAAAAAATCTGTTTCGGCAAACCACTGCTGAAAACTTTTTTCAACTGATTATACGAGCCGAGGGATAAAAAAATAAAAATTAATTTAAAAATAAATTCTCAAGCTCCCAAAGCCTAAGTTAATTCAAAACTACGGGAGAGACGGCACCCAAGGTTGCCATCGGAATGGCCGAGACCATACGCAGACACATCGAGCCGGCGAGCATCCGGATACCAGTGAGCAACGACGACCCGAGAAGCAGAGCACGATTTCGGAAGCCAAGTCCATCCGTTTTCATCTAAATGTTTTTGCTGATTGTTTTTTTCAAAATATTGCCGTTGGAAAATAAGATATTCATTGAGAGAAAGTCCTTCAGCTTGGATTTTTTTAGTTTGGTTATTGATTCGAGTTTCAAAATTAATTGGGATCGGCTGGTTTGTTCGAATTTTTTCTTGGATTTCATCTTCAATTAAGTTGGAAAGTTGCATAATGTTTTTTCCAAGAGTTTGTTTGGCAAAAAAGTTAGCGTCTGGATTTTCATAAATATTTTGATCGGAATGTGTGAGAATGATTTTGGTTTTTCGGCTTTCGGTTGTGGCTCCGGCGAAACCTCCGCCTGTTTTGAAATCATTTGATTGATAAGTAGCGGTCGTATTTGGCATTGATTCAATCAGTGTCTGATTGAGGTTTTCCGTTATTGGCAAGTTTTCTGGAATAATGAGAATTTGGTCATAACCATACATTGCCATTTCTTTTTGGATTTCAAACTTGTGAAGTCTCAAAATTTGCTTGACTTCTTGTTCGTTGAAACTTAACTTATGTTCTTTATAGAAAGCTTTCTGCCATTGGATTTCTTTTTCCAAATCAATTTCAATATCCTTATCTTTGTTTTCAGTTTTGGTTGTTTCGGGATTGCTGAATTTTGCAATGATCTTTTTGGGAGTGATTTTTTCTTTGAGAGTCTGAAGCTTTTCTTCAATTTCTTGTTTCAATTCTTTGGTTTTTTCGAGATTGCCGGATTTGATGGATTTCTCCAATTCCAACTCAAACTCTTGTTGGAGTTTTTCGAGTTCTTTGTATTCAGTTTTGAGGATGAGGCATCCGGACATAAGATTATTTCTCCAAACTAAATTCAATCAAGGATTTTTTGATGACTTCGTCATCTACTTCAAATCCTGGCAGATATTCAACTTTTTAGTTATATTTTTTAGGCGTATTTATCAAAATATAATGTGAAGTAATGGCTGGTTCTTTTACTATAATTATGTCTGCCAATTTTCGGCAGTTTGGATTTTTCGCGAAAAATTCGGGCCACTTCTTTGATGCCCATAATTTTGATGAGGGTTTGCACATCATCCCAATCGCCATAATTCAAAGTCGCCTCCACGATTGATTCTGGCTTGAGACTGTCATAATCCTTCACCCACCAAATCAAATCTTTTCTTTTTTTGATAAAATCATGAATTGTCATATGCTTTTATTTTAGCATAAAATAGCCAAAAAATCAACTTTTTCACTGCTTCAACTTCAACATTTTATACGCACTATTAGCAGAAATTGCGCCCTCAGAACTTGCCGTGAGGATTTGGCGAAATTTGCTGGATCCCGTAGTGATATCTCCCGCAGCAAAAACTCCCGGCACATTGGTGCTCATATCTTCTTTTACTTTTATATAATTTTTTTCATCCGTCATCACGCCAATTTTTTGCGCCAGTTCTACTCCTGGCTCAGTGCCCACTTCAATGAACACGCCGTCCACTTCCAAATTATTTTTGTCATTATAGGCTTTATCCAAAACTACTTTCTCTACTTTGTTTTCACCCTCGGGACGTGAATCCGCAGGATTTTTACGTCCTTTAATCTCAATCACTCCCGTGCCCTTGACCAATTCTATTTTGGAATTTTGCACAATCTTTTCCAGCCACGCCGGCTCAGCTGACATTTTTTCTTCTTTAGTGATAAGATATACTTTTTTCGCAAAATCAGTAAGCTCCAAAGCCACTACTGCCGCGCTGTTTCCTCCGCCAATGACACATACGGTTTTTTCACGAAAAAACATCGCGTCACAAGTGGCACAATAGGAAACGCCACGTCCAGTAAATTCTTTTTCTCCGGGAATATTCATTTTGCGGTAGTGCGCGCCCATAGCCAGAATGATTGCTCGAGTTTTATAAACATTTTTTGCGCAATTTATCTCAAAAGTTCCGTCCTCTAATTTGGAAATTCCAGCCACCGATTCTCTGTTTATTTTTGCGCCAAAACCCTCAACATGTTCCACAAATTTAGAAATTAAATCAGCCCCAGAAATTTTTTTCTCTCCCGGCCAATTCTCCAAATCATAAATTTCATTCATTTGCCCTCCTTGTTCTACGCCAAAAACAAGATGCTCCAGTTTATATCGTGAAGCATAAATTGAAGCACTGAGGCCGGCTGGGCCGGCGCCAATAATTATAAGATCGTAAATATTATCCATATGCCAAAGAACAATGAACAATGAACAGTAAAATAATAAAAAATATTATTGATCGTTGTTCCTTGATCATTGATTATTGTTTTAAACTTTTTCTAATTCCTCCTTCAAAGCTTCCTTTGATTGCACACCCACTAGTTGTTTGACCATTTTGCCACCCTTGAAAATCATAATGGTTGGGATAGACATAATGGAAAATGTTTGCGCCACTTGCGAATTTTCATCCACATTCAATTTTCCAATTTTAGCTTTGCCCTCCATTTCTTTAGCTAATTCTTCCACGATTGGTCCCATCATTTGACATGGCCCACACCACGGTGCCCAAAAATCAACCAGTGTCGGCATTTCACTTTTCAACACTTCTTGATCAAAATTTTGATCGGTAAAGACTATTTCCATAGTTTTTATTTATTTTAAAAATTACAAAGATACTACACTAAAGTATAAAATAAATTTCTATTCCCCAAATCTCCTGCCTCTTTTTGCATATTCTTCCAAAGCTTCTTCAAATTTTTCTTCATTAAAATCAGGAAAATTTTCCGTGGAAAAATAAAGTTGCGAATCGGCACTATCCCACATCATAAATCCATTGGAATTATGCGGTTCTCCACCCGTTCGAATCATAAAGTCCACCGGCGGAAATTCAGCTGTCATCAAATTAGCTTTCAAAATTTCTGGGGTAATTTTTGTGCCTTTTTCTGACTTTGCGATAATTTTTTCAATAGCTTGCAACATATCATCCGTGCCAGAATAAGCCAGCATAAAATTCAACATTCTTTTTTTATAATGTTTGGTTTTTTCAATCACTTCTTTGATTATGCTTTTCAAAGATTCTGGAAATTGTTCTTCCCATCGTCCGATAAAATTAACTCTGGCTTCATTCTCATAAATTTCTTTGCCCTCCAAGAGTCTTTTAAAATATCTTTTATAAATATCTAAAAGAGCTTTTTTTTCCGCAATCGGACGCTTCAAAAGATTGTCCATTGAAGAACCCCAAAGAGAAAGACAGCTTATTTCTTTCTTAAGTGCAAATTGCGTCAATTTTTCCAAATTTATCGCTCCCGCCTCATGTCCCTCCCAAGGCTTGAGACCCTTAGCTCTAGCCCAACGCCGATTGCCATCAGGGATTATAGCCACGTGACGCGGAATGAATTTCGAATTGTTTTCCATAATTAAAATAATAGCTTAAAAAAATTATAAAATCAAACTTCTCTTTTGATAATATATTCAGCCAATCCTTCCATAAAAAACTTGGCTTCCTGATTTTTAAATTCAATTTTTTTGAGCGCCTCGAGTGACTGCACCACAAAATTTTGGGCTAAATTTTGACTATATTCCAATGAGCCAGTTTCTTTGATGATTTGTCTAAATTCTTCCAGTTCATTTTTGGTCAAATCTTTTTTGCCTAAATATTTTTCCAAAATTGTTTTTTGCTTTTCATTTCCTTTTTCCAAGGCCTTTAGCAAAAGCAATGTTTGTTTTCCTTCAGACACATCTGATCCAACTGGCTTGCCAGTTTTCTTTTCGTCACCAAAAATTCCCAGGATGTCATCTCTGATTTGAAAAGCTTTTCCCAACGGCAAAGAATAGGCACTGAAGGCATCCAGACTTTTTTCATTTGAATTACCGCTCAAAATACTGCCGAAATGAAGAGGTCCTTCAAAAGTATAGCGTGATGTTTTTCCTTCAAACATATGAAGAATTTCTTTTTCATTAGTTCGTCCACGATTTTCCATCACTACATCCAGCATTTCTCCGGCGCAAGTGATATACACAATGTTTTGCATCTTGTCCAGCGCTTTAATAATTATTTCTGGAGAAAATTTTGAGTTAAAAATTATTTCATTAGCCATCGCATAAGCAATGTCACCCGTGATAATCGCCATTGAATTTCCAAAATGCGCACTGTCTTCCTTGGACTTGGAAATTATCCTTTGTCCGATTTTTTTGTATTTTTCGTGTACTGTGGTGATGCCATGTCTTTTTTCATCGCGGTCGATAATGTCATCGTGAATCAAAAGAAAACTGTGAATTATCTCCAAACTCATAGAAACTTCCAAAATTCTTTCGTTGTCTTGCCCACCACTAGCCAAATAGCCAAAATAGACCAACGCCGGTCGAATTCTTTTTCCGCCCGCCAGCGTAAAATCCGCAATCATCTTGATCGCTTGACTCGCCAAAAAATCAACCTCCTTGGCTTTTTCAATTTTTTGATCAAAATATTTTTCCAAACAGGGATCAAATCGTCCCTTATACTTTTTCAAAATTTCAATTGCGTCCATAACAATATTTTTATTCAAATAACAACTAAAATAAGCCTATCAAAAAATAGCATCTTTAGCAAGAAAAAAAATCAGGCGCTTTCATAAAGATAACGCCCGATTTTTATTAAGCTTTTTCTACATCATTCCACCCATTCCGCCCATGCCAGGCATTCCACCATGCATATGTTCATCTTTTTTCTCGGGCAAATCTGTGACAACAGCTTCGGTTGTGAGAAGCATAGCTGAAACTGAGACAGCGTTTTCGAGAGCTGTTCGCGTCACTTTCAATGGATCGATAATTCCCGCTTTCAACATATCTTCCACATATTTGTCCTCCATCGCGTCATAACCAAAATTAATCCCTGCGCTTTCAATGACTTTGTCCAAAACTACTCCTGAATCTTTTTTTCCAGCGTTAGCGACGATTTGTTTCAACGGTTCGCCCAATGAGCGAATAAGTGTTTCATAGCCAGCCTTATAATCATAACTTTTGTCAGTGTGATCTTTCGCCCCAAGTTCCTTAGAAGCTTTCGCCAAAGCCACGCCTCCACCAGCCACAATTCCCTCTTCCACTGCGGCGCGAGTGGCCGACAATGCATCTTCCATTTTATGTTTGATATAAGTCAGCTCAGTTTCCGTGGCCGCGCCAACCTTGATCACCGCTACGCCACCAGAAATTTTGGCAATTCTTTTTTGCAATTTTTCTTTGTCATAATCATTGTCAGAATTTTCCGCTTGCTTTTTGATTTGCGCCACACGAGTTTCAATTTCTTCTTTTTTTCCTTTACCCCCAACAATAGTTGTGTCATCCTTAGTCGCCACTACTTTTTGCGCTTGGCCAAGCATAGCAATTTCTGTTTTTTTGAGATCCAAGCCTTTTTCTTCGGTGATAACTTGTCCGCCAGTCAAAATTGCAATGTCTTCAAGCATTGCCTTTCGCCCGTCACCATATTCCGGTGCTTTGATTGCCAAAACATTTATTATCCCTCGAAGTTTATTAACCACCAATGTTGCCAATGCTTCGCCGTCAACATCGTCGGCGATAATGACCAATTCTTTTTTCCCGCCTTGCGCAATTTTTTCCAAAATTGGCAAAATTTCGGCAATGGCGGAAATCTTTTTGTCAGTAATCAAAATATAGGGATCTTTGAGTTCCGCTTTTTGTGTTTCAATGTCAGTGATCATATATGGGGAAACATAACCTTTGTCAAAATTCATCCCCTCCACAATTTCTTTGGAAAATCCAAAAGTCTGTGATTCTTCCACTGTGATCACGCCGTCTTTGCCCACTTCTTCCATCACTTCCGCAATCATATCGCCCATTTCCTTAGATTCCGCCGCAATGGTAGCCACCTGAGAAATTTCTTCCTTAGAACTGACTTTTTTGGAATTTTTGGAAAGTATTTCCACCACATCGTTCTTGGCCATTTCCATACCACGACGAATTTCAATCGGACTCATCCCGGTTTCCACAAATTTCAATCCTTCATGCGCCAACGCTTGCGTCATAACAGTTGAAGTAGTCGTGCCGTCCCCTGCCACATCATTAGTTTTGCTCGCAACTTCTTTGATCAGCCCAGCCCCGATATTTTCAAATTTATCTTCCAGTTCTATTTCCTTAGCAATAGAAACTCCATCATTGGTAATAGTGGGCGAACCAAAACCTTTGTCCAAAATGACATTTCTGCCTCTCGGCCCAAGAGTAGTTTTGACCGTGTTAGCCACTTTATCGATGCCTAATTTTATCTTTTTTCTCGCATCAACCCCTATTTCAATTTGCTTTGCCATATTTGTAAACCGATACGAAACTACGAATTAAATGCGAATCTACGAAAGCAATTCTTGTACTTCATTTTGTTCGTAGATTCGTTCTTGTTTCGTTGTTTCGTGTCGGGATTATTTAATTATTCTAATATCCCCAAAATATCTCCTTCGCTAATCAACAAATATTTTTCTTCATCAATTTTTATCTCATCTGGAGAATATTTTTTGAACATTACTTTGTCGCCAACTTTCACACCCATTGGTTTTAATTGTCCATTATCCATAATTTTCCCCGGACCCACTGCCAACACTTCTCCCTTTTCCGGTTTTTCCTTATTAGCATTGTCAGGTAAAAAAATTCCTGACGCAGTAGTTTCTTCCGCGCTCATTGGCTTCACGACTACATTGTCATGCAACGGTTTCAATTTCATATTTTTAAAAAATTAATAATTATTAGCACTCGCATCATTCGACTGCTAATTTATATTGTATAGAAAAATTGGAGAGTGTCAAGGCACTTTAAATTTAATGATTTTTATAATATTTTATATAATTATCTTTAAATGGATAATTATCCCACAAGAAATTAATGTTTTCTTGTAATATATTACCAACTATTTTTGCATGATTTTTGTCATTAAAGCTAGGTACTCCGACAACATTACCGTCCGGAAGAATTAACACGCATTGCCCTTCGAGAGACCAATCTATTACATTCATACCTAAATTCCACGATTCTCTTTGGGCAATATTAGATATCTTATCAAAACTATTTTTTATATTTATGAATGGTTCGTATTCTTTGTCATATATAGGGTGAGCTCGTCCTCTGGAAATTAATGAGAAAAAATAAAGTTTTTCAACCTTATGTTTCTCGCATATTTTAGCAATATCAAGCATTGTAGAATAATTTTTAACAAATATAGACGCAACTACTGAGACTGGCACGCCTAATTTTGTTGCTATATTAATACTTTCCACTACTCTTTTAAAGCCATCTTTATTTTGAACGATTTCATTGTGAATGTTTTCCGTCCCATGTAAACTAAATCTTATATTATCAATATATGGTTTTATTTCTATTAATTTTTCCTCATTAAGAATAAATCCATTCGTTGAAAGAGTGACAAGCATTTTTTTATTATGAGCATACTGCATTATTTCAACAATATCATTCCTGAGCAAAGGCTCCCCTCCCGTAATGCAAATTTTATTTAAACCTCCTCCTGATAGTTTATCAATTATTTTTTTTATCACATCCAAAGACAATTCTTGTATTTTTTCAGACTCACAACAGTGCACACAGTGCAAATTGCAATTGCGAGTGACTCGCAATGCAATGTTTATAAAAGAATTGACTTTTTTTTCAGAAAATTTATAGGAATCTTTTTTAATATTATATTTCATCTTTTTTCCCTTAAATAAAGCGTTTTTTAGAGTTATCCACCAGCCCGCAGTATATTCCAATCCTAAGATAAGACTGAACGAGGGTCATTTTCAAAAATGGACTCACTGAGTTAATTTGTTAATTTATGACTAATTTTTTTAAATAATTTATCCTTGGCATCCATCATCTTTTTACCAAAACTGTTATC
>JAURXY010000018.1 GCA_030654225.1 bacterium
CATCAGTTGGAACACAGACAAAGACTCCAACTCTATCCTCGCTTACCGCCAAGGAGTAGAAAAAGATTATTCTCTAGTTGATCAACTCAAAAACCCCGACACCACTAAAGTTGAAAACTGGAAACTAATCAAAAAATCTGATCTCACTAAATCTCATCTCTTTGTTCTGACTGATTTGAAACCTGCCTCTGTCTATCAATTCAGAACAGCTTCTTTTGACAAACACAACAATGTTTCAGTCTCAGAAAACTACTCATTACTCACTCCGACTAAACAACAATCCGTCCTAGATCTCATCATCTCTAACTTTGAAAGTACATTTGGTTGGGTGAAGAGGATTGGGAATTAGGAGTGAGAAACATAAAAATGTGGTATAATTAAAATATCAAAACATAAAAACAAGTAAGTATATAAAACAAAAAAGTGGAATTTTGCAAAAACAAACTAAAACTAAAAATAGAATTTATAAATGATCTAGATCTTGGCAAACAAGCCAAGGATTTAGGGATTGCAATTTGGCAAACACCCAGTTTTCTTTTTATAATTTTCGGAGTCGCGGCAACAATTATTATGGCCGCCACTTATTTTATTTCAAAAAACTATGAAGACCCGGCTGTCTTGGTGATTTCAGAATGCTTGGTGGTAGTGGTTGTTTTCATTTTAGAAATGCTAGTGACTAGGTTTGTTGAGCAAATGACCAAGCTTAACAAGATGAAAAGTGAATTTGTCTCTATCGCTTCTCATCAACTTAGAACGCCCCTTTCCGCGATTAAGTGGGAAACTGAATTGATGCTGAAAAAATTCAAGAAAGGCTTGAATAAAAAACAGGTTAAAAATATCGAAAATATTTATGCGATAAATCAACGAATGATTCATCTAGTGAATGATCTTTTGGATGTGGCGAGAATCGATCAAAATCGGTTGATTCTCAAAAAACAGAAGTTTAACTTTGTTGAAATAGTCAAAGAAGTAGTTTTTGAAAATATTCCCAAAGCCAAACCGAGAAACATCAAAATTGATATAAATGCAAAAAAAGAAGTGCCTTTTGCTTTGGGAGACGCTGAAAAAATAAGATTGGTTGCGGATAATCTTTTGGATAACGCGGTTAAATATACTAATAGTGGCGGAAAAATAAAAATAAGTATCTTTAAGTCCGGGAAATTTTTGATTTTTGAGATAAAGGATAATGGAGTGGGTATTCCTGAGGAGCAGACTGGTCGTGTTTTTGAAAAATTTTTCCGCTCTGACAATGCTTCTAAATATCAAACGGATGGCACAGGCCTTGGATTATATATCGCCAAAAATATTGTGGAACAATTAGGTGGAAAAATTTGGTTTCAATCCATTGAAAATGTCGGATCAGTTTTTAGTTTTTCTTTGCCGATTAGTAAATTGTAAGTGATAGGACTTCCGCATTTCTCTTCAAATCTATTGTTCGCTGAAATTACAAAAAAATAAACTAAGATTATAGATAGCAATTATCGATTGTAATCCTGCCATTGTCATGGCTACATAAATAGATTTTCAGAAAAACGCGGAAGCCCTAATATAATAATTAATTTTAAAATATGGCTAACAAAAAAATACTCATAATTGAAGACGAAGAGACATTGCAAAAAGCTCTCGCACAATATTTAGAAGAAGAAAATTTTGAAGTTTTTGGGGCAATGGATGGAGAAAAAGGAATTGCGATGGTCAAAAAAGAAAAACCTGATTTGGTTCTTTTGGACATAATTTTGCCAAAAAAAGATGGTTTTCAAGTATTGGAAGAAATAAAACAAAATGAAGACACTAAAAATATTCCCGTGATACTTTTGACAAATCTAGAAAGTATAGATGACATCCAAAAAGCTTTTGACAAAGGTGCCACAACATATTTGGTCAAATCAGAATATAAATTAGAGGATATTGTTAAGAAAATTAATGAAACGCTCAAATAATGAGAATTGAAAACGAACAACTCAAGGAGTTCATAAAAGATGCTGGGATGATTGAAGAAGGAGAGTTGGAAGCATCTTTCAAGGAAGCGGAAAGTACCAAGAAAAAATTGGGTGAAATTCTTTTGGCCAAAAAACTCATCGATGAATTGAAGCTTCGAAAACTTTATGCCTATATTTTGGGCGTGCCTTTTGTGGATATTTCCAAAGAAATGATTCCTCCGGAAATTTTGCAAATAGTTCCCGAACCGATCGCCAAAAAATATAAAATTGTAGCCTTTGAAAAAAATGGCCAAGAACTGAAAGTGGCTATGATCAATCCGGAAGATATGCAGACGATTGATTTTATCCGAAAAAAAACCGGACTCAAAATTGTTTCTTGTCTCACGACCGAGGAAAGTATTGAAGCAATTTTGAAACAATATAGCCAAAGTTTGAAAGCGGAATTTGGGGATATTATCGACAAAAATGCTTCAATGATATCCGAGGAAAAAGGCGAGGAAGACGATCTGGAAAAAATTGCCCAAGGACTGCCAATTATCAGGATTGTTGACACATTAATTAAGCATGCGATTTTGCAAGAGGCCAGTGATATCCACATTGAACCGGACGAAAAAGAAGTGCGGATAAGATACCGGATAGATGGAATTCTTCATGAGGCGATGACACTGCCTAAACAAGTTCGAGATGGAATTATCGCTAGGATAAAAGTTTTGTCTAATTTGAAATTGGATGAACATAGAGTTCCTCAGGATGGTCGATTTAAAATGGAAAAAGATGGAGCCAAAATTTCTTTCCGTGTAAGTATCTTACCAATTTTTGATGGAGAAAAAATTGTGATGCGACTTCTCAATGAAACATCCAAAGGATTAACGCTAGAAGCGATGGGACTAATGGGACAGGCTTTAGAAATAATTCACAAAGAAATCAAACGACCGAACGGAATGATTTTGGTGACGGGGCCAACCGGCAGTGGAAAAACCACCACCCTCTATACAATTATGGATATTCTAAATGTTCCAGAAGTAAACATCAGTACAGTGGAAGACCCAGTGGAATATCGAATGATACGCATAAATCAAACACAAATTTATCCTAAAGTTGGACTAACATTTGCGGCGGGACTCCGCTCTCTCCTGCGTCAAGATCCGGATATTATTATGGTAGGGGAAATTCGAGATAAAGAAACGATGGAAATGGCAGTGCAAGCTGCGATGACGGGTCATTTAGTTCTTTCAACTTTGCATACTAACAGTGCAGCGGGAACGCTTCCACGGTTGATTGATATGGGCGCGGAACCATTTCTAGTGGCGTCCACAGCTAATGTGATAATCGCGCAGAGACTTATCCGAAAATTGTGCAATGAATGCAAGGAAGAATATATTTTAGAAAAGAAGGAATTGGAAACACTAAGGAGCAATTATGAAATGGATAATATTTTAGAAATTTTGAAAAAAAATGATGCCACTAAGGATAAAATAAATCCTAAGGACAAGTGGGAGGATATTAAATTTTATAAACCTAAAGGTTGCAGTCAATGCAACAAGGAAGGTTATCACGGGCGAAACGGTATATTTGAAGTTTTGGAAATAGATGAAGAAATCAGAAAAATGATTTCACAAAATTCACCGGCGGAAGAATTGGAAAAAAGAGCCAAGGAAAAAGGTATGCTATCTATGATTGAAGATGGTTTTTCCAAAGCCATTTTGGGCATAACTTCAATCGAGGAAATTTTGAGAGTAACTAAAGAATAGTATGCGAATAGCGCGCTACGAATGCGCACATGCGAATAAAAATAAAAAAATAATTTTATGAAAATATTTTACAGCGCAAAAAATTATACCGGCGAAACAAAACAGGGCGAGTTAGATGTGAAAAATGAGCGAGAATTGGCCACCCAACTTAGAGCGGATGGTTTTATTCTAACTTCGTTCAAGGAAATTAGAGTCAGCGAAAGAGAAAAAGCCCAAGTTAATTTTCTGAATCGTTTTATCCGAATTTCTCTTACAGACAAGTTGATGTTTGCTAGAAATTTGAGTGTAATGATTGTCTCAGGACTTCCTCTTTCTCGAGCGATAAAAAACATTGCTTTGCAAACTGAGAAAAAGAAATTCGCTCAGATTCTAATGGAAATTTATGAAGAAATTCAGGCGGGAAATTCTTTTGCCGATGCACTGGCAAAATATCCCGGAATTTTTGATGATTTATTTGTGAATATGATTAGGGTGGGAGAGGTGAGTGGAAATTTGGAAGAAGTGCTCAATATTTTGGCGCTTCAATTGGAAAAAGAACATGAATTGATGAGCAAGGTTAAGGGCGCAATGACATATCCAGCGGTTATTCTCACAGTAATGATCGGAATTGGAATTGTGATGCTCACATATGTCTTGCCAAAATTGATGAGTGTTTTTACTGATATGGATGTCGTGCTCCCTGCCTCTACTAGATTCATTATCGCCCTGAGTAATGTTTTTCAAAATCATGGGATTTTAGTAGCGCTAGCTTTTGCTTCACTTATTATATTTTTGAGATTTTTTATGATGATGGAAGCTGGCAAAAAAACACTCGGATTTTTATTAGTTAATATGCCGATAGTTAGAAATATCGTGATAAAGGTAAATTGTTCCCGTTTTGCCAGAATTTATAGCTCACTTTTGAAAAGTGGAGTTTCTTCAGTGGAGTCTTTGAAAATTCTTTCTGAAACACTCACAAATTATTATTATCAAAATGCGATGAAAGACTGTGTGGTTAAGATTCAAAAAGGTATTGCCCTTAGTGCAATTGTTAGTAAGTATCCAAGAATATTTCCTGTGCTAGTTTCGCAAATGATTCAAGTGGGCGAAGAAACTGGAAAAACTGAAACAGTGCTTTTGAAGTTGGCTGAATTTTATGAGGATGAAGTATCTCAAATTACCAAAAATATGTCCTCTATCATTGAACCAATTTTGATGGTTTTTATCGGTGCAGCAGTGGGATTTTTTGCAATTTCAATGCTTCAACCAATGTATTCGATAATGGATAACATAAAATAATAACCGATGCGAATCTACCCGCCTCGACTCGCGGAGACCGCTTGTCGACGCGAGGCGGGCGAATGAAATGCGAATCTACGAAAAACATATGAAATTATTCAAAAACAAAAAAAACAATTCAGGGTTTACGCTTATTGAAGCGTTGGTTTTGGTTTTTATTTTTTCCATAATAACTATTACTTTTTATCAAGTGATTAGTGTTGGAACAAGATATATCATTTTTTCCAAAAATCGTTTAGTAGCAATTTCTTTAGCCAATGAAAGGATGGAAATCGCCAGAAATTTGCAATATGACGATGTAGGTATTCAAGACGGTGCTTGCGTGGGAAACATTCCTCAAGATGAAGAGATAATAGAAAACGGAAAAACTTTTCACGTGCATACTCTAGCAACCTATATAGATGATCCATTTGATGGTACATTAGGTGGCAGTCCAAATGACACAGCTTATAAGGATTATAAAATAGTGAAAGTGACCGTGTCTTGGAATAATGGCAACGCAGATGCGGGGAGTGTATTTTTGCTTTCACGTTTTGTTCCGCCAGGACTTGAAGAAGCAACTTTGGGAGATGGGATATTGTTGATAAAGATTTTTAGTGATCAAGCTGGAGCGGGAGTTCCTCAAGCCACTGTAAAAATAACCAATGCTGATTTGGGTTTTAGCGAAAATAGACAAACGGATGGTAGTGGGGATGTGATGTTGGTAGGTATTGAAGAATCTTTTCAGCGATATAAAATAGAGGTTTCAAAAACCGGTTATGAAACAGTAGTAACGAAGTTGCCATATCCAGATACTGACTATAACCCAACCGATACGCATGCTTCAGTTGTAGCTGGAGAAATAAATAATATTAGTATTATCCTAAATAAACTTGCGGATTTGAAAATAAGCACTCAGGATTATTTCGGCGATTCTATAGCTGATATAGATTTTAAGTTAAAAGGAGGTCGAAAAATTGGAACTGATGAAGTGTATCCATATACTCCTTTTTATAATTTAGATGTTTCCGATAAGACAGACTCTGAAGGAAAAAAAGAATATGACGCTGTTAGTCCAGGCCAATACTCGCTAGTTTTGAGTGACAGCGAAACTGATTATAGAATTATCGGAACTGATCCGGCAACTCCTTTTTTATTGCTTTCTGAACAAGATTTGGATTTGAAAGTTAAGTTGGCAGCCAAAAACGAAACTTCTATTTTGGCTACAATTAAGAAATCTGACAGCGATTCTCTTTTTTCCGGCGCTAAAGTGGAACTAAGCAACAGTTCTGGTTACAGCGAAGAAATTACTACGGACGATAACGGTACGGCTTTTTTCCCATTAACTAACGAAACGCCATTTGTTGCTGGAACATATACCTTGAAGATTACTGGAGAGGGATATGATGATTATTTGGAGGATATTGAGATTGTTGAAAACCAACTTAGCGAGAAAGATATTTCCATGATTTATAATCTTTGATTTAATAAATGAAAAAGAACACAAGAAAAAAATTAGAAGGACTAACGCTTATCGAGATGATGATGTCTATTGCTATTTTTACTATGGGGATTGCTGGTTTTACGCTTTTATTTTCTAAAACTTGGCAAACAAATTCTTATGTTTTGCAAATGGGGCAATCTTCAATGACCGCCTCACAAGGAGTGAATAAGATGGTTGATTACATAAGAAGAGCGACTCAAGCGGAGGATGGATCTTATCCGATAAAAACAGCTGATGCTGACAGTCTAACAATTTATTCCGATTATGATAAGGATAATACTGTGGAGAGACTACATTTTTATAAATCAGGTCAAAATATTTTATTGGGTGTTACCGACCCAGCTGAAATTTTTCCGAGAAACTACGCATCAGGTGATCAGCAAATTATAACCCTAGTTTCAAATGTGGTTAATGGGAATGACGAACCATTTTTCTATTATTATAATAAAGATTATCCAGGGGATGATATAAATAATCCTTTGGTTGCTCCAGTATCAAGCCATCTAGCGGAGATACGTCTCATGAAAATATATTTAGAAGTGAATACTCGGCCTAGTAGCACGGCCAATGATGTCAAGATTCAGTCTTTCGTAGAGTTGAGAAATCTAAATGATTATGATCGGGTGCAATAAATATGAAAAATAAAAAAATAAAAAATAGAAAAGCTTCGGCTTTGGCGTATGCGCTCATCATTATGGCAATAGTGATGATTATTCTGACTTCGATGCTAGGCTATATTACTAGCCAAATTAAATTTAGTGCTAACCGCGCACAAAGAGAAGAGGCTTTTCAAATTGCCGAGGCAGGAATATATTTTTATCGGTGGTACCTTGCTCATGAAACAGCCGGAAAAACAGCAAGCGAGGTGGATGACTTTTGGAAAAATGGAAATCCTTTAGGTGTTGGTGTTGATCCGTATGTTAAAAGTTTTTCAGATCCGGAAGGGGGAGAGATTGGAGAATATAGCATCGAAGTTGAACCCCCATCTGCGGGTTCAACTGTGGCTATTGTTAGATCAACTGGCTGGACAAATAAACTTCCGGGAACAGAAAGAACTGTTCAAGTAAGATTTCGTAGACCATCTTGGAGTGAGTATGCTATTTTGGCTAATGATGTTATGCGTATCGGTGAGAATACGGAAGTTTTTGGAAAATTGCATTCTAATTATGGAATACGTTTTGACGGGCTGGCTCACAATGTTATTTCTAGTTCAGTAGCAACTTATGATGATCCAGATCATAGTGGAGGAAATGAGTTTGGAGTGCACACCCATGTGGATCCTTCAAATGGCAGTGTCGGCAATGGCTTTCAAGAGGATGAGGCTCCGCCATCATTAGTGCCAGATCGATCAGATATTTTTGAAGTCGGTCGTCAATTTCCAGTTCCAAAAGTTGATTTTAACGGGATTATGTCAGATTTAAATTTTCTAAAGAGTGAATCACAAACGAGTAATGGTATTTATTATGATAATGAGGAATGTTCAAATAAGAAAAATTTAGGCAGACACATAACAATAACTGGGAATACTATGACGGTGAGCGTTGTCACGGATTATAACAATGCTAATTACTCTATAAAAAGAGAGGATTGTATTTTAACTAATGTACCTATTCCACAAGATGGAATTGTCTTTGTGGAAAATAATATTTGGCTAGAAGGAACAATCAACGGAAGGAAGGTCACTTTTGTGGCAGCTGATCTGTCGGGTGGAGAACTAGCTAATATTTATATGGGAATGGATAATTTACTCTATACTAATTTTGACGGAACGGATATTATTGGTATTCTAGCTCAAGGAGATCTTGAAATAGTAAAAGACAGTTTAGATGACTTGACTATTGATGCGGCTTTATTGTCTCAATCTGGTCGAGTTGGCAGAAATAATTATACGCCCTTTGGCTGTAGTTCTCAATCTTGCGAAGATCATAAAGGGACAATAACTATAAATGGCGCCATGGCAACTTTTATGCGCTATGGGTTTGCTTACACTAATGGAACAGGATACTCATATCGAATTTTGAATTTTGATAATAATTTGCTTTATTATCCACCGCCATATTTTCCAACCAGAACATATTATTTCATTGATTTATGGGAAGAAATATAATAGAATAGTAAGTATAAAACAAAATAAAAAATTATGGCTTTTTGGAATAAGGAAATAATCAGCTTGAATGAAAAATATTTTAGCTTGGACATCAGTGATCTATCAGTGAAAGTTTTTCAATTAGAAAAAAAAGGAGGGAAAGACGAGATTAGAAGTTTCGGCGTGAGTGAAATTCCGTTGGGGTGCATTGAAAATGGAGAAATAGTTAACCGCGAAAAAGTCGTTGAGATAATCAAAAAACTTCTGATCTCAGCTGGTCCAAAAAAAATTAACACTAAAAAAGTAATTTGTTCTTTGCCTGAATCGAAAGTATTTTTGCGGGCTGTTACTATTCCGGAAATGAGTAAAGATGAGGCATCGGAAGCTATTAAATGGGAGATCGAAGCTAGCACTCCATTAGCTCTTGAACAAGTCTATTATGATTGGCAATTTTTGGATAAAAGTGAAGGAAAACAAAGCGTGCTAACAGCGGCTGTGGCCAAAGATTTTGTGGATAAATTATCAGAAGTTTTGACAGATTGCGGTTTGGAAGTTTATGGAATGGAAGTGGAATCAGTGGCTTCAACTAGAAGTCTAATTGCCAAAGATGCGAAAGCGGAAAATATTTTTTTGATTGTGGACATTGGTTCTGATAAAACTAGCTTTACTGTGTCGGAAGGAAATATTCCATATTTCACCTCCAGCATTCCTTTTTCTTCTTCTGGTATCACAGAAGAAATTTCCAGCAGTATGAGTTTCCAAAAAGAAGAAGCGGAAAAAATAAAAATTACCCAAGGGATAGAAAATTCTACTGGGAATAATTCTGTTTTGAATTCAATCGGTTCTCTTTTGGAAAATCTAGCGGTAGAAATTGAGAGGACGATGGACTTCTATCAAAATATGTCCAAGAGTCATCCGGAAATAGAAAAAATTATTTTGACTGGCGGGGGTGCCAATCTCAAGGGTCTTTTGACTTATTTGAAAACAAAAATTTCCACGGAAATAGTATTGGGAGATCCGTGGATAAATTTAAATTTAGCTAATAAATTGCCCAAGATAAGCCAAGTTGATACAATGCGCTTCGTTGTATCTATTGGATTAGCTATGCGAGAAACTGACTATGGAGATTAAACTTAATTTAATATCGCCGGAAAAAAAAGAAGAAATTTCCAAAAAGAATCAATTGACGGCGATTATCCGGATAGAAATTTTTCTAACAGTTATTCTGGCAGTTTTCTTGGGTATGCTTTTGACTTTCAATTATATCCTAAAAATAAATCTCAATTCAACTGTGACAGCAGAAAAGAAAAGTGAAAATAGCGGAAAATATGATAAAATCAAAGAGCTGGACGCAAATTTTAGCCAAGCCAATCGAAATGTGACTGATGTTATTTCCATAAAAAATAGTCAGTTGTATTGGTCAAAAATGTTTGTAAAAATAAATAATTTAGTTTTTCCTGGTATAAAAATAATTTCAGTAGTTACGAGTGACTATTTGATTAGTCTCGGGGGGATTTCTGATACGCGCGATAATCTGATGCTCTTTAAGGATAAATTAAATAGTGAAAAATGTTTTGCGAATGTAAATTTGCCATTGGCTGATTTGGTAGGAAAAAGTGATATTGTTTTTCAAATAGATCTAAGTATTGATAAAAATTGTCTAAAAAACTAATGAAAGAAATTTGGAAGAAAAATAAATTAATGTTGATAACTCTGGGATACGCGGTGATTTTTTCAGTGGTGGTATATTTTTTAGTGCTTCCTTTGGTGGCAAAAACAAAATTAACCTCAACTCAGATTCAAGAAAAAATAGTGGATCAAAAAATAGAGGATACCAAGCTTAGCAATTTACCTCAAATGAACAAAGATTGGGAAGATTTCAAGGCACAAAAAAATTCAGTGGAGGTGATCCTCAGCCCAGGCAGTGAAATAAGTTTCATAGAAAGCATTGATTCAATTGCACAAAAATCCGGCAATCTGATTGATCTAAAAATTGGTGATCAGGTTGATCCGAAGGAAGTGGAAAAAATAAAAGCTAGTGCCAAGAAAAACAAAGAGCAGAAGGGCGTGATGGATGAGATTGTCTATACTAGTTATTTTCCTATGCAAATTAATCTTCGGGGCGACTATCAAAGTCTTCTTAACTTTGTTCATATGCTAGAAAATGGGCATTTCTATGTAAATGTAATTTCCATAAATTCCAAAAAGCAAACAGTGGACAATACATCTTCCAATACCAGTATGTTCTCTAGTGAAAAGGAGAAAGAAAAAAATAATGCCAAGGAAACTATTGTGAGTGCTATAAATGCTATAGTTTATACACAAAGATAACAATTATGAAAATGGATATAAAAATTGACTTGAAAGATTTTCGAAAATTTTTGAATTTTTCAGCAATGCGTCGAAATACAGAAAGTTTCTTTTTCAAAAGAGCACAATTTTTTCTGCTCCTAATTTTGTTCTTTTCAGCAGTGTACCTAGTTTTTATTTGGTATGTTTATATATTTCATTCGCAGTGGAATGAAACGCGTGTCAAAGAATATATGGAGGCAAAACAAAGCAAAAGTGAAGCTGTTTTCAATCGGGATAATTTTCAAAAAGTCATCGATGAATCAAACGCTCGAAGCATTGAATTTGAAAAACCTTTGGAAGACGTGGAGGATATTTTTCGGTTGAATAAGTAAAATTTTAGAAACTTGAAAACACTTCATCGTCGAAGTGTTTTTTTGTGCGCCGGGCAGGAATCGGACCTGCGACCAATAGCTTAGAAGGCTACTGCTCTATCCACTGAGCTACCGGCGCGCATTTTATAAAAATTTATACAGGGGCGGTCACTGGGAATCGAACCCAAATTCTCGGTACCACAAACCGATGTCTTAGCCGCTAGACGATGACCGCCATATATTATATTTTTGTGCGCCCACCGGGACTCGAACCTGGGACCATATCCTTAAGAGGGATCTGCTCTACCAACTGAGCTATGGGCGCGTCGTCGCTATTTATAAATATTTTTGTGCGCCCGGCAGGAATCGGACCTACAACCCCTTGGTTCGAAGCCAAGTACTCTATCCATTGAGCTACGGGCGCGTAAAGCAACATATGAAATACTAGCCTAAACAAAGAGCCTAGTCAACTAATTTTACATACCATGTTCTTTTTTATATTTCTTCCATTCGTTATCAGACCAATCTTTTGGTTTTTCAGTTAGAGTTTCCGCGCCGGGATGGGGATATTTATTGGGAGAATCGTATGCGCTATTGAAAACATCTTCTCGAATTAGTTTGGCATCCTTGTCAAAAACTTGTTGTGTGAAAGTAGCTTTCATTGAACCATCTGGTTTTCTTTCGGTGATTGTTGGCCCGATAACATTTGTTTTTCGGCCATCATCTGTGCCATAAAAATTGAAAATCAACTCCGTGCCTTCAATTTTTGTTTCAATAAGAATGTGTCCTGGAGTATTATTGATAAAGCGCAAATCAGGCAAAGGAACATAAACTGTGGCATCCATTCCTTGTGGATTATAATAGCCAACCGGATAAGCATGATTTCTTCTGGCAGTTATTTCTAGCCCAGAATTTATCGCGACACGAAAAGCAGTGGTAGAAACTTGGCAAATACCACCGCCAAACTCCGGCTCTGTTTTATCTTGTTTGATGACTAGTTCTGGTAAATAGCCATGCTCACCATCTACTTCGCCCAAGACTTTAACAAAGGAAAATTCTTCACCGGGTTTAATGAGAATTCCGTTGAAACGGTTAGTAGCTACTTTGATATTGAATATTCTATTTTTAGGAGAACCGACAAAATTTGATTTTCCGCTTCCGATGAGACTGGTGATGCCTAAATTATTTTGTGAATCAGAAGAAATTTCGGGTTGGATTTTTTGTGCTGGCAGATCAAGTGAAGCTGAAAAATTTTGGGCTAATAAGTAATTTTCCAAAATTTGGACACTTTTTTCTTCATCAAGTTTTATCCCTGGGCTGGAAAGAGCAAAAACAGAAACTCTTCCGTCGGTTATTTCAAATTTTGCATCAAGCGGATCCTTATTAACCTTCCTGGCTAAATCTTTGACAAAGTTTTTAATTGCATCGGCATTGATGCTAAGCGTATATTTTTTCTTAATATGTCTTTGATTTTCATAGGGAAAGGAAAGTCGACATTCAAGAGATTTCTCATACTGGCAAAAATTGATATTTTCTATTTCGGAAGAATATTTAGTGTCGAAAGCGAGGTAATTTTCTTCCTTTAGCCAAGTAGAAATTTCTGATTTCGCCAAGGGGTAGGAGTTTTCATTGATGGTCAAATTTAAATCATTCGGAATTTTGTTCAAAATATCCGCTGGCAGAGCCTTGCCCAAATCATTGCTTTGAGCGAAAATATTTCCTGGCCAAAAAGCAAGAGTTAAAAAAGAAGCTATTAAAATGTAATTTCTAGTTTGCATAGCTTTAATATACCATAAATAGAAAGAAAAACACAGAATTTTTCTGTGTCATTCTGTCGATATTCCCCGCCTGCATCGCTATGCGAAGCATTGCGGGCAGGCGTGTCATTCAGTTTTTTTATTTAGAATCCTCTGACCTGAATTTTTTTCGTTTTGGTGTTGTCAGCTTTTGGCAGGCGGATGGTGAGAATTCCATTTTTCATTGAAGCTTCGATTTTGTCAGCCAAAACATCCACTGGCAAAATAACTGAGCGGGAAAAACTGCCCCAATAACATTCTTGGTAATAGTAATTTTCTTCAGAAACTTCTTCATCTTTTTTTCTTTCTCCGCGGATAGTGATCATATCGTTGTTGATGCTCACATCCAAATCTTCTGGTTTGACTCCGGCAATAGTGGAGCGAATCACAACATCGTTATCAGTTTGGTAAACATCAATAGTGAGTTGTCCTTCGCCGTCTTCTTGCGGGGTAGATGCATGAGTTTCTTCTCGTTCCCTCTCAGCAAAGCGTGGAGAAGAATTGATGATCATTTCTGCTTCGCTTTCTTCAGAATAGATATTAGAAACATTCATTGGGCGTTCTCTTTCAAAAGTTCCACCTTCGCTTTCGCTATCAATGGCTCGAGAACCAGTTAATTTTTCAAAAAAAGATTTCTTTACTTTTGTCATATAATATTGTTATTTATTTATCTTACTTTAATTCTAATTTAATTCTGGCTTTTTGGCAAGAAAAGTTGCCTTCTGTTATTTTTAGGCCTTTTTATTGAGATAACAGGTAAGTAAAATAAAGATAATAAGCGCGCAATCAAGTGAAAGAGGATTTATTGAGGAGTAGACAAAAAAATTGAAAAGAAAATGCAAGAAATAGCCAAAGCCAAAAATAGCCAAAGTGCTCCAAATTGCCAAGTTTTTTTTCTTGGACAAATAGAGGCTATAAACGGAAGAGGTGAGGATATGCAACAAAAATAGTCCAAGATAGGAAAAGAACAAATTTGTGTCGGATGGATTATTATTTAGAAAATTAAGAAATATCTCTGCGGTAGCAAAACCACTGCCTAAAATAATCGAAGACCAAAAAATATTTTTTTGAGTTTTTGAGTTTTGGGAAATTTTCCACAGAAGAATAAATTTGACAAATTCTTCGATGAAAATTGTGACAAACATAAAAGCCCCAATTTTTTCTAGGGACGTGGAATTTTCGAGAGCAGGAAAAACAATGGTCGCCATTATTTGGAAAACTAGAGCACTAAAAGCGGCCGCTATTCCAAAAGAGAAAATTAGAATTCTATTCATATTATTTTAATTTTAAATTAGCGTTCGTTTCCAAATTTTTCCAATTATTTTTCAACTTCCGAGTATTTTTTTTGAGTTTATAACGGAAAGAGGCAGCGATAGCAATCATTGTAGCATTGTCAATGCTATATTTAGTTTCGGGTATGCGATAAGCAGTATCCGGCAGATCTTTTTTGATTGCTTCGCCAAGTTGTTTGCGTAGTTCGGTATTAGCAGACACTCCGCCGGCTAGCATAATAGTTTTGGGATTATATTTTTTTGCTGCGCGTATGGTTTTGGAAATCAAGACATCGCAAACGGCCTGCTGAAATTCATAGCAGTAATTTGCAATTTGTAATTTGCTCGCCTCGCTTCGCGGTCGAAGCGGGTAATCAGGATTTTTTTTAACACTATAGAGCACAGCAGTTTTTAGCCCGGAAAAAGAAAAATTAAAATTGTCGCTCTTAATCATTGGTCTTGGTAATTTTGGTAATTGCCACGCTGACTTACGCTGAAGTTTCTTATGTCCGCGTTTGTCTGCGTTTAGTCCGCGATAGTCCGCGGCCATTTCAGCAGTTGCTGAAATGGCAGGGCCACCAGGATAACCAAGTCCCAAAATCCTTGCGACTTTGTCAAAGGCTTCTCCTACAGCATCATCTTGAGTTTCGCCAATAATTTCATAACTCAAATGTTTTTTCATTAGAACTAATTGAGTATGCCCACCAGAAACTACCAAACAAAGAACAGGAAAACAATGATCAATGAACAATGAACAAGAATTTATTTTTTCTTGATCTTTGATCTTTGATCTTTGATTATTGTCTATGAAATTAGCGTAGATGTGTCCTTCAATATGATGAATTCCAATTAAAGGTTTTTTCCAAAGATAGGATAATGTTTTGGCGGTTTCCACTCCAATAAGCAGGGCTGGAATTAGCCCAGGACCATTAGTGACTGCAATGAGATCAACATCCTTCGAAGTTAAGTGGGCTTTTGTCAGCGCTTCGTCGATAACGGGCATAATATTTTTCAAATGTTCTCTGGCCGCCAAATTTGGCACCACTCCGCCCCATTTGGCATGAAGAGAAATTTGCGAAGAGACAATATTGGCCAAAACCGAAAAAGCACCATTTTTTTCTTCCAAAATAGCGCAGGCAGTTTCGTCACACGATGTTTCGAGGCTTAAAATGACCATAAATTTGCTAGTATAATTACTGATTATATAGTATCATTATTATTGCGAAATATAAAGTAAAAAATTCAAGTATTATAAATGGTAGAAAATAAGTCAAAAAAAGAATTAACGGACGGAGAACTGGTGGAAATTGTGCGAAACTCGGATCAGGAAAGATATGGCGAGATAATTGAAAGATATCAAGGAAAATTGTTTGCCTATCTTTTTCGTTTGATTGGTTCTCGTGATGAAGCGCAAGATATTTTGCAAGATGTCTTTCTCAAGGCCTATCGAAACTTGCAAAGCTATGACAGCGCGCGAAAATTTTCTTCTTGGATCTATCGTATTGCGCACAATGAAGCGGTCAATTTCATCAAAAGAAGAGCGCTTAAGAGATTTATCCCCTGGGAAGATATTGCCGCGACCAAAGATAAATTGGAAATGATGAGTTTTGAAGAAGGAGCAGACAAGGCGTGGCTTCGAAAGGAAATTGGCAAAGAGGTGAATGTGGCGCTCGACAAAATGCCATTTAAGTACAAGCAAGTTTTGGTGCTCCGCTATTTTTCCGATAAATCATATGAAGAGATAAGTGAAATTTTGGGCAAGCCGATGAACACTGTGGGCACACTAATCAGTCGAGCTAAACAAAAACTTTCCGAAGAGTTAAAAGGTCAAAACTTGCCATTTGATAATTAATTTTAATATTATGGAAGAAAAAAAAGATATAATAAAAGAAGAGGTGATGCAAGCGATAAAAAGCAAAAAAGTGAAAATGCGCAGTCATTTAGTTTTTATGGCGGAAAAATTGGGACTGGAAAGCGCTTTGGCTGGGGCGATAATTTTTGGCTCGCTTCTAATCAGCATCCTATTCTATTTTTTGAAAAAAACGGGTGTTTTGAAATTTTTGAGTCTAGGCACACCAGGGCTGAAAATTTTTCTTTTGACTTTGCCCTATGACTATATTGCACTCTTTATCTTTTTTGTGATCCTGGCTATTTATTTTGCCAATCAAATCGAATTGTTTTGCGGAAATTGCACGCGAACGGATTCTTTTGCAGTTTATTTTTTTGCCGGATCCCTAACTCTGGGAATTATTTTTGGGACGATTGGAGTGGGGGAATATCTCAAAGGCTGGTCTCAAAAAAACATTCCTCGAGAGAGTGCGATTTTTGGTCGAGTGAAAACTTTTTCGCCAGAGGAAGTTTTAATAGAAGATGAAAATGGAAAAACAATTAGGATTTTCATCGAAAAACCTCGGCCAATAGGTGCGGATGAATATGAATCAGGAAAATTTTTGCGCGCAATTGGTTCGCGCGACCTTGACGACGACAACCTTTTCCACGCGCAGATGGTCAGATGTTGTGATGAGGATTAGAAACAGTTGATTTATTTTTAAATATATGATAATATCTTTCTATCATTGAAAGGTGCCCTGCTAAGGCATTTTTTATTGAACCATGCGCCGCGTTCGTCCCCGCCTCGCGTCGACGAGCGGTCGCCTCCGCGAGTCGAGGCGGGTAGCCCGATTTATGAATAACTATTTTATATATTTGTTAATAAGCCAAGATAAACAGAAAACTTATACGGGATTTACTGATAATATAGAAAATAGGATAAAAAAACATAAAACCAAAGGCGTTAGAACAACAAAAAATTTCGGTGATTTCAGTTATATAATATTAGAAAAAGTTTTACCCGATGACAGGCTTGCCAGAGAAGCTGAGAAATATTGGAAGTCTGCTTCTGGCAGGAGAAGGATAAAAGAAATATTAAAAAGTAAAGAAGATTAATTATGCCGCGTTCGTCTAGCCCGGTCAGGACGCCAGGTTTTCATCCTGGAAATCAGGGGTTCGAATCCCCTACGCGGTACAAATTTAAAAATCAGCCCTCGTGGTTGATTTTTTGATTTTTCGGGGGAGAGGGGAGAGTAGAAGTTATCCACACCTCATAAGTTGCCAAAATTATATAGAGTGATATAATATCATTATAACAAACTAAATAAAGTTATGAAAAACAAATATAATTCACTCGTCATTTTTGAAGATTTTAAGATTCGTCGTCACTACGAAGAAAAAACAGAAACCTGGTATTTTTCGGTAATTGATATTGTTGCCACTTTAACAGAGCAGATGGATTTTCAATTAGCAAGAAATTACTGGAAGGTTCTAAAAAACCGCTTAGCAAAAGAAGGAAGTGAAGTGGTTACAAATTGTAACCAGTTGAAATTATTAGCAGAAGATGGAAAAATGAGAGAAACCGATGTGGCAAATACAGAAACAATTTTGCGTCTCATCCAATCCGTGCCCAGCAAAAAAGCCGAACCAATCAAGCTTTGGTTAGCTAGAGTTGGTTATGAGCGAATGCAGGAAATGAGTGATCCGGAAAAAGCACTCAATCGTAGTCGTGAATATTGGCAAAAGCAAGGGCGAAGCGAAAAATGGATTCAGCAAAGAATGACTGGGCAAGAAACTAGAAATAAGCTAACGGATTATTGGGCTGATAGTGGCGTGAAAAAGGGAGATGAGTTTGCAATTTTGACTAATATCATTCATGAGGAGTGGAGTGATCTGTCAGTAAAAGAGCATAAAAACTTGAAGGGTCTGAAGACACAAAATTTGCGAGACCATATGAGCGAAGAGGAGTTAATCTTTACCGCCTTGGCGGAACTTTCCACTAGAAGAATTGCGGAGACGGACGAAACAAAAGGCTTGGAAGATAATAAAGTTCCTGCGATAAAAGGCGGGAGAATTGCCAAGGATGCAAGAGTGGCACTGGAAGAAAAAATAGGAAAATCAATTGTGACGGGGGATAATTATCTGCCTAAGAAAAAATCTGCGAAAAAATTGAATTAAATTTATGGAAAATTATAAAGGAGTTATTATTGAAGAATCGCTTGAGAATAAGGAAGTTCTCAGAAAAGTCAAAATTATCTCGACCAAGATTGAAAAGGTAATTGAAAAACATCAAACGCCTTGGATTTCGCAGTGGACTTTGCAGGCAGTGGAAATTTCTAAAGATCATGCCGAAGAGGTCGCGCGAGAAATTAGTCAGTCGCTAGATAAAAAGCATAACTGGTATGCGGATTATAAAAATGATACGCATCACTATATAATTTTTCGTGGTAAAGTTTTTCACATAGATCGAAAAAGTAAAACACAATATGATGAAGCCAAAAAATATGGAATTTCACTAGGTATTCCGGAATATCAAGTTGATTTTCATCCGGAAGTGGAGGAGTGGGAAAGATAAAACCGCTATCACTGGCGGTTTTTTGATTTATTGGGGGAAAGGGGGTAGAATGGAAGTGTTCAGTGAGGATTGGAAGAATAAAAAGTTATCCACAATCTAGGATTTGCTAAAATTATTGTACAGTGATACAATATCATTGTTAGAGTATAAAGTAGAAAATAAAAAAATATGGAAAAAGAAAATAATCTTGCCTTTATTGATGGACAAAATCTTTATATGGGAACAAGAAAAATAAAAGAACGACCATGGAAAGTTAATTTGAAGAAATTTAGAATTTTTTTGAAGGATAAATATCATATTCAGACAGCCTACTATTTTCTTGGATTTGTGAATGAGAAGAATCAAGATCTCTATACTGAGATACAAGAAGCGGGATTTGTTTTGATTTTTAGAGAACATAATGCTGCTATGATTGGAAAGAAAAAGGGGAACGTAGATTCTGATATTGTTTTTTCTATTATGAAAAAACTATATAAAAAAGAGGTTTTTGAAAAGGTAGTATTGGTATCTGGCGATGGGGACTATAAGCAATTAGTCGATTTTCTTATAGAGGAAAAAAGATTTAAGAAAGCTTTATTTCCAAATAGAAAATTCGCTTCTTCATTATATAAAAAACTTGGGTCGGAGTTCTTTGATTTTTTAGATAGTGAGGCTATAAAAGCGAAGATTATGAAATAAAAAAAGGCTCCTTAGGCACCAACACCTTTCGGATCCTTTTCGTCTTTATGCATAAAATATACACCCAAATCAGCGAAATGTCAACAGTGCTTGAATAAACAATATTTAAACCTATTCATAATACACTTATTTAGACCAAATATTCCACAAAATTTATGAACATATTTGTTGGCTTATTGAAGGATGGGGGCTATAATATAATTACGTAATTAAGTAAGTATTATAATACGTATTAGATTTACCCTGTAGTCAGCTTGGCTATACTTCAGGGATAAGTATTAAAATTAGGACTTACGCGTTTGCTTAAATTTGATTCTGTTTAGTGATAATGAGATAATGTACCCAAGGGGGTAAAAACAAAAATTAAAAATTATCATTATCACTATGCAGCACCAAAAATGTTCATTAGATTTGTATGTT
>JAURXY010000019.1 GCA_030654225.1 bacterium
AACACTACAAATTCGCTGGATGGATTTTTTGGAAAAATAAAAACGCTCCTGCGTGTCCATAAAGGACTAACACAAGAGCGTAGGTACAAAATTATTCAAGAAATTTTGGAAAAATAGCCTCCCAATTATTTAATTAAACCGTTTTCTTCATTTATTATCTTTTTACAACACTTCAAAATATTTCAAAAAGTTCTCAAAATATCCAATTGTTTCTTCGGCTTGCTCTTTGGAAAGCGCAAAAGCTTCATCGTGAATAATTTGATTGCGAATTTCGTGCGCTTTTTTGAGTTCTTCGATATTTTCAATTTGCCCAGGGGTAATTTCAGCTAGGCGCTCCCCCATATTTTCTCCGGCATATCCCATTCGTCGTATCAAATCATCAATAATTTCATCAGCAGAAATGATTGCAATTTTCCAATTATCTTCTTCGGGACTTTTTATTCCTTCTCTGATTTTGTTCCATTTTTTGCGTAATTTTCCTTTTTGGCTCACAAATTCTGGCGGGATATTCACTCCCATCAATGTTTCACGCAAATCCCCACTCAATCCTCGCTGTATGAGCAAAAGCACAATATCCGCAAAAACCACCACTGCATAAATTCCTAAAATAAATTTCACAATCCCAAAAAAGGTTGAGTTATAAAAACCCAAAATATCCACACCACTATTACTCAGAAGACTTATTAAGTTTTCCATATTTTTTATTATATTTACGAATGTACGAATCTAACGAAATTACTAATCCTTGTTAATTTTGTTTTAATTTTATTCGTAATTTAGCTAAATTCGTATTTTCGTAAATTAAGAAATTTCAAAAGCATGCGCAACGTTGAACAAATTTTCTTCATCGAACCATTTACCCATTAATTGAAAACCGACTGGCAATTCTTTTCCGTCCACTTTCACACTCCCACCTGGAACTGAAATAGCTGGAACACCAACGATATTGGCTGTGATGGTGAAAATATCTTCCAAATACATTTGCAATGGGTCGTTGGTATTTTCTCCAATTTTAAAAGCTGGCGTTGGAGCAGTGGGAGTCAAAATTAAATCTACTTGTTGAAATGCTTTTTCAAAATCTTGCTTGATCAATGTGCGAACTTTTTGCGCCCGAAGATAATAAGCGTCATAATATCCAGAAGAAAGCGCATAAGTGCCCAACATTATCCGACGCTTCACTTCCGCGCCAAGCTCATAGGACCGAGTGTCTAAATAATTTTCCAACAAATTTTTTGGCAATCCGTCTGGGTTATAGTCAGAATTTTTTTTGTCATCGGCGCGCATACCATATTTTATCCCGTCAAATCTTGCTAGATTTGAACTAACTTCACATGGTTGAATTATATAATAGGTCGGCAAAGCATATTTTGCATTTGGGAGCTCTATTTCCAAAATTTCCGCCCCTAATTTTTTATATTTCTCAATCACATTCTCTATAACTTTTTTAACGTCATCGTTCAATCCATTCAAATATTCTTTGACAACTCCAATTTTCATGCCTTTTATTTCGCCAGTCAAATAGTCTTCATATTTTTTTCCAAAATTTGGCGCGGAGGTGGCGTCCATTTCATCATGATCGGAAATTATCGACAAAATTATTGCCGCATCTTCAACTGTTTTTGTCATTGGACCAATCTGATCAAAACTCGAAGCCATAGCCATAAGACCACTGCGCGATACTCGTCCGTAAGTAGGTTTCAAACCTACTATTCCACAAAATGATGCTGGTTGACGAATTGATCCACCCGTATCTGAACCAAGCGACCAAACCGCCATATCAGAAGCCACCGCTACGGCTGATCCGCCAGACGAACCACCAGGAACCCTTTCTTCATCATGAGGATTTTTTGTGGCGCCATAAGCACTGTTTTCCGTGGAAGATCCCATCGCAAATTCATCGCAGTTTGTTTTGCCCAAAATTATTGCTCCCGCCTCTTTCAATTTTGTCACCACTGTTGCGTCATAAGGCGCAATGTAATTATCCAAAATTTTTGAACCGGCCGTTGCTCTCACATCTTGGATGCACATATTATCTTTGATTGCTCCCGGAATTCCCTCAATGATTCCAATTTCAACTCCTCGCGAAATTTTTTCGTCCACATATCTTGCTTGTTCCAAGGCCAGTTCTTTGGTCAAAGTTAAATAGGCATGCAGTTCGGCATCTTTTTTAGAAATCATATCAAAATACTGCTCGGTCAATTGAACTGAGGTAATTTCTTTGTTGATTAATTTTTGGTGCAATTCCTTAATCATAGTTTATTTTCGTGTTTTTTTATTCGTTCGTAGATTCGTTCTTGTTTCGTAGTTTCGCATCGGTTATAATACACTTTTCACTTTATTATATCCATTCTTACTTTCCGGAAATAATTTTTTGATTCCGTCTATATTTTCAAATTCCCTAAATTTATCTTCTCTAAATTTATTTTCCAATCCCGTGATATGTGCCGTTGGCTCCACTCCATTCACATCAACTTCTTTGAGTTGTTCGACAAAATCCAAAATCGACGACAAGTCTTTGGAAAACTTTTCGATTTCTTTTTCATTCATCCCGATTCGAGCTAATCCGGCGATATGTCGAACTTCATCTTTACTTATCATGCTTTTATTTTAATTCTTATTTACGAAAATACTAATCTAGCTAAATTACCCGCCTCGCGTCGACAAGCGTCTTCGCGAGTCGAGGCCGGGCGAATTCGTACTTTCGTTTAATTCGTACTTTCGTAAATATTATATCATTTTCTTAAACTCCTCCTCGTTTATAATCTTCACTTTTAATTCTTGCGCTTTTCCAAATTTTGATCCAGGATTTTCGCCCACCAAAACATAATCAGTTTTTCGGCTCACCGAGCTAGAAACATCCCCTCCTTCTTTTCTTATAATATCTTTAACGCCGTCTCTTGTAAAGCTTTTGAGCTCCCCAGTCAGAACAAAAGTCAAATTTTCCAATTTTTTACTCCCATTTTTTTCTTCTTTTTCTATAATAATTTCCACTCCCAATTCTGCCATTTTTTCCAAAACTTCGATGTTTTCTTGATTACCAAACCACTCCACCAAACTTTCCGCCACCTTATCTCCCACACCTTTAATTTTAAGCCATTCTTCTTTTTGTATTTTTGAAAAAATTTCCATTAAATCTAAAATATTTTTCAATTTTATTTTAAATATTTTTTCCATATTTCTTTCCACCAAAACCGCACCTTCCTCTCCTAGATGACGTATCCCCAGTGCAAACAAAAATTTTGGCAAAGTTATTTTTTTGCTTTCTTCTATTGCAAAAAGCAAATTTTCGGCTGATTTTTCAGCAAATCTTTCCAATGGTTCCAAATCCCCTTTTGTGAGTTCAAAGATATCGGAAAAATTTGAAACCAATCCTTCGTTCATCAGTTGCTCAACAATTCGCTCCCCCAAACCATCAATATTGAAACCTTTTTTGGAAACAAAATGAATTATTTTTTCTTTCTCCTGCGCAAAACATTTTTTGTTTTTGCAATATGTCGCTGCGGAAAAGCTTGGCTTTGAGGAATTGCGAGCGGAAGCGAGTAAGGGAAAAGCCGAGCTTTGGTTGATTGTTTCTTCTCTCATAACTGAACTCCCACAAATCGGACAGACTGTCGGCATCTTAAATTTTCTTTCCTCTCCAGTTCGCAAATTTTTCAAAACTTCCACCACTTCCGGAATGACATCTCCCGCTTTTCGAATCACTACTGTGTCACCAATTTTAATATCCAATCTTTTTATTTCGTCTTCATTGTGCAAGGTGGCACGACTCACGGTTGAACCAGCCACAACTGTCGGTCTAAGATGTGCTACGGGTGTGAGCGCACCAGTACGACCAACTTGAATTTTGATATCCTCAATCACTGTTGTCACTTTTTCGGCTGGGAATTTATAGGCCACGCCCCAACGCGGAGATTTTCCAGTGTACCCCAGCGCGTCTTGAATTTTTTTGGAATTTATTTTTATCACTATCCCATCAATTCCATAATCTTCTTTGTCTTTTCTGTTTTTCCAACTATCATAAAATTTCTGAATTTCTTCGATATTTTTGCAAAGTTTTCTTTCTTGATTAACATTAAAGCCTAATTTTTCCAACAAAATTAATTCTTCCATTTGTGTTTGAGGAATTTTCATTAACCCCCTCTCCTGTACTCGGGAGAGGGCTGGGGAGAGGGCTAAAAAATCAATATCATAAACAAATGAGTCTAGCTTTCTACTCGCCGCAACTTTCGGATCCAGTTGTCGAATTGATCCCGCAGCAGCATTTCGAGAATTGGCAAACTGCGCCTCATTTTGAATTTTGCGCGCGCTATTTATTCTTTTCAATTCCGATTTAGAAAGCCAGCATTCTCCCACTGCCACCAAATCAATCGGGGTACTTAGTTTTAATGGCACGGAATAAATTGTTTTGATGTTTTCCGTCGCGTCTTCACCAATTAGTCCATCTCCACGCGTGGCACCTTGAACGAAAATTCCATTTTTGTAATTCAAAATAATTTTCAATCCATCAATTTTTATCTCGCAAACATATTCCAACTCCGCTGTATTCCTCCTCTCCCTTTGGGAGAGGATGTCCGGTACTCCGGACAGGAGAGGGTTCTTTTCTGCAAGTCGCTTCACTTTTTCTTCCCATTTTCCAAGTTCCGAAAAATCAAAAACATCATCAAATGACCATTGGCGAATTTGGTGTTTTACTTTTTGAAATTTTGAAAGTGGCGTCCCGCCAATTCTTTGCGTCGGCGAATCAGGCAATTTCAACTCTGGAAATTTTTCTTCCAGTTCACGCAGTTCCTTAGTCAGTGAATCATAAACTTCATCCGTCACATCCGGCTTGTCCAAAACATGATACTGATAGCGAATCTTGTTGATTTCCCGAGAAAGCTTTTCTATGCGAATTTTGATTTGATTTTTATCCATATTCCTATTATACCTCAAAAAATCCTAAAAACAAAAAGCGTCCAAACGACGCTTTTTTATTGAAAAATAAATTCAAAAAACTAGTCATTTGGTGCATATTCGATGTCCCAAGGAGTAAAATATCCTGGGACACTGCTACCGTTTTGATCTGTTATTGGAAAACGAGCCACACCTTTAGTAATGCGCAGTTCGTCCATATTGCCAATAAATTGAGACTTTGAATCAGCGGATTCGCTTTTGAAATTTATACCCACTCGAAGTTCATGTGCTACAGTTGAATCAAATGCGATTACATCGCCACTGCCAAAAGTATCAGCTGATAAATTCATACTTCCATCAATGAAAAAATATCCCTTATCGCCTTTTCTTTCAAAAACCAAATGATGCCAGCTATCATTAGTAATTGTTGAATCTGTATAACTGATAGTTTTAATTGATCCACCAGATGAATAATTAAAACTAACAAGACCATGGCCAGTTATATCAAAATAAAAATTGCATTTACCAGGTTTTGTATTATCTTCACAACGACTAACTAAAGTATATTTATTTGGACCAGGATTACCGATTTTCACCCAAGCATCAATTGTAAAATCATTATCGTCAAAGTTCCAATTTTCTACTGCATCAGAAGTAGCTTCAACCTCTAAATATTTTCCAGCTGAAAACACCCCATACTTTGTATTATCCACAGCGGTGGGAATGGTATCGGAAAAAGGAACAGTTCCCACATTAGTAATTGTATATTTATCACTAAAATATGAACTGTCCACAGGAGGATCTTCATTGAGATGCAATAAGTTTTTGGTGCTTTTATTCGACACCAACGCATCTGTCGCTCTCTTATTTCCAGAAGCTGTGCCAATTGATTTTATTCTAGTGATAGTAGAAACAAGAGCAGTAGAACTATCGATACAAGCAATTTGAGCATTGGCAATATCAAGAAGTTCTACTTCATAGCCAGTCCCAGTTATTATTCCACTCGAACAGCTAAAACCTGCGCCTGTTATCATTTTACCAACAGTTGTGTAGTTCCCTCGTGTTATCGCCTGCATCACTTTTTCAATCCCTTCATCAGAAGATTGATAGGCTCGGTTGGATCCCGAAGATCCAATTGAGGCTTTGCGTTCTTTCACTGCAACTAAGGTTATACTAAGCACCGAAATCAAAATTATCGCCAAAACAAATAGCGTCACAACCAGAGCCGATCCCTTTTTTTTATTCTTTGGTGATTTTTTTTTCAACATAATAAATTTCTATTGAATCATGTTATTATAATCTCGAAACGAAACACTAGTTTGCATATTCACTCCATCTATCGTCAAAATGACTGTCGCTTTGCCCACAGCTTTTGGCGCAATAATTGAAGTTGGCACTACCACAAAACTTCCTGAAACATCGCTTCCAATTACAGAAGAATAGGATGGATATGTTATTGTGTCGCAAGCTGGATTATCTGTATCTGAAGGAGTTTCTTGACTTATTTTTAATTTGTTATTATCAAATTTATAACTAACACACTGCCCCTGAGAATTATTGTACATATAAATTTCCTGATTTGAAACTTCGCCAAGTCCAGTGCTCATACGCATATTTTTCGCCATCAGATCCAACGCCGTTCTAGCATCTTCCATATTTTTTTGAATCTTCCGACTTTTTTGTCGAGCAGAAGCGACATTAGCAAAAATTGAAACGGCTATTATAATTGTCACCACGAAAATAAACATAGAAATCAGCATTTCCAAAAGAGAAAAGCCTTGATAATTTTTATTCTTTTTGTTTTTATTACTTTTCATATTTTTACATTCCACCCCAACGAGTTAGGGTTGTTTTGGTATAGGCACATTTAGTGGCTGTGCTACAGTTATTTAATGATGCTGGAAAACCACCACTTCCCCAAATAACTACGCTTGTAATTTCGGCAGTATTTTTTAGTATATCATCATAATCAACTTGAATTTTTCTTTGAAATTTGTTTGGTATTCCTGAGATATTATAATTTGTTGGAGAATTATTTATCGCAGTAGGGGTTGATAATATACTACAAGTCATATCATCGCTAGCTGGAAAATAAATACTATCAAAAGTATCTCTATCGTTTGCCCAATTATTATCCCGCAAATTTCTCACCAATTCAATTCCTTCTTGAGACAATAACACTCCAACAATTTGATCACGACTACCCATTGATTCTTTGAGACTGGATGACATCAGACTCATAACAACAATCATGCCTGTGGATATCAAAAAAACAGCGAGGATTGCTTCGATAAAAGAAAAACCGGAATAATTTTTGTTTTTAGAAAATTTTTGCAACATTTTTTGTTTTTTAATTTTCCGTCACTAAACCACCCGAATCCACAATTACATTACTTGTTGTATTCACTCCAGCATAGTCAAAATAAACTGAATAGTTCAAATTCATTTGCCCGCTCGGAATCATAAAATAAACTCTGGATTGAGGACTATGTGCGGTTACTGCGTTTTTTAGAGTGTTTTCTTCTACTTTATTTTCTGTCGTTCCACAACTACCATCAGTAGTATTTTTTTTATAATAAAATATTTGGTATGTGCTATCATTCACCAAATAGAAACCATAAGCACAAGCAATGTCTCCAGAACTAGGCATCTTGCCTTGAAGTGCATAACTTTGCGCCAGTTTTATCGCTGCCGTCACTTCATCCTGCGCTGATTTCAAAGCATAATGCTTTTTGGCAGGAGACAAAGAAACCAAGCCAACGCCAGTCATAATGCCAATTATGCCTATGATTACCATCAATTCTAATAATGTAAAACCTTTTTTCATTATAATTTAATAAGTAATAAAAAGAGAGAAATACCAATTAATTATCGGCAAATAGAAAAGCAAAGCGATGAGCGTTCCAAGAACCAAAAATGGAGCAAATGGCACTTGGCTTTTCATTTTTTTCTTTTTCATTGCTAACATTATTATACCATAAACGGCTCCCAGAAAAAAGGCCAAGAAAAGAGCAAGCAAAATTTCCGGCCAGCCTAAGATCAGTCCTAAAAGAATCACTAAATAGGCATCTCCCATCCCCATCCATTTTTCCTTCGAGAAAAAAGACAGAGAAAAGAAAAAAACGAAAGCTGTTGTAGCAGACAAAATTCCTGGATATGTTATTGTGTCTAATAAATTTACAGTATTATTTTCTAATTTTAGCAAAGAAGTTCCGTCCAAATAGAGTCCGAAAATAACAGCGAGAAAAATTGAAACCCACAATACTGAACCAGGAATTTCCAAATAGAGGAAATCATAAACCAAGATTGTAATCAGTGAAGAAGCCATAAACAGATAGTAGGCAGTTGGAAACCAAGAAGCCGTGTCAATCAGCACAAAAAATTTCCAGCCTACGAGCGCGAAAATCACCCCCGTGAAAATTTCCACGATTGGATATTGCCAAGAAATTTTTTTCTGACAATCTCGACAACGAAATTTCAAAATGACAAAACTAACTACCGGAATATTGTCATACCAGCGAATTTGTTTCTTGCAATGCGGACACTTCGAACGATCGAAAATAAGCTCTTCGGCTGTATGAATCCGATATACGAGCACATTCAAAAAACTTCCAACAATTAGACCAGCGATGAGAAAAATTAGTATAAGCATAAATTTAGTTTGTTTTTATTTTTATAATTACACAAAAGCGGAAATTTCTACACCCAATTTTTCTTTCAAAATCTTTTCTATTTTTTCCATTCTTTTTTTCATTATGACAAATTCCTGCTCTACTGCTTCTTGTTTTTTTACCATTCCATCCAAAGTATTCATCAGACGATTGAAGCCTTCTTTCAAATCTTTAATGTCTTCGCGCATTTCACCAACGGCAATTTCCAAACCAGCCACTCGCCCTTCGAGCCTATTAAATCTTTCATCATTTCCGGCAAAGCCCTTTGCCACCGCTGACATTACCTGATCTATTTTTTGATCAAGCTGATTTTTGTTCGCTAACATTACCTGATCTATTTTTTGATCAAGATATCCGACAGTCACTACCTCATCATTCTTATTTTTTTTATTTGGCATATTGTTTTCGATATTTTTTAATGACATTTTTTTCCATACCCCAATCTTACCACAAAAACAAAAATCCGCCAAATTTTGCGGATACTCTTAGGATTTAGACATAGGATCAATTTTTTTATTTACAAGATTGAGAAATACAACCGCAAGATAAATTTGAAGCCGTATCATTGTTAGTGGAAATTTCAAAACTACAACTGGTCGAGTTATATATCCCACCAGCCACATAAGTATAACCATATAAAAGCACCGGCCATTTTGCGTTAGCTAAACCAGCCGATACTGGATTACAAATATCATTACCAGCGATAGGATTAGCAACTGCACCACTTCCATCCTTGCAAGCAATAATAGCTGTCAGAACACTTTTCATAGAGGTTTTTGCACCATTGATTCTGGCGTTTTTGCGTGATTGACTGATACCTATCAAAATTGCCGACGCCAAAATTCCAATAATCGCAATGATTATTAAAAGTTCGATTAAAGTAAAAGCTTTCTTATTTAACATAAAAATTTAAAACTTTTTCTTAAGCTCCCACACTAACCTTTTTATTTTTAAAAGTTAGTCTGGGAACTTGCCAATTTCGCCTAGGCGGATAAATTGGCAAGTAAAAATATTCTCTTTCAAAAAACTAGAAACATCCACCTGTGCATCCAGAAGTATTGCATACTGCGCCACTACAAGTAGGCTCTGAAGTACAACCCGTAATAGCAACTTCGGGAAGATCGAGAGTACTAGCAGCAGTTGCAGTAAAAGTTCCGGCATTACCAGTTCCACATGCAGGAGTAAGATTTGGATATGTGTCTGATCCGACGCAAATAGCAGTAGTGCCTCCCGTTCCAGGAGAAGCAATAGCTAATTGATCATCCGCACAAATTATGAGAGCTGGGGATAAGCTTGATACCGCACCTTTAAAGGCCGCTTGTCGTGCCTTACTTCTCGCGCTATTCAAACTCACCAAAACAATTGACGCTAAGATACCAATAATGGCGATAACGATCAAAAGTTCGATCAGGGTAAATCCTTTCTTTTTCTTAGTTGCTTTTTTAGCAACTTTTTTTGTTGTTTTTTTCTTTGTCATATTTTCACCTCGCTTTCTATTTTAATATTTATTTTTTTCTATATTAAACCCGTCAAATATCTAAATAATTTTTATTTTATCTGCCCTGCAATGTTATATATCGGCATCAAAATCGCAAACGCCATAAATCCCACAGCTACACCGATAAAAATCATAAGGAGTGGTTCGAGAAGTGTAGCTAAGTTCTTTGTCATCACCTCTGTCTCTTGATCATAGAATTTGGCGATATGTCCAAGCACTGAATCAATTTGTCCCGATTCTTCTCCAATTTTCACCATATGCGTCACCATTGGCGGAATGTCAGAGCTTTTTTTGAGGATCGTACTCATATTCCCTCCTCTTTTGACTTCTTCAGCGGCGGCCAAGAAAATATTTTCAAAAACAACATTGTTGATCACTGAGCTCACAATCGTGAGTGCTCGAATAATGGGAATTCCGCCAGTGAGAAGTACGGATAGATTTTCTGCAAAACGCGTGATATAGACATAGCGAAAAATCGGTCCCACAATTGGCAATTTTATTTTTATCTGATCCCATTCTTTTTTTCCTTCTTCAGTGTTTAGATAATAGAAAAATGCGCCGACAAAAGCGACCATCACAAGCGCGATTGCCCACCAATAGACAGCCATAAAATCCCCCACCACGATAACCACAGTTGTGTACCAAGGCACATCGGCGTTCATTTCTTTTATGATGCCTGTAAGTTTTGGAATAATGAACGAAACCACCAGAAAACCAATGATAAAAAATACAAGCAAAACTAAAGCTGGATAAATTAGAGCGGACTTTACTCTCGACGCTAAGGCATAATTTCTTTCAATATTTTCCGCCACATAGTCAACGGATTTTTTCAAATTTCCCGAAGCTTCTCCCGCTTTGATTATATTTATAGAAAGATTAGAAAAAACATCTTTGTACTTTTCCATTGAACCAGAAAAAGACATTCCGTCTTCAATGTCGCTTATCATTTCTCGAATAATTTTAGTTAAGTATTCATTGCTAGTTTGTTCTTTGATGGCGGAAAGAGAAGTTACGATTGGCACTCGCGCTTCAATGAGAATGGCCAGTTGTCTGAAAAAAATTACTAGCTCTTTTTCTGTTACTCGATCATAATATTTCAAAAAAGTCTTAAGCAAATCATTTTCTATTTCCTCTGATTGAACACTTATTGGCAATAAATTATTTTTTTGCAAAATTGTCACCGCCAATTCCTTGGAAGAAGCGTTGATAACTCCTTCTTTATATTCCCCCTCTTGTGTTTTGGCTTTAAAATTAAATTTCATATTTTTATTTTAGCATAAATTTATAATTATGACTAGAACCTAAGTAGCGTCTCAAAATTCTTTCCATCCTTAGCATGAGCCTTAGCAGTTTCAAGAGAAATTATTCCCTGCTTAACTAGTTCGGACAAAGACTTATCCATCGTCATCATTCCTTGGTCAAGACTAGTTTCAATCACATTATCAATTTGGTATGGTTTATTTTCTCGAATAAGATTTTCAATAGCATGATTTTTTATCATTATCTCAACTGCCGGCATTCTTCCACCGTCCATTCTTGGCAAAAGTCTTTGTGAAACTACTGCCAAAAGAACACTGGCAAGTTGTGAGCGAACTTGGTTTTGCTGATGAGCAGGAAAGGCATCAACTATACGATCAATTGTTTGGGCGCTGTCATTAGTATGCAGTGTTGCAAAGATTAGATGCCCCGTTTCAGCAGCTGTGAGTGCTGTTGAAATTGTTTCCAAATCTCGCATTTCGCCCAGAAGAATGACATTGGCATCTTCACGAAAAATAGCTCGCAGTGCCAAAGGGAAATCTTTGGAATCTTGATATACCTCCCTTTGCTCAATTATGCATCGATCTTGCTGATAGATATATTCAATTGGATCTTCAATAGTAATTATATGTTTTTCTTGAGTATGATTTATTTGGTTGATAAGCGCAGCGAGTGTTGTTGATTTTCCTTGTCCTGTTGGTCCAACAAAAAGAACCAGTCCCTGAGAAGGATTGATGAATTCATAAAGAGTTTCTGGCATATTCAATTCTTCTAGTGTCTTTATATTATTAGAAATTAGACGAAAAGCCGCACTCACATAGCCTTGTTGAAAAAAAGCATTCACTCGAAAACGAATTTTATCTTCAAAATTATAGGAAAAATCAACCTGCCCTTCATCCATAAGAATTTTCTTTTTTTCTTCATTCATAATCACATCGCACATTTCTCGAGTATCTGCTGGCGTCAAAATATTTTCCTCAGTAAGCGGAACTAACTTTCCATCTATTCTGAAAGTTGGATAGCGAGCAACTGTCAAATGGAGATCAGATGCTCCTTGTTGCGCAGCCAATCGAAGTAAATTTTTTATCCGCTGTTCTATGTGAGCCATAATTTTTATTTTAAATATTGACTTATTTTCTCCATAACTTCTGAAGGGGTAAAGTGCGATTTGATGAGATAATCTTTCGCTCCCAAACCAAGCCCTTCTTCGATTTCTTCTTTTTGACTCAAGTTAGTGAGCAGAACTATCGGAATATCTTTCAAATTTTTATCTTCTTTTATTTTTCTAAGTAGTTCCAACCCGCCCATATACGGCATTAGGATATCCAAAAGAATCAGGTCTGGTTTTGCTCCCGCCTCTAATTTTTTTATCGCTTCCATCCCGTTATTTGCCGAGATCACATTCATTCCCTCCTTGGCTATTTTAGTTTCGTAAATATCCATCACAAAAGTATCGTCTTCAACTATCATAATGGTTTTTTTTGCATCATCCATAATTTTATTATTAGGAATTAGTTAATCATTTTCTTCTTCCAGTGTTATGCCTCCCTCCGTAACGCGATCCACTTCTTCTATTGTAGTGAGTCCTTTGATTATTTTCAATATTCCATCTCGTTTAATCGTTATCACCCCCAAGACCTCTCGCTCCTTATTGATTATCTCTTCACTTCCTTTTTTTTCTGTAATAATGTTTTTAATGTTTTCATTAATTGGAACTGCTTCATATATTGCTAGTCGTCCACGAAGACCCGTACCATTGCAATCATCACAACCCTTACCATGATAGAACTTTATTTCTTTTTTACTATCAATTCCATATTTTTTCAATTCATCTTCCGGAATGCTTTTCACCTCGCTTTCTATCGCTTTTCTCACTGAATCAGGAACTTTTTTTTCTTCCTTGCATTTTTCGCAAATTTTTCTCACCAACCGTTGAGAAACAACGATTCGCAAAGATGAAGCCAAGAGAAATGGTTCGATTCCCATATCAATGAGTCTTGGAATTGCTCCCACCGCTGTGTTAGTGTGTAGCGTTGAAAACATTAAATGTCCCGTAAGAGCAGCGTGCACTGCAAGCTCTGCCGTTTCACTGTCGCGAATTTCTCCTACCATTATAACATTCGGATCTTGACGCAAAATTGTGCGAAGCCCTGAAGCAAAAGTATACCCTATTTCCGGTTTTATTTGACTTTGATTCAAACCTTCAATATTATATTCGATTGGATCTTCGAGAGTGATAATATTTCTTTCGTCTATATTCAATATTTTCAAAAGAGCATACAGTGAAGTTGATTTTCCACTGCCCGTTGGGCCAGTGAAAAGTATCATACCATAAGTTTCTTCTAACGCTTTTTTGACATTTTCTAAGGCTGTCCCAAAAAGTCCTAGTGCTTCGATACTCGACAAGCCCTGATCCTTATCGAGAATTCGCATAACTATTTTTTCTCCAGAAATAACTGGCAATGTTGAAACACGAAAATCTATTTCTTTACCTTCATTTATTGTCCTAAACCTTCCATCTTGTGGTTTTCTTTTTTCGTCAATTTTCAAATTAGCTAGAATTTTTATCCGAGAAATTACCGCCGGTCCAATTTCTTTGGGCATAATAAGGCTCACATGCAAAATTCCGTCCACGCGAAATCTCACGCGATAATCCTTATCCATCGGTTCGATATGAATATCACTAGCACCACCTTCGATTGCATGACCGATGACAACCTCTACCAATTTAGTTACAGGAGCATCTTTTAGAGCCTCATTTTTCTTTTCTGTCTTATCAGAATCTTCTTCAGAAAAAACCACTTCGCTTTTAAATGATTTCACAGCTTCCTTGAGTGCCTCTGCTGGGCCACTGTATTGTTCAATTATTTCACAAAAAACTTCCTCACTAACAAGATAGACTTCCATTTCCACATTTTCTTTTTCTGCTACAAAACGCAAGGCGTTAAGTGCCCCCATATCCTTAGGATTAACAATCGCAATCTTCACCAAATTACCTCTTTTTTCAAAGGCTGCAATGCGATATTTTTCCGAAACTTCCCTAGGAATCAAATTAATTGCACTTTCTTCTATTTTCTTGGGAGTTTTTTCCAAATGAGCAATATCATTGAGATCGGAAAAACTATTATTTATTTTTTTATCATCCGCCATAGCTGAACCTGAAGCGGTTCGACTAAGCGAAGATGCATTATTTGGCATAAGCGAAAACTACATTTGAAAGAGATTACTTTTTCCTTTTGGATCAACATTTAATTGAAAAATATTGGCATTTCTCTGATTTTTTATTTCAGTAATAATTTTGCTTTCTAATTTTGGATTAGAGAAAATTGAACTGCCGATATTTGATTCGTTTAACTTTGCCTCTTTCAAAACATTAAAATCTAATGCGATATTAACTGAAAGGACATCTGAGCTAACTGTTTCTACTTCATTAGAAACATTCCGGCTTATTTCTAGTATATCAAAATTATTGCTTCGGCTAAATTTTCCCACATTAATCAAAAAATCTTTTATTTTATCATAACTGCCAGCCAGTTTCATCTCTACTTTGAAGTTTTGAATCTCAGGTAAAGATTTTTCTTCTTTATTGACAGTTTGAAGTTCCTCGCTAGATTCGATGGATTTATCCTTATTGGGCTGATTGATCTTTGAATCAAACAGCAATAAACCGGAAGCCGAGGACAAACTGCTCAGACTGTTTATTATTTCTTCTTCTTTCGCATTCTTTGGAACAAAAGCATAGAGAGCATCTTTTTCCAGTAATGAAGAAAATTGCGCAGAAAGACTATTGACATTCTCGCTCTTATTTTGAAGTTCGATAAGTTTCTTTTGCTCGCTCTTTAGTTTGGCATAATTCTCTTTTACTCCATCAGCTCCATTGGAATAAGTAGGATAAACAAGCCAAATAGAAAAAGTTGCTATGGCTATTATTAGAAGAGGTATCAGAAGTATTTTTATTTTCATATTTTTTTATTATTTTATTACTAAGTCTATGTCAAAATTTAATTTATTATTATTTTGAGTATCTATTGAGCTTCGTCCGGGGATAACAGCAGAAAAATAACTATCTTGTTTGAAGCTTAATATTTGCTTGGCTACTGTTTGAAAATTATCCCCTACGCAAAGCAATGACAATGTTTTTGTGGTTTTATTATATTTTAAGGAGTTCAGATATACCGAAGGAAGCATAGAATTTTCTATGTGACTCATAATTTCCGCCATAGATTTATTTTCTGCCATTATTTTTTCCGCCGAATCACTTCTATTTTTGAAATCTATAATTTCGTTGCCATTGCCTGAAAGAAATTTTTGATATTCAAGATTATATTCGTCCTGAACAGTCTTGGTTCTTGAAGATAATTGAGAGTTAACCAAAAGCAATACTCCGTATAATACTATCACTAGTATTAGTATACCCATAACCGAAAGCAAGCCTTTTCCAATTGGCTTAGAACTTCCCTTCGAAACATTTTCCGTTGCTAAATTTATATTTGGCATATTTTTTTTATTTTAAATTAAATTAATTATTTTTCTTGCAACTTTTCTATTCCCTTCAGAGCCAGTCCTATTGCTACAGTAAATTGGCTTTTGACTTTTTCCAAAGCCGGCTCTATTTTCTTGTCATAAATCACTCGACTAAAAGGATTGCCAATAATAGTTTTTATTCCTATTTTTTTCTGAATAAACTCCTTAAAACCAAACAAGTTGGCTGTCCCGCCAGAGAGAATTAGTGCATCAACATCTGGGGTATCTCCTCTTTTTGGCAAAACATTAATTATTCTTGAAATCTCGCCGATTATTATATCAATCGAAGGAAAGTGCAAACTTGATTCTGCACTAAAAAAATCTTTTTCAGAAATTTTCATTTTTTCCGCTCTTTCAAAAGTAACTCCCAAGCTTCTAGCGATAATTTTGGTAATATCCTTCCCTCCAGCATCGATGTTGCGATTGGCCTTGATTATTCCCTTCTCGGTATAAATTATGTTGCAAACTCGCCAACCAATATCTATAATTATAAAATTTCCCAAATCATTACCAACCAGAGAATCAACCATAGCTAGATTTTCCATTTCAATTCCGAGTGGCTTGAGACCAGCGTCTTTTATTATCTTTTCATAAGTCAAGACTTTATTCTTTGAAGCTGCCACCAAAAGAACTTGGATATTATTCTTCTGACCATTATTTGTTTTCTCATCTTTGATAACTTCCCAGCTAGTCACCACTTCGTCCAGAGAAGTTGGAATATACTTATGAGCTTCAAATTTTATCGCCTGTTCCATATCTTCTGGCGCCATTTTAGGGAAATCAATCAGTGTAATGAGACCCCCAAAAGATGGAATGGATGCATATGTTTTTTTAGTTTTAATTTTAGCCAACCGAAGAGCTTTCTTTATGTATTCTGGGGTAGCTGTCTCAAAAAAGCTTGAGCCAATGTTGTTATTTTTTTCTGAAATATCGGGAATTTCCATCCAAGCATAGTTAGAAAGATAGGCTTTGCCAGAACGCAATTCCAACTCAACTATTTTCAAAGCTGAAGCACCAATATCAATTCCTAGAATTTTTTTTGTGCCAAAACCAAAATCAAACATTTTTGTTTTTATTTACATTAAAATTAGCTTGCATTTTTTCCACAAATTAATTATACCACATTTTTTAATTTTCAACTACTAACTTAAAAAGTTATCCACACCCTGCCCGCATCGCTACGCGAACAAGCTCGCTTGCGAAGCGTTGCGGGCGGGCCCGCCTGCAACGTCTTGCGTAGCAGTGCGGGCAGGGGTATTATATTATAAAAATAACATAAAAAAACTTGTTTAAACTTATTCAAAACTTTCTTCTCGATACACTTTTTCCCATCCATTGTTTATATTGCCAAAAATATGGCGAATGGGTTTGCCAAGAATGCACTCAAAAAATTTCCATCCTTCCTGTTCAAGTTTGTCCGTATTGTGAAAAAACAATCTCGCCAAATGGTCGAATTTGTCCAAAGTGCAAGGATAAATTCTTAGCAAAAAATGAAATTTGGCCAATTGATACTCTTGTTGTGAGTGCTAAATATGAAAAAGGTGGGATTTCTCGTTTGGTGCATTGCTTTAAATATAATTTCATTCCTGAATTAGGCGAAATTTTAGCCAAAATTATTTGCCAAGCTTTTGTTTTCCACAATTCACCTCTGCCAGATCTCATCATCCCTATCCCCCTTCATTCTAGGCGCCTCCGATGGCGAGGTTTCAATCAATCAGAAATTCTTGCCGAGTATATTTCCCAGAATTTGACTCCCGGCTTTCCCTTGCCAGTCATTTCCAACTTTCTTCTTCGAAAAAAATATACTTCCGCGCAGATGAAAATAAAAAATTATCAAGAAAGACAAAAAAATGTCAGGGATATTTTTGCTCTATCGCCACCCTCGCCCGTAATCGGGAGAGGGGCTGGGGGTGAGGGGGAAATTATAAAAGATAAAACCATTCTACTAGTCGATGATATCTGTACTACGGGCGCCACTCTCCTTGAAGCAGCAAAGATTCTGAAATCCGCCGGTGCCAAAAAAGTTTTTGCCATTGTGATTGCACGGCAAGAGATAAAGAAAAAATGAATTAATCAGAATTTTGATAGTTGTTGTATTTTTTCCTCAATTCCCCACCCCTCGCAATGTTTCAAAACTCCCAAATACGATTGCAAACTTTGACCGAAAGATTCTTCAAGAATTATCCCACTTTCCAAATCATTCTTTTTACTTTTAATTTTTTTGAACATTCGCCTTTTAGTTTTTGTCCGCAAAACTTTGTGATTTGGGAAATTAACCATTCCCAAAAAATCAACGCCTGAAGAAAAGGTTTCAATGGAAACTTTGTTGGGATGAATTTCTAATTTCAATTCGTTTCGCAAAAAAGTTTTAATCGATTCGATTAAGTTTTCCAATTCTTTTTTATCTTTCGATAAAATCACAAAATCATCAGCATAGCGAATATAATATTTGGCTTTTATTTTGTGTTTTATGAATTGATCAAATTTATTCATATAAACATTCACAAATAATTGTGAGGTCAAATTACCAAGTGGAAGTCCAACTCCTGTTTCCCCCCTCTCCTTTTCAAGGAGAGGGTAGGGTGAGGTATTAAAACTGCCAATCACATTCTCCAGAAGTTTAATAATATTTTCATCTTGAATATAATCTTGCAATATTTTTATTAGAATCTCATGATTAATATTGGCAAAGAATTTTCTAATGTCGCATTTCAAAACCCAGCAGGCTTTGGTGTTGTTTTGGCTGACTTTTCGAAAATATTCTTGGAATTTAGGACTTACGCGTTTGCCAAATAATTAGCAGTTGCCATCCGATTTATTGACCATTTTTGTTCATACCAAGAAATACCATTCTGGATACGTTCCCATTCCAATTTCAGGAATGCGAGAAACGCGCACAGAATATGAT
>JAURXY010000020.1 GCA_030654225.1 bacterium
AACACTACAAATTCGCTGGATGGATTTTTTGGAAAAATAAAAACGCTCCTGCGTGTCCATAAAGGACTAACACAAGAGCGTAGGTACAAAATTATTCAAGAAATTTTGGAAAAATAGCCTCCCAATTATTTAATTAAACCTGCTTTGTTTAGTTTGAATACTATAGTGGCGGATTTGGTTTATAAACTATAGAAAGAAGAAAAGGAAACGAGTTGCACAACCTCGCATTCTTGCGACACTCCTTTTTTGTCAAAAATTGAGGCAATGAGATTTTTGTAAGAGAAAAGAGTGTGTCCGCAAAATGTCGTGTTGTGCGAGGGGAAGAAAAACAAGTCATTATGAATTATAAAGAGTTTTTCTGAATCCCTTGCTCTTTTTCTTTTCAGTTCTTGAAAGGAAAGTTTGAAAACAATTCGGTTTTCATTAGCTGGAACGAGCTTGCGAGTGACAGCAGGGTAAGTAGCAAACTTCACTTCTTCTCTTTATCTGATTCTTCTTTAAGAATATTATTTGCAATTTGTTGTTGTTTTTCTATTCTTTCACGAACTGTCATTATTTTAGCTTCATCTCCGAGTAGCTTCTCGACTCTTTTAGCAATTTCTTGAATAATAGTGTGAGGCTCTTTAGTTTTATTTATGAAGGATTCAAAAGCATCATCTTCAGCATCCACATCTAACATTTCACTAGCCGATTTGACTTTATCAACGGATCTTGCAAAATTAAACCAGTCTTTGGCAATTTCAGATTGTTTTTTTGGATCATGTTTATATCTCTCTCGCAATCTAATCATATCTAGCTCCATCGCCCCAATCATATCTCTTTCATCTTTGAGGTGGTTCTCTAGATTTGGACTTTTTCTCATAACATTCGCTTTATACCACTCTGCTCTTGTCCAATTCTCCTCGGGACTGAAATTATCTTCTTCAGAGCCTTCTTCTGTGTTTCGTTTTTTAAAATAGAAAAATACCCCAATTATTGCCAAGATTAAAACCCAAATTGGTGTATACATATTATTTATTAAAAACTTAAAAATTATTTAAACAATCGCAAATGACTAATAGGCGCAAATTGGCTTATAGCAAAAGCTAAACGGTTTTGAGCAATACGACATTTTCCCTTCGCTAAGACATGAATTGTATTCTGCCATTTCAGAGTTATATTTACTCATACATATAGTGTATTTATTTATATCTTCTTGGCATTGTTGCTGTTGCCTTTGTTTGTGTTCATCATAGTAAGATTGGCTCGTGGCACTTGTGCTATTTGAAGATGGTGTCGGGTTCGTATAAGTTTTGGATTCACCTTTACTTCTTTTTATTTTATCATTTATAGTTTCTACTTCTATTAATGAACTAATGTCCATATCAAGCACGGATGCGAAGTTGTTAATCGTGAGGTTCGCATCTTTTCCTCCTTCATCAAAAATTTTCTGAAAATTCTCTCGATCTTTATCAGAGCCATTATAAAAAGCAAAAGCGGCGGCCGTTAAAGCTCTTTCAGAAGGGCTCCTCTTTTCCTCTGTATTGACTTCAACCTTCTCTTCTTCCTTGATAATCTGGCTTGATTCCTGACCATATGAAATTACTGCGGTTTCTTTTTTAGGTAGGTATATAAAAAAATAATAAGCGACTGACAATGCCACTACCAAAGCCCCTGCTACAATGCTAATTTTTACAGCTTTATCTAATTTTGTTGATTGGTTTTGCATATTAAAATTAAAAAATTATAATACTAACTCATCAATACAAATTTCAAACACCTTTGAATTTTTCTTGAACTATCTTTTATTGCCTTAATGCTACACCCAAAACCAAAAAAAGCAAAATTATTTATTTTTCTCAAAATACTCTCCTAATTTTCTTCTGCCCGCTCCACTTTTCCACCACAATTCTCTCTTTTTGGCTTCTTTTTCTGTCTCAAATTGTTCAAAAAATAAAATTTCCAACGGTATACGATTTTTTGTGGCTTTTACTCTTCCACTATTATGCTCGCACAGTCTTTTTTGCACATCAAAAAAATACCCGACATAAGTCCGATTATCTTTAAGGCTTTTTAAAATGTAAGTATAAAACATTTCTCCATTATGAGACTTAAAGAGTGAGCGGGTAACGGGAATCGAACCCGTATCGCTAGATTGGCAACCTAGTGTAATAGCCACTATACGATACCCGCCTGCCTAACTTTCCTATCTTATTATATATCCTCAACTGCTTGGTTCAACTAACCTTAATTCTTAGTTGGGGAAAAATATAACAAAGTAAGAAAGTTTGGCAGGCACGCCCATCATTTTTTCCTATCTTATTATTTATCCTCAACTGATTGAGTTTGATAGATTTTATTCTTAGTTGGGGCTATCTAATAAAATAAGCAAATCTGGCAGGCACGCCGATCCTAACTTTCCTATCATCATTCGTATTACCTAAATTTATATTTTAGTTTCGATAACAGCCTTGTTAGTGGGACGCTTAGCGTCCCGATAACAACGCTTAGCGTTGTGCCGAGTCCCGGGATTGAACCGGGGACACAAGGATTTTCAGTCCTCTGCTCTACCACTGAGCTAACTCGGCCGATTGTTTGTAAAAAAAATGTGCACGCTGAGGGACTTGAACCCCCGACATCCTCGGTGTAGGCGAGGCGCTCTAGCCAACTGAGCTAAGCGTGCAAAATATATTTTCCTAGTGCCCAGAGCGGGACTTGAACCCGCACGCCCTTACGAGCATAGGTCCTCAACCTATCGCGTATACCAATTCCGCCATCCGGGCTAACTTATTTGTGATTTATATCAGTGAAGAATATTTTCTTTGCCTTGGATAATTTCCTTTTCAAACAAGGCAATTTCTCTGTATAAAACATTTTATCGAAAACAATTCTAGTATTTTTCTTTGCAAATCTTAACTGAAATGACCTATGTGCTGGAACTATTCTTCCTTCAACCTTAGTTAACTTTTTAATTATTTTCTGAAGCCAAACAAGAAAATTGTGGCTTGCAGAAGTAAACTCCAAATAAAACATATAACTACTATGCCAACGAGGATCCCAATATGAATATATGCATCCATCACCATCAAAATAACCTCTCAAAAAATCAAAAAAATATTTGTCAGGAATTTTTAGCCCTTCAATCGTTCTTGATTTATTTGGAAAGAGCCCTAAATCAACTAACCATCTATAAAATATAACATTCCCGAACTGAACCTGAAAATATTTCTTCTCCGTCTCTTTTTCTCTCGCTTTTTTTCCAATTGAAACTCTGAGCTTTAAGCATTTTTTAAATAACTTAATCAATTGCAAATCCTTTGAGGTAAAATTTATATGCCTACCATCCCTAGATAGACTACCGTCTGCAGTAATTAGTCCTACTACATAAGCTAGCTTGGGATTCCACTTGAGATTAATATTGTTTTTTGGTTTTATTCCTCTCTTTTTCATACCTCTAGTATAACGTGCCTGCCAATTATTTTCAAGCTGGTCATACTACACATACACGTTTTACTCTATCTTTCCTTCTTTTATTTCTGTGTCGTTCTGTTTTGCTTCTGTGTTATTTTGTTCATCCTTTTCTCCAATAGCTTCTTTCAGCACTTTATATTTCATTCGGCTTTGTTTTGGGGTCAGATCTCTAATATAGTATAATTTTGCTCGTCTTACTTTGGCTTTTTTGACTAATTCTATTTTTTCAACATTTTTAGAAAGAAGTGGTACAATCATTTCTACCCCAACACCATGCGACACTTTTCGCACAGTAATAGTTGGAGAAGAACTTTGTCTGCCTTTCACTCCCAAAACCAAACCTTCGAACATTTGCAGTCTTTGCTTTTCACCTTCCTTAATTCTCAGGTGAATTTTTACCACGTCTCCTGCCTTAAAATCCATCTTGTTTTCACCTCTCAAATTCTTGTTAAACGCGATTACTTTCTTTTCCATAGTTTTATTATAACAAATTATATCTTAAATAAAAAATTATCCCAATATATTGAGAATTTAGGCTAATTTTAGAACTATTTTAGCTTTCTTATATTAGCCTTAAATCAATATTTAGTCAAATAATTTTGGCTTCTGCCAGAAATTTCGAAAAATCATCTGGCAAGCTAGCCTCAAACTCGAAATTTTTACCGTTTAAGCTAAACTTAATCTTTTTAGCGTGAAGCAAATGGCGCACAACACTTTCTTCGGTTTTTGTGTTTCGGAGCTTATATTTTTCGTCTCCTACAATTGGATGACCAAGCGAAGACATATGAATTCTAATCTGATGCGTTCGGCCAGTCTTTGGTTTTAGCTCTATCAAAGAATATTCCTCTCCTTCTTTCAAGACCTCATATTCAGTAATAGCTGATCTTATTGTTGTTTGCGTTTTTGCGTTGGCAATAGTTTGTTTTTTATAATTTCTCGCACGCGCTAAGGATTTGTCAATTATCCCTTTTTTATTTTCTAGTTTTCCGTGTACGAGTGCCCAATATGTTTTTTGAATTTCATGATTTTTGAATTTCTCTTTTAACTCTAAAAATGTTTTTTGATTTCTCGCAATGAGCATTATCCCACTCGTATCTTTGTCCAACCGATGCACAATGCCAGGCCTATTTTGCGGTTCATCTCCGACAGTTCCAATTTCCGGAAATTTATACAGAAGTCCATTTACTAGAGTATCTGCTTCATTTTTTTCACTTGGATGTACCTGCACTCCTGCTGGCTTATCTATCACCACAAAATTTTCATTTTCAAAAATAATTTCGAATTTAACATTTTTATTGACAATTATGCCCACTGTTTTTTCTGGAATATTTATTTCAACTACATCATTTTCTTTCAATGCATGGCTCGGTTTTGTTTCCTTTCCATTCACCAAAACATTCCCACTTTTAATATTCCTGCTAATTTCTCCGCGGGTATAAGAAAAAAATTCCCTCACCAGGAATCTATCCGTTCGTTCACCTGAATTATTTTTTGTAATAATTATTTTTTTCATTGTGCCTTGGGAGAGACTCGAACTCTCAATCCCTTGCGGGAACTAGTTCCTAAGACTAGCGCGTATACCAATTCCGCCACCAAGGCATAATTATTTAATTTTACATCCAATCCCTTGCGGGAATCCCGACAAAGTCGGAACGCGTATACCAATTCCGCCATCTGGGCATATTCTATTTTTCGATGTGGGCGTGGAGAGACTCGAACTCTCAAGAGATTTCTCTCATATGCTCCTGAAGCATACGCGTATACCAATTCCGCCACATGCCCAAAGCCTATTTTACCCTAAAATCGCCTTGAGTCTACGTACTTCATCTGCCAGCGCTCCTTCGTTTTCATATTCACCATGATGACGAGTATCGTCACCATAAGTTTCTTTTTTCATATCCAAATGAATGCTAATCATCATATCAGCTCCATTCACCTTAACATACATATGAAATCTTGGATAGCCAGAGGCGCTAAATGGTCTGACAAAACTCATTTCTTCTCCTTCCTGTCTTTGATAGGCATATCCAGCCCGTCGAAGCATATTCACTGGATTGGTGGAAATATTTTTAACTTCTATTTGCATAAAATTTTGCAGATTTAATAGTGTTTTTTAGTAGCATAGTGATTGTCATTGGTCCTACTCCTCCTGGTACGGGCGTAATTGCGCTGGCAATTTGGGAAAATTCCAAGAAATTCACATCTCCTGTCAATTTTCCCTCATCATCTCGGTTCATTCCCACATCAACCACCACTGCTCCTTGTTTTATCATATCTTTTGTGATTAGTCCAGCTTTTCCCACGGCTGAAATCAAAATATCCGCACCCAAACATTTTTCTTTGAGATTCTCAGTTTTAGAATTGCAAACTGTCACCGTTGCGCCCTCATTTATCATCATAAGCGCCAAAGGTTTTCCCACGATATTGCTTCGTCCCACAATTACCACATCCTTGCCAACTATTTCAATGTCATATCTTTTCAATATTTCCAAAATTCCTGCCGGAGTGCAAGGCAAAAATATGGGCGAATCTAAAAACATTTTTCCAATGTTTTCTGGATGAAAACAATCCACATCTTTTTTCGGATCGATCATTAGAATTATTTTTTCCTTGTCGATATGTGTTGGCAGCGGCAGCTGAACTAAAATTCCATGCACTTTTTCGTCCGCGTTTAATTTTCCAATTACCTCCAATAACTCATCTTGCGAAATTTTTTCTTCTAATTCAAAAACTTGTGAATATATCCCGATTTCTTCACAGGCTCGTTTTTTGTTTTTCACATAAATTTTTGAAGCGCTATTCTCTCCAACGATTATTACTGCAAGCCCAGGAACAACTCCTTTTTCTTTCAATTCCAAAACTTCAGATTTTAATTCTTTTTTAATTTCTTCTGCCCATTTTTTCCCGTTCAATATTTTCATACAATTTGATCTTTAATTTTTTTTAATATCTCCACCACTTTTTCATTTTTGCGAAGTTTCTTGACTGCACTGGTTATTTTTTCTACTTCATCAGCAAGTGCAAATTGTTTTATTAAAAATATACTCATCGTTTTGTCGCTTGGCTTATTTTCAATATATTTTGCAATAATTGCATACCATAATTTGAAAGTTTCTAAAGTCACTCCTATTTCAATATTTTCGTATGGAGAATTATTAAAATAACTTCCAATTTTTTCCCAATTATTGTATTCGTCATAAATTAATTCATCTTCCAGAAGTTTAGCTGCCCATCCTCTCATATAAGATTTTTCATTTGATGAATAAAAATTATATTTATTCAAAATTTCTTCACGCTTCATATCGCAATACAAATGAAATTTCCAACCAGCCTCAAATGAAGTCAACCCAGAAAAATTCAAACTTAGCGGAGCAAACTTCAAATGAGTGTCACTTCTTTTTATGTTTTTATCAATTCTGCGAATATCTGGAAAAACACAACCTAAAATAAATTCGTCTTTGTTTATTTTCCCGCTCGGCATCAAAAGTTTTTCTTCTGCCGATAAGTTGGCAAAATTAGCCAGTTCTAAGCTGTCAAAATACTTCTTAGCATATATGATATGGGAAATTTGTGAAGCCATGCTATAATAATACCATAAAAGTATTAATAATTATAATTTACAAATATATGCCCAATGAATCAGAGCAACCGAATCCAATTGTAATTCGTCGTCGAAAAAATGAAACTGGAGAAATCAAAGAAATAAGAAAAGAGAATGGAAAAGTCGTCGAACCAAATCCAACTCTAATTGGAGGGATAACAGAAGAAGAAGTTTCGAAAAAAGAAAAAGAAATGCAAGATAAAAAAATAACCGAAAACATACAAAATCAAATTAATGATTTTTTAGGTCAAAGAAAATAGTCATTAAATAAAAGCGGGATAATGAACTATCTCGCTTTTTTTATTTCATGTTATATGTTTCATGCTTCATGATTTTCATTCCACCCAATATTTCTTCTTCATCAGCTCTTCTTCCTCTTTCTTTTCTTCCTCAATTTTTTGCTTGGCGAAGGCGCGAAGTTCGGCGAGATCTTTTTTGTCGAAATCTTTAGCCAACTCTAAAAGTTTTTCTTTTTCGTTTAATTTTTGATTGTCAATCACCTCTGCTAGAAGCACATCCAAAATCGCTCCGATTTTTGGTCCGGGTTGAATTCCTAGATCTTTCATTAAATCATTGCCATTAATTTTTAGTTGCTTGACTGAAATTGCGTCCGAAGAAACTTTTTCCACCATAAATTTAAAATGTCTGAGTTTATATGGTACCGCTTTCGCCACACCTGACCCCAGTCGATCAGCAATTCGCACATCAATCAAATCATTGATATTTTCCACGCCAACTTTTTGCACCACGCGACGCACGCCTGACTCACCCACCTCATCCACGTTGTAGTAGAACATATGATTTTTCACAAGCATCACGGTTTTTTCAATTGTTTTTCTTGGGTATTTCATCCGTTCTAAAATCTTTTCTACCATTTTTGCTCCAATATATTCATGCGAATAGAAAGTCGCCATTTCCCCATCGCCTCGTTTTGATTTAGGCTTTCCAATATCATGCAAAAATGAGGCTAAACGCACTTCCAATTTTTCAGACGGACATTTTTCCAAGCTTGCGAGAAGATGGTCATAAACCGTATTATATGGCCCGAAATAGTGATGACGATTTTGTTTCACACCAATAGTCGCAATTATCTCAGGAATAAATTCATCCATCAATTTTGTTTCAACTAAAAGTTCCACGCCTTGAGCGGGATTTTTTGAAAGAATTATTTTATCAAATTCATCCCTAATTCTTTCAATTGAAACATATTTTAGATTTTTAGCATTTTTTTTGATCGCCAAAAAAGTTTTTTCTTCAATCTCCCATTCGCCTTCCCCCCTCTCCTTTATAAGGAGAGGGTTGGGGTGAGGTGTATTTCCGCTGAGCGTACTCGCGAAACGAATTGCTCGCATCATTCTCAGCGCATCCTCATCAAATCTTTCCCCCGCCTCCCCCACCGCTCGAATAATATTTTTTTTCAAATCTTCTTGTCCCCCAAACAAATCAATCACACTAAACTCCCTCTCCTTTATAAGGAGAGGGTTGGGGTGAGGTTCTTCTGTATTCGCGAGTCTAATTGCCATCGCATTCACCGTGAAATCCCTTCGACTCAAATCTTCCTCCAAAGTTTTGGCAAATTTAACCTCATCCGGATGACGCTTATCGGAATATTTTGATTCTATTCTATATGTTGTGATTTCCACATTCGGCCCATTCCACTTTTCTTCCTCTACTCCTTCAATATATTTCAAAGGCAACATCACCGTCCCAAAATCATTTTCATATTTTCCATCCGGAAAAATTTTCAAAATTTCATCAGGTTTTCCGTTGGTCGCAATATCCCAGTCTTTCGGCTCCTTTTCTAACATCAAATCCCTCACACATCCACCAACTACATATGCCTCAAAACCAGCCTTCTCAAGACTTTGAATAACTTCTATTATATATTGTGGAAAAATAATTTTCTTTTTCATTTTTTTATTTGTGCCCTCAGTAGGAATCCCTGCCTGCCTGCCGGCAGGCAGGGAACCTATAAAGCAATCTTACTAAAAATTTGTGTCCTCGGCAGGAATCGAACCTGCGACGCCCACCTTAGGACGGTGGCGCTCTAATCCACTGAGCTACGAGGACAATTTATTTTATACCAAACACTATTCTATCTTCTAATCTACATTAAAGCAAAGTTTTTTGTTTTTTTTTAGAGACCCCACTCTTTCTGAATATGTTCATATTGCAATCTCAGTTTTTCTACTAACTCTTCATTGGCATTTTCAACTCCATATTTTTCCAAAAATTTTAAACCAAATCCCTTGCCGAGATTATATTGAAGACTCCAAACAGCAGCGCAAAAATCGATCTCTAAATCGCCAATACTCATATCCCCCAAATCAATATACCCAGAAAAAGTTTCTCCATCAAAAACAAAATTTGGAAGACATGCATCGCCATGCACCAAAACATTATTTGCGCCAATTTCTCCAAATGGACAATCTTTTACATCAACAGCATGAATTTTTTTCAAAACCTGTACCAGTTTTTCTACCGTCTTTTCTCCTGACCATTCTTTTTTCAATACCTTGAGATTTTTTCCTGGAAGAGCTGACAACAGCAAAACATTTTTATTGTTAATCTCAGTAAAGCCAACTATTTTGGGAACTGGCAGTTTTCCATTCAACCATTTCAGTTTTTCCTGCTCTCGTTTTAAGTCTGGAGCAATCTTGAGAAAATAATTCTCATTAGAAGTTTTAATCCTAAAAACATCGCTCTGATCGCCATGGACTTCTTTTTCTATAAAAATTTTAGCCTCTAATTGTTCTTCTACCCAACTGATAAATTCTTTTTCAAGCATATTTTTAATTTCGTGGACCTATGGGGAATCGAACTCCAGACTGATCCATGCCATGGATCCGTAATACCACTTTACTATAGGCCCAAATTAAATTACCACAACAAACTAATCATATTCGATTTATCCTATTGGGTCAATGGTTTTTTTTGCAATTTAAGTTATAATCAATACATATGATGAGTTTAATTTCTAAATTTTGGAACAACTTCAAAACTCAACCAGATATTTGGTTCTTTTTTGGGTTTTTATTAACTTTTACACTAAGTATCCGAAAAGTTCTATTTTATTTCCCTCTTCAAAAAAATTTCAATGAATATTCTGGCATATACATCTACCTATCTGATATCTTTCTAATTCTGACTTTTATTTTCTGGTTTATATCTATATTATGCAACAATTCATTGTCATTGTCAAGGTTTAGGCTGTGGATAAGTAGTATTATACACAACTTATACATACCATTGCCCCTATTTTTAGTTTTTCTTTCTTTTTTGTCAATTCTATGGTCACAAAATGTGTCAATAGCAACCTTTCGATCATTTAAGCTTTTGGAGTTCTATTTACTATATATTTATATTATCCTTAGATTTATTCCACAATTGTTCCACGTGGAACAAAACACACCTCATCCTAACCTTCTCCTTATTAAGGAGAAGGTATGGAATGTTCCACGTGGAACAATCTTCAAGACCCCCTTCTCCTTTATGAGGAGAAGGGCTGGGGATGAGGTAGCGGGGAGTAAGACGGCTTGGTTATTCTGGATTATCATGCTTTCAGGCCTCTTTCAAGGCATAATCGGTATTGTTCAATTTTTCCTACAAAAATCAATTGGCCTATTTTGGCTTCGGGAAAGCCTTATCTCTCCAAATATCCTCGGAGTAGCTAAAGTAATTTTACACGAGGAAACTTATGTCCGTGCCTATGGACTTATGCCACATCCTAATGTTTTGGGAGGTTTTCTAGTATTTTCAATAATCATTACCCTGCTATACAAGCAATTGTTCCACGCCTGCCCGCAACAAGAATGTTCCACGCCTGCCCGCGACAAGAATGTTCCACGTGGAACATTCTTGGGTGGGTGGAACATTTTTGGGCGGGTGGAACAGTTATGGTTTTTTAATCTCATTTTAGCCATTCAAATTTTAGCTTTAATTTTAACCTTCTCTAAATCAGCCATAATTGGCCTACTAATTGCTTTGGTCTATATAAATGTTCCACGTGGAACATTATCGAGTGAGAATCAAGGTTCAAGCATTGATTGTTCCACGTGGAACATTTTTGGGCGGGTGGAACATTTGAAATTAATAATACTTTCAACTTTAATTCTTTTAGCGTCGACTTTTTTTATACTTAAACCAAACCTTGATTCTTTATTATTTAATTCCTTCAGTGAACGCCTTTTTTACCTAAATGTTCCACGTGGAACATTTGAGAGTGATCCAATATTTGGAATTGGCGCGGGACAATCAGTCCTATTTATGCAAAAATATTTTCCTCAAAAATTAGAATTCTGGCAATATCAGCCTGTTCATAATGTTTTCTTGCTAATATTCAGTGAATTAGGCTTAGTCGGTTTGGGATTATTTATTTGGTGGTTATGGAAATTGTTCCACCCCGTAAATTCTGATAATGTTCCACGTGGAACATTATCAGAACACGGGGCAGGCGCGGAACAAAAGAAGAAGGACCTTACCCCCCTCTCCTTTATAAGGAGAGGGGCTGGAGGTGAGGTAGATATGGAGCAAGAGTATAATGGCTACATATTACACAACGATAATACATATTTGTCAAGTACTATATTCTCTAGATATTTCCAAGGAATTCTCTTAGGCCTCATTTTTATCATGCTTTTTGACCATTATATATGGGATATCCAACAGGGAAGCCTCCTTTTTTGGCTAACCGCCGGCTTTGTTGCTGGGATAAACAGAAAATAATCCGCTTCTATCAGTTGATAGTTTACTGTTGACAGTAAACAGTAAACTATGATATACTTACAATATGAAAAATGACACATCTGAAAAAATAATAGCTTTTATAGAAAAAAATAATCAAGTTACACCAAAGGAGCTGGTCGATTATTTAGGGATAACAAAGCAGGCTATCTTCAGACAACTATCAAAGCTAATTGAAAATCAAACAATATTCAAAAGCGGAAAGCCTCCGAAAGTTTTTTACTTTATTAACAAAATAAAAAAAGATAAGGCATTCAGCATAAATGGCGCATCCTCCAAATCTTCGGCTGATAATATAACATTAGAAAGAAATATAATTCAAGAAATTGAAAATAATTATCTGATTATTACCCCCTCTGGCGAAAAAAAAGAAGGGCTGATTGGATTTACTTATTGGTGTGAAAAAAATAATCTTCCATTAGAAAAAACTGCCGATGAATATATTCAGACATTAGATAAATATGCAAAATTTAAAAAAGATAATCTAATAGATGGAACTCAAAAAATAAAAAATACCTTTTCAAAATCCTACCTTGATCATTTGTTCTATTTGGACTTTTATAGTCTAGAAAGATTTGGAAAAACGAAACTAGGGCAATTTCTTCTTTATGCCAAACAAAGTCAAGATAAAAAATTGATTCAAGAGCTATCTACAACTATTAAACCACGAATAGATTCCATTATTCTTGCAAATAAAATTGATGGGGTTGGCTTTATCCCATCTACCGTAAAAAGAGAGGTGCAATTCATGAAAGAATTAGAAAGAATTTTGCAATTAAATTTGAGAAAGATTTCTATTTCTAAGATAAAAAATGACATCAGTGTTCCTCAAAAAACTTTGAATAAATTGGAAGATAGGATTGAAAATGCCGATAAAACTATTATCGTCAAAAAAGGCCAAACTTTCATCAATATTCTCCTTATAGATGATGCCGTTGGCTCCGGCGCCACACTCAATCAAACAGCTAAAAAAATCAGGACGATGGAAATTTGTTCAGGAAAAATAATCGGGCTGGCCATTACAGGAAGCTTTAAGGGCTTTGATGTGATAAGCGAGGTATGAAAAATAACTTTTAAATTTTTATTATGGAAAAAGAAATATTCACAAAATCAATAATCAAAGAAAAAGAGTTTGGAGAAAAAAGAATTTCTGTTATGTCGCGACATACCAAGGAAGATGGGGTTACTCCAGATGAAAGGATTGTAGAAGGAGTCACTTTTGATGAATGGCAAAAAGATTTTGCGCCTCCTGTAAAATTAATTGGGGCATACTATAGAAAAATAGAAAAGAAGTATCATGGGAAGAGTTCGAGAAAAAATATCTTGAATTTTTGCGAAGCGACGAGATAAAATTGAAAGTGGAGAATTTTGCTAAAAGATGCACCGAAGAAATTATTACTTTGATGTGTATCGAAGATACCGCCGACAAATGTCATCGTCGTCTACTAGCTGAAGAATTACAAAGATATCAACCACATCTAAAAATTATTCATAAATAAATTATAATATTATGGAATTTAGAGAACTACAAGAAAAATTGGAAAAATAATTAATTTAGGACTTACGCGTTTGCCAAATAATTAGCAGTTGCCATCCGATTTATTGACCATTTTTGTTCATACCAAGAAATACCATTCTGGATACGTTCCCATTCCAATTTCAGGAATGCGAGAAACGCGCACAGAATATGAT
>JAURXY010000028.1 GCA_030654225.1 bacterium
CCAGTAGGCAAGTGATTCATATTGATCTTCATAAATCCATTATGAATGACACTTGACCTATCTGCAAAATGGGCTTTCGGGCTCATTTTGTATTGGAATGGGTGACTCGTTCAGGCTTATCTTGTATTGGAGAAGACTTAAATTTGACAATTTAGAATAATTCATATATTCTACATAAGTAATTGATTTGACCAGAGTATAACTTGGTTTATGCTTATTTTATTATTATGTTAACTATACGATTAGCCAGAGTGGGAAAAACGAATAAAGCTCAATATAAGGTAGTTTTGCAAGACAAGACAGTTGCCCCAGGAGGGCGTCATGTTGAGATTTTGGGTGCTTATGATCCACATTCAAAACAAGCAGTGCTGAAAGAAGAGAGAATCAAGGAATGGATTTCCAAGGGTGCTCAACTTTCTGACACAGTGCATAATCTATTAGTGAGAAAAAAAGTTATAACTGATAAAAAAAGAACAGTTAAGTTGCCAGAAATTAAAACACAGAATAACACAGAAGAAAAACAGAACGACACAGAAAAAGTAGAAGAAATTAAAGTTGAAGAGCCTAAGATAGAAGAAGCCAAGCCAGAGGAAGTAAAGGTTGAAGAGGCTCCAAAAGAAGAGATAAAAGTAGAATAATTGTAAGTTTTATAGATATAATTTTCCGCAGACCATAGGCAAAAAAGTAAGCCCTATGTAGGAAATAAAAATAATTTATTTTTATTTTGGTCGACTGCGGAAAGCAGTCGTTTTTTAATGTAAATTTATGCAAACAAGATTACAAAAAGAAGAATTGGTAAAATCTCTCGCTCAGAAACTAAAAGATTCGAAAGCGGTGGTTTTCTCTGATTTCAAAGGACTGGCCGTTAAGGATATGACAGTTTTGCGAAATGAACTTCGTGAGAAGGGCATTGATTTCAAGGTGCTTAAAAAAACCTTGATTTCTATCGCGCTTAAGGACGCTGGAATTGAAATGGATTTGAAAAAAATGGAAGGACAAATTGCTATCGCTGTTTCGCAAGGGGATGAAGTGGAAGCCGCGAAAATCATTGCCAAGATGGCGAAAGTCAACGAAAATTTGAAAATTGCCGGAGGAATTTTGGGCAAAAAAATTCTTGGAGCAGAAGAAGTAATGGCACTTTCCAAATTGCCAAGCAAGGATGAACTTTTGGCGAAACTAGTTGGAACATTAAACGCTCCTGTTTCAGGATTTGTAAATGTCCTAGCTGGAAATTTGCGAGGATTGGTGCAGGTGCTTAAAGCAGTAAATGAAGTTAAATAAATTAATTTATATAATCAATTAAGTTAATTAGTTTCTTAGTCTATTGGTTTATTAGGAAAAAACTTATAAACTATTCAACTATTTAACTAACAAACTAAAATCATGACTGAAGAAAAAAAGGAAGAAGTAGTTGTTCCAGAAAAATTTAAGACACTCGTTAGTGAAATTGAAAAAATGAGCGTTTTGGATCTTTCAGAACTCGTGAAGGTTTTAGAAGAAAAATTTGGTGTATCAGCTGCTGCTCCAATGATGATGGGAGCTGCTCCAGTTGCTGCCGGAGAAGCTGCAGCCGTTGAAGAAAAAAGTGAATTTGACGTTGAAGTGACTGCTTCAGGTGCTTCAAAAATCAACGTAATCAAGGCTGTTCGAGAAATAACTGGACTTGGACTTAAAGATGCTAAGGATTTGGTAGACGCTGCTCCAAAAGTTATCAAAGAAAAAGTAACAAAAGCCGAAGCAGAAGACATGAAAAAGAAACTAGAAACTGCTGGTGCAACTGTGACTCTAAAATAAGCTCTTAAAGTTTATTTAAAAAAATTAGAAACCCCTCATTTTTGTGGGGTTTTTAATTTTTCTAATTCTACTTGTTTTTTCTTTCATTTATCGCTATTCTAAATAGAGAAAGAAACTAATTCAAAATTTTATGGAAGAAAAAAATACTAATCAAAATCAAATTAGAAATAATTATTTATTCACTCTTTCTGAATTTCGTCATGAAATTGGCGTTCCGCTTGTTTTAGCTAAAAAATTAATTTTATGGGGTGAAATTAAGGCGGTGCGAGCAGTTGATGGAACTTTGCAGATTAGTAGTTCGGAAGTAGCAGTTGCTAAAAAGTTATTAGAAAATAAATGGAAAAAAGCAAAATATTTTTTTCGGGCATTGGGTCCAGGCCTGATTACTGGAGTTTCAGACGATGATCCTTCTGGTATCGGAACATATTCTTCTGTTGGGGCTCAATTTGGATTGTCTATCCTTTGGATGGCGGCTTGGCTTTTACCAATGATGCTCGCCGTGCAAGAAGTTTGCGCGCGAATTGGTCTTGTGACAAATCAGGGCTTGACTGGAGTTTTAGCAAAACATTATAGAAAGAGAATTGTAGCGGTAGCTGTTTTACTTTTGATAATTGCCAATGTTATTAATATCGGCGCTGATATTGGTGCGATGGCATCAGCACTCTTCATGCTCACACATATTAATTTTTATATCGGGGCACTTTTTTTTGCTATCATTACTATAATCATGGAGATTTTTATTGGTTATTATTACTATGTTAAATTTTTAAAATGGCTTACAATTTCTGTTTTGGCTTACATTGTCACAGGAATAATTATGCACCCTAATTGGTTGACTGTTTTACACTGGACATTTTTGCCTGAGATTAAATTTAGCAAGGAATATATTTTTGCTATGGTAGCAGTTTTTGGCACAACAATTACGCCCTATCTATTTTTTTGGCAAGCATCTGAAGAAGTAGAAGAAAACAAAATAGCACACAAATTGCTTGGTGAAAAAAAGAATTCTCCTTTGCATTTCAGAATTGCTCGTATGCGAACTGATGTTGGAACGGGAATGGTTTTGGCAAACGTTGTTTTTTTCTTTATCGTGCTGACAGCGGCAAATACTTTTTTTGCTAATGGGATAACTGATATTAAATCAGCAGAAGAGGCGGCTATGGCCCTGCGTCCGCTTGCCGGAAATTATGCCTATTTACTTTTTGCTATGGGGATTATTGGTACGGGACTTTTGGCCATTCCAGTTTTAGCTGGTTCTGGCGCTTATGCTATGGCCGAATTATTGAAATGGCATGAAGGATTAGATTTGAAATTTAATCAAGCCAAAGGTTTTTATTTTGTGATTACATTGTCAATTTTAGTTGGTTTACTACTTAACTTTTTTCAAATAAATCCAATTGCGGCACTTTATTATTCGGCCTTTATAAATGGCATCATTGCTTTGCCACTACTCATTATTATTATGATTGTAGGCGACGACAAAAAAATTATGGGCAAAGAAACAAACCCAAAATGGGTAAAATTTTTCGGTTGGCTAGCAATTATTTTTATAAGTATGCTGATATTAATTTCAATCTTTTTATATTTTTAATTAATATGAAGAAAAAAAAGAAAATTTTTAGGGTTTTTTTTATTTTTTTATTTGTAATTCTTTTCTTTTTATTTTCATTTATCTATGTCTATTTCTTTGCTACTCCAAAAGCCAAGGAACTGCCGAATAGAGTTTCAAAAGGCACGACGATTATCTATGACCGAACAGGAGAGCATATTCTTTATGAAATTTATGGTGAAAAAAATAAAAAAAATTTGCCACATGATCAAATTCCTGATGCTATTCGCACGGCAACAATTGTTTCAGAAGATGCTTCTTTTTATGATCATATCGGGATTGATATTCCTTCAATTTTGCGTGCGCTGGAAGTTAATATAAAAAACAAACAATTCCAACAGGGCGGATCAACAATCACGCAACAATTAGCCAGAAATGTTTTTTTGGATCGGGATAAAAATCTAAAAAGAAAAATCTTAGAATCAATTATCGCCATAAAATTAGAGCGAAAATTTAGCAAAGACGAAATTCTAGACTTCTATCTAAATCAAATTCCTTATGGTTCGAATGCTTATGGCATTGAATCCGCCGCACAAACTTTTTTTGGAAAAAAGGCGATTGATTTGACTTTGGATGAAGCCACGCTTTTGGCATCACTCCCCAAGGCAACGACTTTCTATTCTCCATACGGAAGTAATCAGAAAGCGTTAATTGATCGGCAAAAAAATATTCTTAGGCAATTAGCAACTCTTGGGCTGGCTGACGAAAAAATGATTGAAACGGCGTTGGAGATTGATACTTTGAAAAAAATCATACCTCCGAAAAAAAATATCCAAGCGCCTCATTTCGTTTTTTATGTTAAGGAATTTTTAGAAAAAGAATATGGAGATCTTGATTTGGAAACAGAAGGTTTGAAAATTTATACTACGCTGGATTATGATATGCAAAAAAGAGCTGAAGAATCAGTGCTTCAAGGCGTGGAAAACAACAAAAAATATGGAGCAAGCAATGCTTCGTTAGTTGTAATTTCTCCCAAGACAGGGGAGCTCCTCGCAATGGTGGGAAGTAAGGATTATTTTGATTCCTCAATTGACGGACAGGTAAATATCACAACTAGCCCTCGTCAACCGGGGTCATCGTTCAAACCTTTTGCTTATGCCAAAGCTTTTGAGAAAGGCTATCAACCGGAAACATTGATTTGGGATGCGCCGACAAATTTTGGTCCGGATGGCTCTGGAAAGGACTATATTCCCAATAATTATAATGGATCATTTAGCGGGCTTGTTTCTATGCGTCAAGCTTTGTCATCATCTCTCAATATTCCCGCGGTCAAAACTCTTTATCTAGCTGGAATAAACGAAACGATAGATTTGACTGAGCGACTGGGGATTTCAACGCTAAAAGATAGAAATCGTTTTGGCCTTTCACTTGTTTTGGGGGGTGGAGAAGTGAAATTGCTTGAAATGACTTCAGCTTTTTCGGTTTTTGCTAATGATGGAGAAAAAAGTCAGCTTAAGGTTATTCAAAAAATTACTGATCGAGAAGGGAATATAAAAAATGAATATCCAAATAAAAGTGAAAAGGTTTTAGATAAAGAAGTTGCTAGAAAAATAAGTTCAATTCTTTCTGATAACTCAGCCAGAGCGCCTGTGTTTGGTAGTGCTACTCCTTTGGCATTTAAGGATTATGCGGTGGCTGCAAAAACCGGAACAACCCAAAATTTTCGTGATGCTTGGACCGTTGGCTATACGCCTAATATTTCCGTGGGAGTTTGGGTTGGTAATAATGACAACACTCCTATGAAATATGGATCAGATGGGATTTTTGTGGCTGCGCCTATTTGGAGAAATTTTTTGGACAAAGAATTGCCTAATTTACCAAAAGAAGAGTTTGGTTCTTATGAAAAAGTTGTTTCTTCAAAGCCAATGATCACAGGAAATGTTTCTGGAGAAATCAAGTATTATAAAATAGCTTCTGGCAAAAAAATTTCCGAAGATAAATCAAAAAAATATAAATCTTCTGAAGTACGCCAGCAAATCGAACCAGAAAAACACTCCTTACTTTACTATGTCAACAAAGACTTCCCACTTGGTCCAGAACTTCCAAACTACAATGATCCAATGTTTATTCGTTGGGAAAAAGGAATAAACCAAGATTTTGAAGAAGGATTTTTTGATGTCAATCCCACAAATTAAAAAAATCATCCATTTTTTTGTGTCAATGAGACCTTGACAATCGTCTAATTATCGTCTAAAATAAGACTATAAGCATTAGTCAAAAAAACATGTTTAATCCAATATACACTATAACAAATAGGCTTTTAGGCAATATAAAACGCATAGCTGAGATTGTTACGGATCTAAATAGTCGAAGTTTTCCAAGGGTTGTGCTTTTGGAAATGGAACGCCGTGCTCGTGCAGTTTCAGCCTTTTCCTCGACAAGCATTGAGGGAAATCCTTTGCCGTTAACGGATGTTGAAAGGATTTTGAAAAATAGACCGGAATATATTCGTGACAGCGAAAAAGAAGTGCTCAATTATAATAAGGCTTTAGTTGAATTGGATGAACTCATAAAAGCGAAAAAAATTTCTTTGGATATCAATTGGCTGGAGAAGATTCAAAAAATGGTTACAAATGATCTTATCGCAAAACATAGATGTGGACATATAAGGCAAGAGCCAGTTTTTGTCAATGACCCAAGAGCCAGAAAAACCATATATTGGCCACCAGATCATCAAGAAGTGATTCCTATGCTCAAGGACTTGTTTGAATTTTTGAAAAAAAACAAGCAGACAATTGATCCGTTGGTTTTAGCAGGAATATTTCACAGACAGTTTGTGATTGTGCATCCTTTTGTTGACGGCAATGGTCGAACGGCTCGATTAGCAACCAAAGTACTGCTAGCAAAAATGGGACTGGATACTTTCAATCTGTTTAGTTTTGAAAATTACTATAATAATAATGTAACCAAGTATTTTGAAGAAGTTGGTTTGTTGGGCAATTACTATGATCTCAAGAACCAAATTGATTTTACGAGTTGGCTGGAATATTTCACTGATGGAATTATCGACGAACTTCTTCGCGTGACAAAGGAGCTGGAAAAAGAAGCTATCAATCCCGATGATGTTTTGAAAGAGTATCACCAGAAAATAATCGATTTCATCAAGGAAAAAGGTTTTATTACTGACAAGGATTATGCCTTGCTAACAGATCGCGCAAAGCCAACAAGGAACTTGGATTTTCGAAAACTCATTGATCGTAAGATAATTGTTAAAATTGGCAAGGGAAGAGCCACATATTATAAGCTAAGATAATAATATGCAACAGACTGAATTGCAAGACTGCATTGAAAAAATAAAAACTGGCGGTAAAAACGACATTAAAACTGCCAATAAAAATATTGAGCAACTTTGGCGTGGGCTTGAAAGGGGAACGGGCGAGAGAAAAATGTTTTTAGACATATTTATTTCTGAATTTGGAAATTTTGAAAATATTAAAAATGAAAGCAATAAAATTGCCTTCATTAGTTCTTTGAAATATGCTTTTATGGGAGCCGATGAATTTGATGATTGTTTTGAAACATGCAAAAGGTTTGTTCTGTTTTGCATGTGCAATTCTTCTGGGCATATTAGGCAAGCGATGATTTATGCCAGTGAATATCTTATTATGTTTTTGCGCTTAAGAGCTAGCGATTCTAATAATAGAGAAAATGACGAAGAAGATTTAGCAAAAAATAGAAATAGATTCGGAAAATTTATTTGGGATATTGAGCAAATGGCTGACCATTATAACAAAAAAGAATATAACAAATACAAATATGTTGAGAATTTGCCACCGAGTATATATAAAAGTTTAATACGAATGCAATATGATTTTATCAGAAATGATTATTATGAAAAAATATATCAAGAATATAAAAACAAAAAGTTAAGTGAATTTTTGCCACAACTTACTTTCAAATATACCAAACTTGGCGTTGATACAATAAAAGAAGGATTCATCTGCTCTGTTTGCAAAAAAAGCAAGAAACGAATAGGATCTTCATATATGCACAATAAAAAACCAAAAATGATTTGTGAGGATTGTGCAATTGATAGCTATATGAATGCGTATGGATACAAAACTCGCGAAGTGGCAACTGCTCGCAGAAGAAGACTTTTTGATGTCGGATATTTATTTCAAGATATGATTGTGGACAGATATTTAGCTGAAAACAACATTTCATCTATTGGGAAGTTGAGCACCGATGAAATGCAAAATATTTTTATGTTGGGAAAGGATATGTATAATACGTTTTTTGATAAAGGCGATAAAATAGAATTAGAAGAGATAGCCGATCAAGAAGACATTAAGAAAAAATTGCAGGCCGTTTTGGATGGCGGTAATTTCGATTGGGAAATTTTCAAGGAAAATTATTGAAAATGAAAGTTTTATTTTCGTATTTAAATTGCTCTTATCTCAATTCCCAATTTTTCTTTTATAATTTGTTTCATTTGTTTGAACTCTTCTCGCATAACAGTAAATTCTTGCTTGAAATCTTCCTGACTTTTTACATATCCGTCAATGATTGTTTGATTATTGTTAATGTCAATTCTTAAATCCTCTTTTATTTCAGATAGGCGCTTTACCAAAGTTGAGTCCATTGCACTAAGAATAATCTGAGTTTGCTCACTCAATCTTTCGTCTAATCTTTTATCCAAATATTCTTCAGTGACATATTTATTTGTATTGTTTTCTTCACTCATAATGTTATTTTAAGTCAACTTGCTCCTCGTGTCAACGAGTTGATTTTTGTCCAAAAATAAGGCAAAATACAAGTACAACTCATATAAGATCAAATTTATGGAGAAAATGATAAGGATTAAAACTAAAGACGGAAAATTTATTTATGGACGGTTGCGTGGTTCACTAAAAAATCGGTTTAATTAAATAATTGGGAGGCTATTTTTCCAAAATTTCTTGAATAATTTTGTACCTACGCTCTTGTGTTAGTCCTTTATGGACACGCAGGAGCGTTTTTATTTTTCCAAAAAATCCATCCAGCGAATTTGTAGTGTT
>JAURXY010000021.1 GCA_030654225.1 bacterium
GCCAGTAGGCAAGTGATTCATATTGATCTTCATAAATCCATTATGAATGACACTTGACCTATCTGCAAAATGGGCTTTCGGGCTCATTTTGTATTGGAATGGGTGACTCGTTCAGGCTTATCTTGTATTGGAGAAGACTCATCGGGATTTTATTAAAAATAATCCCGAAGCGTCGCCTGAGGCAAAAGAGCTTCATGAAAAACTGGCAGAAAAATATGAAGGATATGCTCAGCTATTGAAAAAAGGGCCACCTTCAGTCTTCGATTCGCCGTCCGAGCGAATCAACTAATCCGCCTCGACCTTAGAAAAAACTAAGGTTGGGGCGTTTTTATATCCCAAGCGCGCGACATTTCGACACAACGTTACTCATATCTGAAGTTTTTGTCTTCCTTCCATATTGTAATATATAAAGAAAAGGAAGGCAAAAATTTGGGTGGAAGAAATTTGCACTCCTTATTATTAATCATTGATGCAAATTTCTGTAACCAGATATGAGTTGTTATGTGCTGTTCTAAAAATATTTATAAATTAATTTTTGATAGGCGCGCCTTTAATTTAAATTAGATTTTTTGTTTTGGGGGAAGGACAGAGGGGAATTAAAGGGGTGAATGACCTTGTCCCAAAACTCCTTATTTATTCATAATCTCTATTCGATTTTCTAGTTCTTTGTCTTTACTCAAATCAATAATTTCAGGAACAGACACATCTCTAAATTGTCTACTCGTCCAGTCGATTACAACTAGGTCGTTATAGATTGCCGCATAATGTACTGATATTCCGGCTTTTTCAGCCAAAAGTTCATTTCTTTCTTCTGGAGAAAAACTTTTTTCACTTTCGCGTGCACCTGTTAATTCGCACTTATTTAAATCAATTCCAAATCTTCTTTTGACAAAATATATAAAACTGTTTGGAATGATGAGGCAGTGCCCAATCATTTTAAAACCATTTCTTTCCCTGTATTCATGATTACCAAATTCTGATATGGCTTGCTTTAATTTTGCAGCGTCCTCTAGTGGAAGATTATGTTCTGCCCATATTTTATCAATTTGAATGTTGGCTTCATCAAATTTCTCAGGATCTTTTAACACTTGTTCCAAAAAAGTTTTAATATTATCGTAGGCTATTGGTTTTAGAGATTTTATTTCATTTTGGGTTGTTCGTATATCACAAAAATCTTCTGTATTATTTTTATTCCTTATATCAGTAAGCGAACCATGTCTGACCGAAATACAATCAAGAGAAAAATAATCATACCCTGTAAACTTTTGGTTAAGTCCCCATGGAACCTCATAATCTACTTTTTCTTTATCAGCACTAAATGAAAAAATTAGTTTATCTTCATTATTTTGTTCCCATCTTTCATCTTGTGTTTCAGCTTTTGTATTTAAAAACCAAACAAAATCAATTTCATTATTTTTTTCGGATTCTCTATATTGATTAGGTCTTAGCATTAACATGTAAGGAGTTCGCGTTGGTGTAGCGTAATGCGTAGAGATTTGTCCTTTAATGGTATGGTAAAAATTTCTTGAAATGCCTTCGATAATGTCACTCTCATTATCTTTAATTATTCTTTTTAAAATAGCCCCTGGGACTTCATCTCCTTCATGAACATTGTAAAATTCTAAAATCTCCTGAGCTTTATTTTTTTTCATCTCAGGTTTATTTAATACTTCAATTTGTGACATTGTTTCTTTCATTTTTGTCTCCTGAGCGATAGTGAAGGAACACCTATTTCCCCTTTTAATTTTTAAAAAATCTAATTTAAATTTTTCTTATTGCTTATCAAAACTCCTACTAAAAAGAAAATATTTTTGGAATTGCGTATAATGTTTACGCATCATCTGAAGTTTTCATCCCGACTTGGCAGGATAAATTTTTGTTTTCAGACAATGCATTGTTTAGTTATCTCCACCTAAACCTTCATTAAGCTAAGGGATGAAAATTTTGGAGCCAGATATGCGTTGTTATACGCTGTTTTGAAAAGACCCTACCTTAATGTATTCAATTTTGGCAATTCATTTTTTAAGTTTTTGGATAAGTGAATAAACTACGTAAGCAATAATTGCGGGCCATATAATATATACTGCTTGAAAAGTAATCTGAGAAAGCGTAATACATCCACAATCTGGACCAGGCAGTAGATCACGTGTGGGAATACCACTGCATGGCAAATTATCACATGCAAAATCATACATTATTTGGCTCTCTTTATACCAAATCCAAAGGTACCAACTAATTGACGCAAGAAGAGAAATGATTAATTTTGTTATGTTGGGCTTTATGGCTTTTTTAAATTCCATAGACTTGCAGTTAATATTTATTAAAATTTTACAAATATAGTTATCCGTCGACCCCAAAAATGAATTGCCAAAATTATTAAAAAATAAAAAGGGCTTTTCAAAATGGCGTATAACGTATCGGCATCATCTGAAGTTTTTGTTTTTCTTCCTTAATTATAATCTAAAAGCAAAAGAAAAACAAAAATTTGGGTCGAGGAAAATTGGCTTTCCTCTTAAAATATAAATGTGCCAATTTTTTGAGCCAGATATGCCGTGTTATGTGATGTTTTTTTAATTTTTTTGCGGGGGCTTGACATAGTTGTAAATAAATGATGTACTTTACTATCTAATAGTGGATGAGCCTGTTTTTCAACTGAAAGGGCAGTTTTTGCTATTAGTGGGATCTGCTCTTTTACAAAACATTTAAGGAGGTTAAATATGGTTGACAATATTTTTGATATCATAGTATTTGTCACGATCAATTCTATTTTTTCCGGTTTTATCGCCTGCGTTGTTTACATTATTTTAGCGGTCGTTTTCATCTCTAAGATGATCCTTGTGTCAATTATTGCGAGGAAAAAAATCGCAGACCAGACTATGGATTTTTTCGAAAATGACTTCTTCGGAGATAGGATCGGATACAAGATTGTCTACATCATTGTATTCGGGGTGTTGTGTTTATCTTGATTCCGAATATCAAAAATCTAAGACCGTTGGTTAACTCCGACGGTCTTTTTCTATTGTGGCGGGTAGCAAAAAAATTAAAAAATATTTCACATAATGTGCAGCTATGCGAAGTTCCGCCCTTTGGCTTAGAAAGGTAAAACTTTCTTTAGCTACTTGCTTATTTAAATTATTCTATCTATATATTATCACAAAACAGAAAAGGGTGGAATTTGGGCGTCGCCGT
>JAURXY010000029.1 GCA_030654225.1 bacterium
CCAGTAGGCAAGTGATTCATATTGATCTTCATAAATCCATTATGAATGACACTTGACCTATCTGCAAAATGGGCTTTCGGGCTCATTTTGTATTGGAATGGGTGACTCGTTCAGGCTTATCTTGTATTGGAGAAGACTCAGTTTTGTTTTTTTCAAAAAATTTGCTATAATATACATACGATATGAAAAATATTATGGGGAAAATAGCAGTGCTTGTTTTTATAGTTGCTTTTTTGGCAATTGATTTTGGCAATGGTATTTTTTTTGCTCGGGTAGCTACTGATGCGGCTGATATTCAAGATGATATTAGCAACGTTCAAGATAAAATTGAGGATGTGCAAAAAAAATTGGAGCAGAGTCAAGGTGCATATAACCAAAATCAATCGCAGATTGTGACTACAGCTAGTTTACTTACTAAAACAAAAACAGAGATTACCCGAACGGAATCGGAAATTGAAAGTCTAAATAAAAACATAGAGTTAAACAAAAAAATACTAAAAGGTTATATTCAAGAAATGTCCTTTGACGATCAAGCGGATGAACTATTAAGCTTTATTACAGCAGGAAATCTACTGAGCGAATTTTCAGGAAATTATAGCCAAATGATAAGCGTCAAAGAAAAAACACTTGATTTGATAGCGGAAATTAACAAAGATAAAGAAGATCTTAGTGGGGCCAAAGAGCAACTAGATGTGAAAAAAGAAGATCATGAAAAACTTTTAGCCATAAAGCAAATGGAACAGCAAGAAATAAAAGCCGAGATTCAAGATGCAAAAACGACATTGTCTCAACTTAGTTCTAAGCTAGATAAATTGCGCTCAACATACAGTGAGCTCTTAGGCAAGTCAGTTAGTACTAAAGATATCGTAGAGGCGGCTAAATTTGCAGCTAGTGCTACTGGGATGAATAAATCTTTTCTTTTGGGTGTTCTAATTCAGGAATCAAATAAGGGGCAAAGTACCGGCTCGTGTAATTTCAAACAAAGCAATATGTCGAGTGCTCAAGCAACAGCCTTCAAAAGTATTTGCAAGGATTTGGGTTATGATTATGCCAAGCAAAAAGTTTCTTGTCCACCGAAAAGTTACAAGGGCACAGGTGGAGCGATGGGTGTGCCACAATTTATGCCAACCACTTGGCAAGGCTGGAAAGGTAGAATAGCTAGCGCTACAAGCCATAGTAAACCAGATCCCTGGAATTTAGTGGATGGTGTGACCGCTATGGCGCTCAAACTTTCAGCTGATGGAGCTTCGAAAAAAACCAGATTTGCTGAAGCAAAATCATATTGTGTTTATTTGGCCGGAGGAAATTGGGGTTACTATTGTTTTGGTAGTGATAAATATAAAAGCAGTTATAATGATGTGAATTGTTGGGGATCTTCGATCAAAAATTATGGAGAAAAAGTCTTGTGTCTCAAGGATAATTACGAGAAATATTATTAGGTTTTTGAAATATGGAAAAAGACATAATCGAAAAAGAAGAGCGTAATAAATCAGAATTTGAATTTAAAGACTTGGCAACGGCTCAAGAATATTCAGAGTGGAAAAAGATGGTTCCTGCTGGAGTAAGACGATTAGTGGAATCAACGATGAAAGGAAATGTGCCACTATCTAATAAAACTGGGCTTGCCTTAAGCGATCAATTTTTGAAAGTCTTGGGAGAATCTTTAGCGCAAAATAAAATAGCTGATTTACTTGGAGTTGACAAGACAATTTCGAATCTATTATCTCCATTGGAGCATATTAAAACCGAAAGCGGATACATAAATGTTTTTGAAGTATTCAATAATATGGATACTTCTTGGAATTTGAAGCAAAAAATTTTTGAAACGCAAATTAAGCCGGCATTAGATTGGTTGATTGAAAAAGATTTAGAGAAAATATCTGAGGAAAAAATAGAAAATAAAAACGGTCAAGAAGTTTTAGTGCAAAATGAAAGTGTCGAACAATCTGATGGAGATTTGCCCCCAGAGCAAAATGAAGCTATCTCTTCAATGGAAGCTGGAGAAAAGGAAAAAAAAGAAGGCGAGCCAGTAAGGGCAATATTTTCGGTTAGCCCGTTTTTTTGGAGGATATGCTTCGGATAAAGAATTTAATCAATTAGGAGGAAATTTTAGATGGCAAAAAAGCGAGAAAGATGAACTATTTGAAGGTGAAACCGAAAAATATAAATTAGCGGAAACGCGGATAATATCGGGTAAGATAAGAGGTGGACAGTTCTTGGCTTTGCCTTTATATGATGATTGGACAGTTGATTCGAATTCTATCGAAACCAATGCGCCTGAAGGGACGGCTATGATATTGCAAGATAAGCGTGGAAAATTTTATTTGAAAATAAATGCTGATGGAAATTTTCGCTATGCATTAAGAATTGCGCCAAGAATATACCAAAATAAGGAACAAAAAGCGAAAGAGCTTGATATAAATGGAGAATTACCGGAAGATTTAATGAAAGAAATTCAAAAGTTCAAAGATAACCGTTTGCCGAAAATTAAATTGAAAAGAGAGATTGTGAAATTAATTAGAAGTAATTTGACATATTCCAATAGTCGCGAAGCTTGGGATTACTATACTGCTGATGCAGGTCAAGAATTTTTTAAAAGAATTTGGCAAAGAAAAGAAGCTGATTGTTTTGTTGCTAATACACTAGCATCCAGAGCGTTGGCGGAAATTGATAGGAACACTGTTTTGGTTGGAGGATATTATATTAAAGAAAAAGATGAGAATGGTAATGCTATAATGCATCGTGGCAATGGTCATGGTTGGATAAAAACTTGGGATGATTTGTCGGAAAGATATATTAGATTGGATGCGACACCGAAAGATGATCCGAATTTGGATGCTGAGCAACAAGAAAAAGATTTGGAAGGCGAAACTGGCGAGGGTGACTATGGAGAATCTGATGACGAAATGATGTCTGAAAAAAAACTCAAGGAGAGAATTGATAAAATGCTAGGGGAACAGAAAAAAAAAGAGCAAAAAAAGTTAACATCGGCCGATTTGGAAGAGGTGCGTTTTGCAGAATTAGCACAGTGTAGCTCGGAACAAGCCAAGGAATTTATAAAAGCTAGGACTTACGCGTTTGCTTAAATTTGATTCTGTTTAGTGATAATGAGATAATGTACCCAAGGGGGTAAAAACAAAAATTAAAAATTATCATTATCACTATGCAGCACCAAAAATGTTCATTAGATTTGTATGTTGATTT
>JAURXY010000030.1 GCA_030654225.1 bacterium
ACGGCGACGCCCAAATTCCACCCTTTTCTGTTTTGTGATAATATATAGATAGAATAATTTAAATAAGCAAGTAGCTAAAGAAAGTTTTACCTTTCTAAGCCAAAGGGCGGAACTTCGCATAGCTGCACATTATGTGAAATAAAATTCTTTCTTTTTTCTTTTTTTAAATTTGCTTTTTTAATAATAAGGAAAAATAAGTTTTTTTATCTATTTATATAGGGGTAATAAGGTGTTTTTTCTGCCCACAAAGGGGCAGTAAAAAACGATTTCTATTTTAGATTTTTTTGAGGTATAATAGAGGAAACTTTTAAAAATATAACTACAAAATATGACACAAGATATTCTAAGCAAAAAAGAAGCTATAAGATCTATTGTTCACGCGTCAGTTGAATCTTTCGCAGTTGGATTTCAAGGAAGACACGAGGGCGAGCTAGAAGATCCGTCAGGAACGCTAAATATGAAAATTCATAATGTTTTTATTGCGGTTCTTGGTCCAGAAATACAATATTACACTGCTTTAGTGCGATCGCTTGATAGCTCTTTGGGTAATATGCTGGAAAAAATGGCAATTAATATTGCAAAATTAACATATGAAGTTAAGCAAAATGTCGAGGGTCCGCTTAGTCTAAAACAAACCCAAGACATGGCGGAATTACTAGAGAAATATAAACGCAGAGAAATAACTCCACCTACGGTGGAAGATTATCAATTTTTGCGTGTTAAACCCGAAGATCAAGCACTCGTAACCAAAAGACATGATAGTGATTATTACTTGATTGATAAAGAAACAGGCGATAATTTTTTGATTGAGTTAAAAATTGGTGGTGACCTAGACAATAAGAAAGCGAGATCAGAAAAGGAAGCCCTACTAGAGCAATTTGCAATTTTATCAAACACTTTACCGCAGGATACAAAAATACAAATGTTTTTTGCAACTGCATATAATCGTTTCGGCGAGGGAAAACCATGGAAGCAAGAAAGAGTCAGACAATTTTTTTCAGACGATGAGCTTTTAATTGGAAAAGATTTTTGGGATTTTGTCTGCAAATCAGATGAGGGATATCGTATTGTCCTTGATGCATACAAAGAAAAGGCAGGCCTCATCAAAAGTTCACTAGATTCAATTAAAAAAACTTATCTCGGATAATTTATGCATTCACTTATTAAATGGCCAGGTGGAAAATCTAAAGAGTATGAGCAAATAAAAAATCTCATACCAAAACATACTCGATACATTGAGCCGTTTTTTGGTGGTGGAGCAATATTTTTTAAACTTCAACCAAAAAAAGCTATTATAAACGATATTTGCGTAGAATTGATTGAGTTTTATCGCTTTATTAAGGGAGAAAATAATAAAAATGAATTTAAAAAATGTCTGCAGGACTATGTCGCTAATTGGGAAAAAATTCCAAAGTATATAAAGATATTTGAAAATGACTTCATTAAGCTATACGACGAATATAAAAATGATAAAAAAACGGAAAAAGAAGTTCGGGAAATAATCACCAAAAAACTTAAAGCAAAGGAAGATCAATTTAATGGTTTATTTTCACAAAATTTTGCACTTGATCCAAATAATCTACTCGAAGAAATAATTAAAAATTTAATTTCAAAAATTGGTAGAACTAAAAAGATCGAAAAGGATCGTGGAAAATTACCAGACGGCGATTTGCATAAAAATATCGAAACTGCTTTTAGGAGCGGATTTTATATGCATTTTCGAGATGTAATGAATAAAAACGGCTCAAAATACAAAACATCTTTGGCAAAAAAAATCTCAAATTATTATTTTATAAGAGAATTTTGTTATGCCTCAATGTTTAGATTCAATGCGAATGGTGATTTTAATATTCCATATGGTGGCATAGCATACAATAACAAAGATTTTAGAAGCAAGGTTGATTATATCCTTAGCGATGAAGTTAGAGATGTTTTTAAAAATACCAAAATTTTAAATACTGATTTTGAAAAAATACTTTTGCAAAAAGATTTAAGTAAAAATGATTTTATTTTTCTTGATCCACCCTACGATACTGATTTTAGTGATTACGAAAAAGCAGTTTTTGATAAAAAAGATCAGGACAGATTAGCAAAATGTTTATATAACACCAAGGCTAACTTTATTTTAATCATCAAAAAAACTCCTTTTATTTATGATTTATATAAAAATAAAAAAGGAATAAAAGTTTATAGTTTTGAAAAAACATATCTTTATAATGTAAAAGGTCGAAATGACAGAGATGTTGAACATCTTGTCATTTATAATTTTTAGGCAGATGCAAAAATATATAAACAAAGTAATTCATGGCGATTGTCTAGAAATATTAAAAGAATTTCCAGACAACTCTATTGATTTGATTTTTGCAGATCCACCATACTTTTTACAACTCCCGAAAGGTAAAAGATTAAAAAGAGCCAATGGCACCGAGGTTATTCCAGTTGATGATGAATGGGATAAATTTGAAAGCTACGAAGATTATGATAATTTTACAAAAAACTGGCTTAAGGAAAGTCAAAGAATATTAAAACCGACAGGAACAATGTGGGTTATCGGAATGTATCACAATATTTTTCGTGTTGGCACAATTATGCAGGATTTGGGAATTTGGTTTTTGAACGATGTTATCTGGGTTAAAACTGACGCTCTGCCAAATCTTAACGGACGAAGATTCACAAATAATCACGAAACTCTGGTTTGGGCGGTGAAAGATAAAAATTGTAAAAACTATACATTCAATTATGAGCAAATGAAAATAATGAATGGCGGAAAACAAATGAAAGACACGGATTGGGTTTTCGGATTATGCAGAGGAAACGAAAGGTTGAAAGATGAAAATGGCATAAAAGCACATCCAACGCAAAAACCACTTAAGCTAATTCAACAAGTGATATTAGCAGCAAGCAAAAAAGACGATATTGTTTTGGATCCTTTTTTGGGAAGCGGTACAACCGCTTTTGTAGCCAAAGCACTTGGCAGAAATTGGATAGGAATTGAAAAAGAAAAAAAGTATTTTGATTTAGCAAGTAATAGATTAAAATAATTATGAAAATTAAAGAAGTAATAATTAAAAATTTTAGAGGTGTAAAGGAAACTCAAATAATTCCTCTTTCAAATTTTTCTTCAATTGTTGGGAAAAATGATTCTGGCAAATCCATTGCACTTCACGCGATAGCTTCTTTTTTAGATCCCAGCGATTATCCCATTGTTGAATCTGATTTTAATGACAATTCACAGCCCATTATTATCGAATGCACTATATACAAGGATGGATTAAAAGAAATTATTGAAAAAAAATTAAAATCAAAATTTAAAAAAGACGATGGGCTGGATGAGTTCTTGGCCGATATTATTTTTGAAAACTCAATTAAAATTCAAAAACAATATAAACAAATAGGGAAAAACTGTAGTGTGGTAAACATTTTGATTAAAAATTTTGATGATGTGGATTTTATAAATCTTTACAAAAAATCCGATGAGGAATTAAAAACCATTCTTGATAAATTATCCATAACAGTTCCTACTTCAGGTGTAGGACGAAATTCAAAATTAGAAAAAATTAAATTCATAAAAAAATATTGCATTGAAAATGCCATAGCTATTAAAAATAGTTGGGTTGAAGACGAATATAAAATAAGCGATATTTTACCAGAGGTTGAACTATTTGCTTCAGACTATGGATTAGAGGCTGATACAAAATTTAAAACAAACTCTGTTGCGGAAATACAAGATTTTTTTAATGAAGAAACAAAAGAAAGTACAAGTAGACTTTCAGCCATAGAAAAAGATATTAAAGATAAAATGAATAAAGAGGCAGAAAGCATAAAAAATTATATGCTTGACTATACCTCGTCTTTACAAAAAATTGAAATAACACCCTCAGTGGTTTGGAAAGATGCAGTTAAAAGTGTTGATGTTAGTTTTCAATTTGAAGATGATGAAAAGCCGATTCAGATGTCCCATAAGGGTGCTGGCTACAGAAGATTGTTTATGGTAGCTCGTTTTAGATATCTCGCTGAAAAAAATAAAGGTAAAAACATAGTTTACTTAATAGAAGAACCAGAAACTTTTTTGCACCCCTCGGCTCAAAATGATCTCCTTTTTTCATTCAATGAATTATCAAATGATAATCAGATTATAATTACTACTCATTCTCCTGTTTTTGCAGGATCAACAAACTATAAATCAATTATCTTATGCAAAAAAGAAAATCAATCCATCTATGAAACTGCCGCAGAAGATGAAAAAGAAAAAAATGTTTTTATTCAAAAAATAGTTAAGGAATTAGGCATAAAACCACATTATAATTTAGTTGATAATTTTAGTAGTATTTTATTTGTAGAAAGCAATAATGATGTTGATTTTTATAATATTATTTGTAATAAAATTTTAAAAAATACAATAAAAGAAAATAATAAAATACTATGTTTACCATTTGGCGGTGAAAATATTGATAGTTTTGTAAATATTGATTATTTTGAAAAATCAGGTCGTCAATTATTTTTAATTCTTGATAGTGATAAGCACAATACGGAGGAAAAACAAAAAAAGCAGCAGGAGAGAAAAGATGATTTTAATAAAAAAGAAAATGGATCCGCATATTTGCTTAAAAAATCATGCATAGAAAATTATTATCACCCAAGAGCTATTGAAAGAAATTATAATTTAAACGAAAATTCGCTAGTTGTTTTTGAAGATAAAGAAAATGTTAAGGAGACTATTAAAAAAATTTGTGAGGAAAAAAATATTCAAATTAAAACTAAAAATAATTTTGAAATTTATAACTGTATGACGGAGAATGAGTGGACAGAGCTAGTCGAAGAGGATTTGTTAAACTTTCTTAGGAATATTTTAGATGTGAAAGTTGCCTAAAAATTACAATAAGGAGTTTTTGATTTTGGGCATTCACCCCTTACCCCTCTGCCCAAAATCAAAAACAAAAAACTTATTTATTATTTAGAATAAAAGCAAATTTAAAAAAAGAAAAAAGAAAGAATTTTACATCACATAACAAGGCATATCCGGTTCAAAAATTTTGCACTTTATAATAAATTAAGGAAAGCAAAATTTTCTCTCCCAAATTTTTCTTACGCTACGCTTCAGAAAAACTTCGGATATGCCTAACGTTGTGTCGAAATGTCGCGCGCTACGCTTACTCCATTTCGCCACAATGTGCAGCTATGCTCAGGGGCTCTCATTTCAAAATATAGTTTTTACTACATCAACCGCACGCGACACTTCGCACAACTCGCGCTATACGGCGA
>JAURXY010000002.1 GCA_030654225.1 bacterium
AATAATTCTTGAAGAACTGGCGTGAGAAATTGATAACTAATTCCCTCTACTGTAGCTATCATCTCATATTGAGTAATTTCGTCAATAATATTGATGTGATAAACTCCCTTTACGCCGTTTAAATCGCCCTGATGCACCGTATCTACGCGTAAATATCCAGGATTACCACAGGGCATCGGTTTTCGTCTAATTCCAATATCCACTGAAGTTGCTTTGGTGTGTCGAAAGAGTAAAGCTGGAGAACTAGCATATTGCAAATTAGTTTTTCGAATATTGTAAATGTGTGAAATGGAAATGTGATAAATATTTTCATATTCAACTTTTCTAAAAACAGAAAACTCCCGATGCATAATTTCTTTAGTGGTTTTTCCATTCAAACATCCATGAGCTACATCGGTATCAATCAAGCGAGCAATATCTGAAGCAAAATATTTCACAGGAAATTTGCGTCTGCTTCTTTGTGCATTCCAAAACAATAATCCTTTTCTCCAATTACTAATCAAAGTTTTAATATGTCCCTTGGAATAGCCAGTGAGAAATTTCAAATATCTTTGCACAATTCTTTTCTCTGAACGTTTCAATTTTTTGTAACGAATTTTCAAAAGAACAGCACTTACAAATTCGTACTTTTCTTTGTCTGCTGTTATTTCCATTGCAATCTCACTATTGCTCTTCAAAAATTCCTCCATTTGGCATATACTGCCAGTAGGCAAGTGATTCATATTGATCTTCATAAATCCATTATGAATGACACTTGACCTATCTGCAAAATGGGCTTTCGGGCTCATTTTGTATTGGAATGGGTGACTCGTTCAGGCTTATCTTGTATTGGAGAAGACTAGGGCTGGACAAAAGGCCGTTTTAGGTGTATAATGAATAGTTAGTGAAAAATGTTCCTTAAAAAGGCGAAATTTGCGTTTTGCCATGGCAGAAAGGAGTTTTATTGAGACTTTTTTCTGCTGTGGCGAAAATAAATTTATAATTCATCAGAAGAAAAAACCAATAATCAAAAAGGAGGATTATCATGTCAAAAAAAGAAGAATTGTTCAAAAAAACTATCGCTGAATTGGCCAGTGAATTCAATTGGTCAAAATCTCGAAGTAAAGAAATGGTAATGTTTGCGAACGGATGGGTTTATCTAAGAAAAAAAGACCAAGCAGAGCTGGACGCTCTCAAAGCGAAAACAACCCTACGAGATGTTGTTAAAAAACTTGAATTTGAGTTTTACAATACTGGCGGTCGGCATACTTTTTTTAAAGGTGGTCATGGAGCAATTCATAATGCTCTTATGTCACTTGGACTCACAAGACTTGATTCCATCGCGATTCCTCAGAAAACAGTGACCATGGAAATGCTGAAACAGTTGACGAAAGATGAACTTCTGGCGATGAGTGCTTGCGTGCTCGGTACGATGAGTATAATTGCTTTATGGAATTATGGAAAAATTATTTATTTTTTAAATCATGGAATAGAAGAAGAAGAACACATGGTATCGTTGCCAACAATAGCAGAACTTTTGACGGTGAAGACTTGCTCCGAATGGAGTCATCTTCAAAATAAGGCGATGATATACAGAACAGTTGTTCTTCTGAGAGAGTTGGGATTTACCGACGATGACGGTCCCTTCATGCAAATCGCCGATGTCACACAAAAAAATGTCGAAAAAATAATGAAGCAGGAAGTTGTGGATGAAAAAACGGCTACGCTGATTGTGGAAATGGCGCAGAGGCGTGGCTGGAAAATCTAAAAAGAAGTTTTTTCTGAAACCATAAACCAAGAGTCCCGTATTTGTATTTACAATGCGGGCTCTTTTATTTTCCAAAAATTGTTTTTTGGGTGGAAATCGGGTATAATATAAAAGCGATGCGAAACTACGAATGACATGCGAATCTACGAAATTACCTCACCCCAGCCCCTGCCTACCGGCAGGCAGGCTCTCCTTATAAAGGAGAGGGAGTGATAAAAAATAGAATAGAGATCCTGAAAACTTGTTCAGGATGACAATTTATAAAACTAAAACAAAATTATATGTCGTTAGATAAATTATTTAATCCAAAATCAATTGCAATTGTTGGAGCTTCGAGTGAGGAGGGGAAGATTGGAAATGTGATTGCGAAAAATATTTTGGAACTTGGCTATGAGGGTGAAGTGTATTTGGTCAATCCGAAATACGGGGAAATTTTTGGGAAGAAATGTTATAAGAATTTAGCAGAAATTTTTGAGGATAAACCCGCCTCATCGGCGGGCATGATTGATCTAGCAATTTTAGCTATTCCGGCGAAGTTTGTGAATCAAGAGATTCTAAATAATTCCAAGAATATAAAAAACTATGTGGTTATTTCGGCGGGATTTTCGGAAATTGGGGAGGAAGGAAAAAAACAAGAAGAAGAACTCAAAAAAATTACCAAGGAAAATGAGTTGAATATTTTGGGTCCGAATTGTTTAGGTTTTATAATCCCAAGTCTAAAGCTCAATGCATCTTTTGCCGGCGGAATGCCGGAGGCAGGCAATATTGCTTTTGTTTCGCAATCCGGGGCTCTGGCAGTGGCGATTATGGATGCGGCCAAAAAAGAAGGCACGAAATTTTCTAGCATCGTTTCAGTGGGCAACAAAATGCAGATAGCAGAGACGGAAATGTTGGAATTTTTGGTGCAGGATGAAAACACTAAAGTGATTGGAATGTATCTTGAGGGGATAAAAGAAGGAGAAAAATTCATTGAGATTGCCGGAAAAATTACAAAAATAAAACCGATTGTTATTTTGAAAGCAGGGAAAAATGAAAAAACCCAAAAAGCCATCAGTTCTCACACTGGCGCGCTGGCGGGTGATGACGAAATTGTTTCAGCCGTTTTTGAAAAAAGTGGTATAATTCGAGCGAATAATTTAGAGGAATTTTTTGCTCTGTTGAATTTTATTAGTTTTTCAACTGCGGTGCCCAATCAAAAAGTGGCGGTGATCACTAATGCCGGCGGAGCGGGAGTTTTAGTTTCGGATGCTTTCAGCGGAAAAAAAATTCAGTTAGCAGATTTGGAAAATGAAACTAAAAATAAATTGCGGGAATTTCTTCCCGCGGAATCATCAGTGGAAAATCCAATTGATCTTTTGGGCGATGCGCGCGCGGATCGATACAAAAAAGCTTTAGAAATAATTTCTAGCGTTCCTGAAATTGGCTCAGTGATTTGTCTTCTTACTCCACAAGAACAAACTCCTGTGGCAGAAATTGCCAAGGAGATAATAAAATTCAAGGATAAAACTGACAAGAATATCGTGACAGTTTTTCTAGGTGGAGAAAAAGTGGAGAAAGCTATTGCAAAACTCAAACAAAATGAAGTGTGTAATTTTAGTTTTCCAGATTTAGCTGTGACGGCCATTGACAGTTATAGTCAGTGGAATGAATTTAGAGTGTCGAAAACAAAAACTCCATCGCAACTAATCAATGAAAAAAGACGAACCAAGGTTTTGGAAATAATTGCCAAGGCTAAATCGGAAAATCGCCAAGCACTCTACTTTGGCGAAAGCGCCGAAGTCATGGCGATGTATGGGATAAATACAGTGGAAAGTTTTGAAATTGAAAACTATCATGGAAGAAATTTGGGATACCCGGTAGTTTTGAAAGTTGATAGCGACAAAGTTTTGCATAAAACTGACAAAAATGGCGTGATGCTCAACATTGAAAATGAAATGAAACTTTCTAGAGCGATTTCAGAAATGAAAACTAATTTTCCTGAAAGTCATTTCATAATTCAGCCGATGGCGAAAAAAGGAGCGGAGCTTATTATCGGGATAAAAAAGGATGAAATTTTTGGGCCGGTGATTGTTTATGGTTTAGGTGGAATTTATGCAGAATTTTTGAAAACGGTTGATTATTTGGTACCGCCATTGAGTTTGGGTCAAGTGGAAAAATCCCTGCTTTCTGGGAAAATAAAATTTCTTTTTCAAGGGGTGCGCGGACAGAAAAAATATAATGCCGAAGAAATGACCAAAATACTCATAGGCATCAGCTCTTTTTCATTAGAAATTCCGGAAATTCGCGAGTTTGATATAAATCCGCTAATTGTATATAATAATAGTCAGGAAGCCGTTGCCGTGGATGTGAAAATAATAATATAGCCGATGCGAATCTACCCGCCTCGACTCGCGGAGACCGCTTGTCGACGCGAGGCGGGCGAATACATGCGAATGTTGCGAATTGCGAATAATAAAAATAATAAACTAAATAAATTATATGGAAGAGAAAAAAATCAAAATCTTAATCGTTGATGATGATGAAATAGTTCGTGGAACTTATGCGGATATTTTTCGTCAGGAAGGTTTTGAGGTGAGTGAGGCAATTGACGGTTTAGATGGTTTGGACAAAGCCACTAAAGAAACGCCGGATATTATTTTTACTGGAATAATTATGCCGAGAATGGATGGTTTTTCCCTCAAAGAATCTTTGGCAAAAAATGTCAACACTTCTAATATTCCAGTGATGATGTTGTCGCATATGGGAAGAGAAGAAGATAGAATAAAAGCGGAAGGATTAGGGATACGAAATTTTATTGTGCAAGGAATGGTGACGCCCCGACAAGTGCTTGAGTTGGTACGAAATATTTTTGGCAATGGAGCATATCGCATGAAATTTAATGCGATTGAAATGGACGCACTGAGATTGGCCAAGGATTTTGGATATGGTGAAAAATTTGTTTGTCCTGATTGTGGAGGAGAGATGATGATGAATTTGGAAATAACTGACGCGAGCAAAAAAGAATTCAGAGCGAAATTTGTTTGTCCTAAGTGCGGGTAATTATAGCGATGCGAATCTACCCGCCTCGCGTCGACGAGCGGTCGTCTTCGCGAGTCGAGGCGGGCGAAATTAACGAAATACGAAATTGCGAATAAAAATAAAATTAAATTAATATAAAAATCTGGGGAGTATAATCTCCCTAGTTTAATTTAAGTTATGACAAATTGGGAAATAAAGAATAACAAGGAGAGTAATTTTTCGGGCGAGCTCTTGGAAAAATATGGTCCGATTATTTTGCAACTTCTCAAAAATCGTGAACTGGAAACGCCAGAAGAAATTGAAAAATATTTCAATTTTGATTATGAAAAAGATTTAAGCGATCCGTTCAAAATTACTGATATGGAAAAGGCGGTTGAGCGAATTTCCAAGGCCATTGAAAATCAAGAGGCGGTGGCTATTTTTGGCGATTATGACGCGGATGGCGTTTCATCCTCGGCTGTGCTTTTTGAAACTTTGACAAATTTAGGATTGAAAAAAATTACTTGTTATATTCCTGATCGGCAATTGGAAGGTTATGGCATGAATGAAAAAGCAGTGGAATATTTGAGTGAGAAAAAAATAACACTGATTGTCACAGTTGATTGCGGGATAACTAATATTGCTGAAGTGGAAAAGGCTAAAGAAATGGGAATTGATGTGATCATCACCGATCATCATCACGCACCGGAAATTCTGCCGAAAGCTTATGCGTTGATAAATCCAAACATTCCCGATTCTGGTTTTCCTTTCAAATCCTTGGCTGGTGTGGGGGTGGCTTTCAAATTAGCGCAGGCTTTGTGTCAAAAACAAGCGCCGGAAAAAGCTGAGCAACTCAAATGGGCGCTGGATCTTGTAGCGCTTGGGACAATTGCTGATTGCGTGCCACTATTGGGAGAAAACAGAGTCTTGGCAAAATATGGACTAATTGTACTTTCGAAAACAAAAAGAGTGGGATTCTTGGAAATGTTCAAGGTGGGGAGAATTGATATTTCAGAAAATAATATTCCTGATGCGCATAAAGTCGCTTTTCAAGTTGCGCCCAGAATAAATGCAGCTGGTCGAATGGATCATGCTAACGTGGCTTATAATCTCCTAGTCGAAAAAAATCCGGTGCTGGCGCGTGATATGGCACTGGAAGTAGAGAGCAATAATCAAAAAAGACAAAAAATAACAGCGGAAATTTTTCGAGAAATTCAAGTCTTGGCAACCAATTCTTTCAAAGACAAGAAATTTATTTTTGCCGAGAGCCCGCATTGGCCGGTGGGAATTTTGGGACTCGTAGCGGGAAAAATTGCTGATGAATTCAAGAAACCGACCATTGTTTTGCAACATCAAGAAACTGAATTTGTCGGATCGCTTCGCAGTATCCCAGAGATAAATATCATTGAGACATTAGGAAAATGTTCTGAGTTATTGGAAAGATTTGGTGGACATTCGCAAGCGGCAGGCGTGACAGTCAAGCCAGAAAATATTGAAAAATTTTATGAAAAAATGTCGCAACTTATCGAGGAAGAACTGGCTGGCAAAGAAATTGTGCCAGTTTTGGACGTTGATTGCGAGATAACACTAGATGATATCAATTGGGAATTTGTGGCCGAGCTCAAAAAAATGGAACCATTCGGCATTGGTAATGAAGTCCCAGTTTTTTTGGCCAAAAATGTGATCATTAGTGATTTGAAAATTGTTGGCAATGGAAACAAGCACTGGAAGCTTTCCTTGATGAGCGAATCTGGTAGTCCGAAAATTTTTGATGCCATTGGTTTTTCTCTGACAACAAAATTTCCTGATTTGAAAAAGAATGATAAAATAGAGATAGTTTTCAACATTCAAGAAGACGAATGGAGTGGGAATAAAAAAATACAGTTGAATCTGGTTGATTTGAGGGTCGATTAAGATTTTATTTTGAAAAAAAATAATGGAAAATAAAATAATAATTTTTGATTTTGATGGGACGCTGGTGGATTCTTTTGAGTATGCGATTTCGGCTTTTAACGATGTTTCTCAGAAATATAATCTTAAAAAAGTATCGCCGGAAGAAATTCCGCGCCTACGAAATCTTTCTTCCTTGGAGCTCATCAAAGAATGGCAGATACCTTTTTGGAAAATGCCTTTTGTGATTCGTTCTGCCAGAAAAGAATTCGGCCGACATATTGATAGTGTTAAATTTTTTCCGGAAGTAGAAAATATTTTAATGGAATTGAAAAAAAGAGGTTATTTGCTTTCGCTTTTGACTTCTAATTCTCAAGAAAACATTGATTATTTTTTGAAAAAACATAATTTAGCAGTATTTGATTTTGTTTATGGCGGATGTGGATTGTTTTCCAAGAGTAGATTTATGCGAAAAATTTTGAAAAAGTATGATCACAAAAATAGCGAAGTGTTTGGCGTTGGGGACGAAACGCGAGACATTGAGGCGGCTAAAAAAAGTGGCATCAAGGCCGTGGCTGTTTCTTGGGGATTCAATTCTCGAGAAATTTTGGAAAAATATCAGCCAGATTATTTATTGGATAATTTAAGTGAATTATTAAAACGCGTAAGTATTAAATAATATAAAATTATGTCAGAAAAAATTGTGATGTTTACGGATGGTGGGTCAAGGGGGAATCCCGGTCCGGCGGGGATTGGAATTTATGTGGAAACCCTGGACAAAAAATTTGGGGAATATATTGGCGAAGCAACAAACAATGTGGCAGAGTACAGCGCTTTGATATATGGTCTAAAAAAATTGAAACAACTTTTAGGCAAGGATAAAACGAGGCAATATGAGATTGAATGCAATTTAGACAGTGAACTAATTGTGAAACAAATGAATCATGAGTACAAAATCAAGGATGAGAATGTGCAAAAGAATTTCATTGAAATTTGGAATTTGATGTTAGACTTCAAAAATGTTATATTTAAACATATACCACGGGAGAAAAATTCTGTAGCGGATGCGCTAGTGAACGAAGCGTTGGATGCAAGAGAAAAACAAAAAAGTTTAATATAGTGTTGTTATCCCGCACGAAATTCCAAGCAAAATAGAAATGACATAATGTTTTGTGTGCGTGGTCGCCTACGGCTTAGTTTAGAAATAATTTAAAAATACAAGAGCGAATTTCTGCGGGATGCTCATTTTTGTTCCCGCTCGCTTCGCTCGCAGACAAAAATGGCAAAGAAAAAAACTTATATAATTCTAGCCCTAATGATTATAATTATTGGTGGAATTTATTATTGGAAATCTCAGCCGAAGAAAATAACCTATACGACTGAAACGGCGAAGGTGGGGACAATCGCGAGGACTGTTTCAGCTACGGGAGAAATTGCGTCAGAAATTCAGGCGGATCTGTCGTTCAAATTAAGCGGACGGATAACTACTATGTCGGTAAATGTTGGAGATTTAGTGACGGCGAAACAAAAAATTGCAACTATCGACAAAGGAATATTGGGAGAAGAGTTATCAGCGACTAATTATTATTTACAAGCACAAAGAAAAACTCTTTATGATATGAAAAAAAGAAAAAGTACATATAATAATTATCAAGAGGATGCACAAAGAGCGCTAATTAAAAAAGCTCAAGATGCAGTCGATGTGATTCTTACTCAAATCAGCGAAACTACTCTTTATTCTCCGATGAATGGAATAGTGACGAAAAAAAATGCCGAAGTTGGAGAAAATGTTGTGGCCAACAGTACCGTTTTGACTGTTTCTAGTTTGGGGGAGCCGTTTATTGAAATAGATGTTCCAGAATCAGATATTATTGATGTGAAAATTGGACAACACGCGAAAATAACTTTTGATGCTTTGCCGAGTGATGAAAAATTGGACGGAGAAGTGTTTGAAATCGAGCCGGCCTCAACAGTTATCCAGGACGTGGTTTATTATAAGGCTAAAATAAAACTTGCCAAGATTGATGAGCGATTGAAAATTGGCATGAGCGCAGACGCGGATATTGCCACTTTTGAAAAAAATTCTGTCGTGATGATTCCCTACCGCGCCGTGAAAAATGATGGTGATCAAGAATATGTGGAAATTTTGAAAGCGGAAAATGTCGTGGAAAAAATCAATGTCAAAACTGGCGTCAAAGGTGATGAAGGAATGGTGGAAATTGTTTCTGGATTAAAGGGTGGGGAAAAGGTGGTGGTGCTTTCAGTCTGAACCATAATGTCAGAACCACTGATTCGCACATGAGACCTCGTGATTACACATGAATTTTATAGTAATTTTAGAAAATAATAAAAGCAGACTCATCGCGGTTGTGCAATGAGTCTGTGTGGTTTGAAAATATAAGAATTTTTTAGAGTTATTTTTTTTATAATTTCTCTAATAATCCTTTTCCTCCCCATAATAAAGAGTTTCCTTTTTTGTAGTAATAAGTAGCGCATTTTCCGCATTGATATCCGTCGTCTGAACCTCCAAAAAGAAAATCTTTTTTGCGGGAATGACAGCTGGGGCAGTAGGGCTCTTTCAAATAAATACATATCAATATGATGATCGATATTATTATAAGTGATAAAACCATTCTGCCAATCCAAAGAGCTAAAATATCGACATAATGCAACATTACATCCTCCTATAAAGTTAAAGATTATTTTTGAAATGTATTGTGAAAGGCCTAGTAGAAGATAAGCACAATTAATAATGTTTGTAAAGTAAAATGTCAACCACTCTAATTCAAATCCAAAATCTTTGTAAGACTTATGAAAATGAGGGGGTGAAAACGCCGGCGCTTTGCAGGGCAAATTTTTCCGTGGAAAAAGGAGAATTTCTGTCGATCATGGGGCCAAGTGGAAGCGGGAAGTCAACTCTCATGCAGGTAGTGGGACTGCTTGACCGTCCGACGGAAGGGAAATATTTTTTAGAAGGACAGGATACGGCTGATTTCAATGATGACACTCTGGCTAACATCAGAAACAAAAAAATTGGTTTTGTTTTTCAATCTTTTAATTTGCTTCCTCGAACTTCGGTTTTTGAAAATGTGGAACTGCCACTTCTTTATGATTCTAAGCCGGATGGAAAAAATCGCGACAAAGTGATGCGAGCTTTGAAATCTGTTGGAATGGAGCACAGGGAAAAATATCTTTCCAATCAATTGTCCGGCGGAGAAAAGCAAAGAGTGGCCATTGCCCGCGCGCTGGTCAATGATCCGGAAATTATTTTTGCCGATGAACCAACGGGAAATCTGGATTCAAAAGCGGGACTACAAGTGATGAAAATTTTGCAAGATTTGAATAATTTAGGACGAACAATAATTCTCGTCACTCATGAAACCTATACCGCCGAACACGCCAAAAGAATCATCTATATGAAAGATGGAGAAATCATTGCTGATGACCCAGTCAAAAACAGAAGGATTGCGGATGGGACGGAGGAAATTTTGAAATAATTTTATGCATTTAATTTCTCCTATAAAAATTTCTCTAAAATATCTACTCGCGGCGAAGTTTCGTTCATTTTTGACGATTTTGGGAATTATTATTGGTGTGGCATCAGTGATTATTATTATGGCGATTGGTCAGTCGGCGCAAGCCTTGATTTTGGATCAAATCACTGGCATTGGTTCAAATTTGATTGGTGTTTTACCTGGTGCTTCAGATGAGAATGGCCCGCCGGCGACTGCGATGGGAATTTCTATCACAACTTTAAAATATGATGATTTGGAAGTTTTGCGAAATGGCAAAGACGTGCCGGAAGTGACAGATGGGGCTGGTTATGTCCTAGGAACAGCCACCACCGAATATGATGGCACTAATCTCAATGCTTCTTTTCAAGGAGCGACCGCCAGTTATATTAATGTTGAGAATGCGAAAGTAGCGGAAGGTCGATTTATTTCTGAAGATGAAGAAACTAATATGTCTCGCGTGGCGGTGATTGGCTTCAATCTAAAAGAAGATCTTTTTGGCGGAGATGATCCACTAAACAAAGTGATAAAAATAAAAGATCAAAATTTCACGGTTATCGGTATTTTAGAAAAAAGAGGCTCATCTAGCTTTGGCGTGAGTAGCCAAGATGACACAGTTTTTGTTCCTTTGAAAACTGCCCAAAAACTTCTTTTGGGTATTGATCATTTAGGGTTTATTCGTCTTAAAGTTGGAGATGCTAGTCTCATTTCTTTTGCTAAGGAAAATATTGCTCAAACGCTTCGAGATCAACACGATATCGATGATCCGGCTAACGATGATTTTTCTGTGCGTGATTTGGCTTCGGCAGTGGATATAATTACTAAAGTTACAAATGTCCTTAGATATTTTCTTTTAGCGATTGGAACAATTTCACTTATTGTTGGCGGAGTGGGGATTATGAATATCATGCTTTTGGCAGTTAATCAAAGAATTCGGGAAGTGGGACTGCGAAAAGCAGTTGGCGCAAAAAACAGCGATGTTTGGACGCAGTTTTTAATTGAATCAGTTTTTATTTCTTTTTTGGGTGGAATAATTGGAATTATTATCGGCATTGCAATTTCTTTTGTGACGGCAATAATTATTCAATCCCTGCAATATGTCTGGCCGTTTATAATTTCCTGGCAATCAATCGTGGCAGCCATTGGAGTCTCCTTTGCAATTGGAATAATTTTTGGAATTTATCCGGCGGGAAAAGCTTCGAGAATTTCTCCAATGGAAGCATTAAGATATGAATAATTTTATAGTTCCAATTAAACTAGCTTTCAAAAGTCTGCGCAATAATTTGGGGCGGACGATTTTGTCGCTTCTCGGAATTGTGATTGGCGTTTTGAGCGTAATTTTAGTTTTGTCTTTTGGTTCGGGTGTTAAGGGATTTTTAGTGGATCAAGTTTCTTCTTTTGGGTCGGATATAATTCAAATTGAAGTCAAAGTGCCGAAAGTTTCTAAAACTTCCACTCAGAATGCTAGTGGGCAAATGGGTGGAATGCAGATTACCACTTTAAAACTGGAAGATATTGAGGAGGTAGCTAAGCTTTCTAATATTGGAGCATGGTACGCGGCAATTATGAATCAGCAGGTGATTAGTTATGAGAATAAAAACAAGCAAGTATTTATAATGGGAACAACCGCGGGGGTTTCCGAAGCGGATAAAAAGGCAGAAATAGAATCAGGCGTTATGTTTAGTGAGGATGATGATAAGAGTCTTCGACAAGTAGTAGTGCTAGGCTCGGAAGCGAAAAAAGATTTTTTTGGCGAGAATGAAGCGGTAGGAAAGGATGTGAAAATTAAGGGTCAAACCTATCGCGTGGTCGGAGTTTTGAAAGAACGGGGCGCTACAGGATTTTTCAATTTTGATCAAACGGTTTATGTACCTCTTCGTACAGTGCAAAAAAAATTAGCCGGAATAGATCATTTACAATTTGCGATTTTCAAACTCAAGGATATGGGAAAACTCGATCTAACTGTTGCGCAGGCAACTGATGTGCTTCGCGTAGAGCATGATATTGAAAATCCGGATGACGATGATTTTGCAGTCAATTCAATTGTGGAAGTTTTGGAGATTCTTAATAAGGTTTTTTTCTCGGTTAATTTGCTTCTTATCGCGCTTACTTCCATTTCGCTTATTGTTGGTGGAGTGGGGATTATGAATGTGATGTATGTGTCAGTGACGGAACGGACATTTGAAATCGGACTCAAAAAATCAATCGGCGCAAAAAATTCGCAGATTCTTTTTCAGTTTCTCTTCGAAGCAATTTTCATCACACTTCTTGGCGGGATTATCGGATTGGCATTGGGTTTTGGAATTTCTAAACTCGGAGAAATAGTAGCCATAGAGTATGGTTTTAATTTGCAATTCCCCATCACTTGGTGGTCAGCTTTGATCGGCCTTGGTTTTTCCGCTGGAACTGGAATAATTTTTGGATATTTTCCGGCCAAGAGAGCTTCGCAACTTTCTCCAATGGAAGCTTTGAGGAAAGAATAAATTCTCCCCTTACTTTTTCTTTCCGCAAGAAAAAGTAACAAAAAGAACTCTCAGCCGAGCTACGCACTCCAATAAATTCTTCGTTCGCTGGCTAAATTTACTAGGCTCGATGAGTACATCGAGCGAAGATGAGTAAATTTTTAACGCCAGCTCACTCGAATTTATAGTGGCACGTTTCGCGAGGCTGAATTTAAGAAAAAAAGAATTTTGCATTTTTGTCCCATCCTTGCGAAATAGAAAGAAATAAATTGAAACTTTTTTGCGTTAAGAAATTTATCCTGTTTGAGGTCCGACGCATTTGGTCGGGCCGAGTTATAAATTTTAGCGAAAAAGTTGAAAATTTATCTTTCTATGAGCTCGGATGGCCTTTTTCTTTTTTGCCACTTTTCTTTTGGGAAAAGA
>JAURXY010000005.1 GCA_030654225.1 bacterium
GATAACAGTTTTGGTAAAAAGATGATGGATGCCAAGGATAAATTATTTAAAAAAATTAGTCATAAATTAACAAATTAACTCAATGAGTCCATTTTTGAAAATGACCCTCGTTCAGGCTTATCTTAGGATTGGAATATACTATTTATTTAGCTTCTGGCCTGAATTGATTTACCTGATAATTCATTCTCACCTCAACATTTCCCCATCTCTTTTTCGCTTCTATTATCCGCGAGACGAAAGGCTGGATAAAGCGCGGAAAGAACAATTAGACCTGTGAGCACAAAAACGAATTTGATTGGCAAGAAAAGAAAAACGAAAGAGGAAAAAATAGTGGCGAAAATATATGCCGTTGGCAAAGAAGTTCGGAAAAAATCAATCACATCTACATCCCGACAATCAATTCTCTTGTAGAAATATGAATCTCTGAGAATTTCGATAAGCGATGCTCCAATTCTAGTGACAAATAAAATCAAAGCCCATTTCACAACACTGCCCGTTCCCATAAAATAAATCAGCATTGTGGAAATTCCCATAATCAAAATAGAAAAAAACAGCAATTCTTTTTCTCCCATTTTTTTGTCCGCCAAGAGTCCCGCTGGGTATTGGAAAATCACAAATGGAATGAGCATTATAGTAAAAATAATTCCTATATCTTCCCAAGAAAAACCCAAGTCGCGCAAATAAATTGGCGTATAGATAACCATCAAGGCATAAAAAAATTCCAAAACAAATGAAATATAATATATCCGCATGATGTTTTTCCGAGCCAAAACTTTTTTCAAAATATCTAAAACTTTCAATTTTTGTTCAAATCTTTTGTTGACCTTGCGAAAGCCTATAAGTGCAAAGATAAAAACAAAAATATTAAAAATCAGCGCAAAAATAAATACGCCGTGAAAATTTATCTTATCCAAAAAATAGGTCGAGACAAAGGGCCCGAACAAAAATCCGGCGTTGAGAATGGTGAGATGCATTCCGCGAATCCGGCCTGACATTCGATCGGTAGAAACTTCTTCAATGATAAAATCAAGGGCCACCCATTCAATATGACCCAAGATTATGTATAAAATCATAAGAAGTATTCCGAGCTTGGAAGGTTCCACTAAAATTAGCCCAAAAATAACGATAAGTTTAGCAAAAAGAGAAAAATAAAAAATATTGGATTTGCCCAATATTCTAACAAATTTATGCAGGTTAAGAAGAATTACCAAAAATATAATGTAGGAAACAGCATAGAAAATTCCCACGTTTTCCGTTCCGATTGACAATTTGAAATAAGTTGACATCACATAGATGAGCATTGCCTGCGCAAACCCCATGAGAAATGTGACGAAAGTCACCAGCTTTATCTTACCTTCATCTAATTTTTCTTTGTGTTTTTTCACTAGCTTATACTTTTTGTTTTTTTATTTTTTCTATTCCTGTTTCTCTTAATTGTTTGTCACTCAAATCACTTGGCGCACCCATCATTAAATCTTCCGCTTCGCCAGTTTTAGGAAAAGCCATAACTTCGCGGATATTTGGCTCGTTCATTAAAATCATAATCAGTCTGTCGATCCCTGGTGCTATGCCTCCATGGGGAGGCGCTCCAAATTCAAAAGCTTCTAATATATGACCGAATCTTGATTGAATTTCTTCTTCCTTGAGACCAAGAATTTCAAAAATTTTATGTTGCAACTCTTTTTTATGAATTCTTATGCTCCCTCCGCCAATTTCATTGCCGTTAAGAACTATGTCGTATGCCTGAGCTCGAACTTTCAAAGGATTTTTATCAAGCAAATCCATATCTTTTTCCAAAGGCGCAGTAAACGGATGGTGTTCGGAGGTTAACTGCCCTTCCTTAGTCTTCGCAAAAAGTGGAAAATTTACCACCCAGCAAAAAGCAAGTTCATTAGGATTATTTTTGTCTTCTCTTAAATCAGGCTTATCGCTATTATATTTCTCAATGGCTTCTGAATAATCTAACTCTGGGAAAGGAATTTCGTTTATTGTTTTCTCTGGAAAATACTTTTTAATAATTCCAACCAAACATTCTTCATATAAACCTCTTATTTCTTTTTCATCTGGAAAACTCATCTCTAAGTCAAGTTGAGTAAATTCAGGTTGGCGATCACCTCTCTGATCTTCATCTCTAAAGCATTTAGCAATTTGAAAATATCTTTCTAATCCTGCCACCATAAGAAGTTGCTTAAATTGCTGTGGCGACTGAGGAAGAACATAGAATTTTCCGTTATGAAGTCTGGAAGGAACAATAAACTCCCGCGAACCTTCCGGCGTTCCCTTTGTCAAAATTGGTGTTTCAATTTCTATAAATTCTTTTTCTGTATAAAAATCTCTAATAAACTTAACAACCTTACTTCGCATCATAAGATTATCTTTCATTCTTTTTGTTCTAAGATCAAGATAACGATATTTCAATCTTATTTCTTCACTAACTTTGCTCGTATCGGAAGTTATTTCAAAAGGAGGATTTTTAGAACTATTCAATACTTCCATTTTCTCTACTTCAATTTCCACTTTACCCAAAGGATTTTCATTTTTTTTGACTTGTCCCCCAGGACGTTCCTTAACTAACCCCTCAACCGATATAACATATTCACTACGAACTTCCTTGGAAGTTTGGTAAGCTTCTGCCTTATCTGGAATCACTACCATCTGAATTATCCCAGATCGATCGCGAAGATCGATGAAGATAAGTTTGCCATGATCGCGACGAACACTCACCCAACCGGAAAGTTTCACATGTTGCCCAATTACATTTGGCGTATCTGAAATTAAAATTCTTTTCATAAATTTATCTAAATTATTACCCTAATATTTCTTCAACTTTTCTGCAAAGTTCGCTGGGAATTATTTGAGTTTTGACAAAAAATTCACTTATCCCCATTTCCCTAACTTTCTTTTCCATTTGTTTTTCCACTGAAGCGCTAAGCACAATAATTGGAATATTTTTAGTTCTTTCTTCCAGTTTAAGTTTTTCAATTATTTCATCTCCTGTCATCGCCGGCATCATCATGTCAATTATAAATAAATCAAAATCTTTAGCGAGTGCTTCTTTGAGTCCCCACGCGCCATTATTGGCTGTTTCCACCATAAATCCATCTTGTTTGAGTTTGTCGCCAAACATTTCTAAAAATATTTCCTCGTCTTCAATAAGCAAAATTTTCTTCTTTCCATTTTGTTCTTTTCTGCCAGCAAATTCACCGCTTCCGCTTTGCAAGGCTTCATTTCTTTGACTTTCCTTGCCTTGGCTAATTCTCCTGGAAACTTCTTTCACTAAATCCGATGGCGTATAATTAGACTTAATGATAAATCCATCCGCACCCAATTTCATCGCCTTATCCTGATCTTCTTTTTGACTCAAATTGCTAAAAACAAAAATCTTCATGTTAGGATTGCATTTTGACCCTCGAACATTTTCAATCACTTCATAACCATCCATCTTTGGCATAATAAGATCTAGTAGCATTGCATCTATTTTCTCAGTTTTGTCTATTTCCACAGCTTTTTCCCCGCTGTCAGCCGTTAGGATTTCATAACCAGAATCGCCAAACTTTTTCTGATATATCTCAGAAATCATCAAATCATCTTCAACGATAAGGATTTTTGTCATAAAATTAGAGTTTAAAGATTTTTATCTTACTCTTAAATTATAGCCAAATAAAGAGAAAAAAGCAAGTTTTTGACAATATTATAGTCTTTCTATTTCTTTAATTACTTCTTCGATTACCCAACTCGGCGTAGAGGCGCCGGCTGTCACCAGTGCTTTTTCCATCCCAAAAAACCATTCTTTTTCTAGCTGACTAGAATTTTCGATAAAATAGGTTTTTGGATTTTTTTCCTTAGCAATTTCAAAAAGCCTAGTTGAATTGGCACTTTCCTTTGAACCAATCACAATCACAATATCATTTTTCTCAGCTAATTTTGAAATTTCCCCTTGTCTGTCATATGTTGTATAACAAATCGTAGAAATTATCTGGGTATCAGGAAATTTATTCTTGATAAAGTTTCCAGCTTTCTCAAAAAATTCTTCACTTTGAGTTGTTTGAGAAAGAACAACAATTTTTTTGTCATTAGAAAAATCCAAATTTTCCAAATCTTTTTGTGTTGAAACAATTCTAGATTTCCCTTTGCCCCAAGAATTTATCCCCTCTACTTCTTTGTGACCTTTGTCCCCAATCAAAATAATTGAACAATTGCGAGCAGAAAAAACTTTGGCCAATCGTTGAACTTTAATCACTTTAGGACAAGTTGTGTCAATTACTTCAATGCCTTTTTCCTTGGCCATTTCGAAAATTTCCGGACCGGAACCATGAGCAGTGACTATTATCGTGCCAATTTCACCTTCCTTGGATTGCAAAAAATCCTCCAAACTTATTTTGGCTATCCCCTTTTCTTCAATTTTTTTGACCACGTCAGCATTGTGCGCCAAAGAACCCAGGATGTAGATTGGTTTTTTAGCTTTAGAAATATCTAGCGTGCTTATTATCTCATAAGCTCTTCTTACGCCATCACAAAAACCGGCAAATTGGCTAAGGTGTATTTTCATAAGTATAATACTACTACAAGAAAAGCTTTTGTCCAAGCTTTGCCAAGAAATTATTTTAGTAGTATGCTAATAATACGGTCTAAAAACATTAAATAAAAAATCTTATGACAAAGAAAAAACAATCAAAAAAAACAGTTGCAGTGATTGGCTTGGGCTATGTTGGTTTGCCTTTGGCCATTTTGACAGCTAAAAAAGGCTACCCTGTCTATGGCTTTGATCTAGACAAGAAAAAAGTTGAGAAAATCAAAAAAAATATCAGCCCCTTCAAAGAAGAATTCATTGAAGAAAGAAAACAGTTTCTTTCAAAAATAAATGCCTCGACAGATCCGACTATTCTCAAAAAAGCAGATGTAGTAATTGTTTGCGTTCCTACTCCTGTAGATGAAAAATTCTTTCCGATTTTTGAACCGCTCATTTCGGCTACTGAACTGATTATAAACAACAGAAAACCGGAACAACTAATCGTCATTGAATCCACTATTAATCCGGGGGTCTGCGAAGAAGTACTTTTGCCGTTATTCCAAAAAGCTAACTTAGTCGACGGCAAAGATTTTTTCCTAGCGCATTGTCCAGAACGAATTAATCCTGGCAAAGATGCGGTGAGCAAGGGCTATAACGTGAGCAACATTGCCCGCGTAGTTGGTTCAACATCCAAAAAAGGCTTGCTCTTAGCTCAAAATTTCTATTCTTCCGTTATCGATGCGCCGATAAAAGCCATGGGATCTATAAAAGAAGCTGAAGCCTGCAAGGTAGTGGAGAATTCTTTTCGCGATATCAATATCGCGTTCGTCAATGAACTGGCGAAAAGTTTTGAAAAAATGGATATCGATGTGAAAAATGTGATTGAAGGCGCCGCCACTAAACCTTTCGCTTTTATGGCGCACTTTCCTAGTCGTGGCGTAGGTGGACATTGTATTCCGGTTGACCCTTATTATCTCATTGAGAGAGCTAGAGAATCAGGTTTTGATCATAAATTTTTGCGTGTTGCCAGAGAAATCAACAACTCTATGCCAGCTTACACAGTAGAACTTATGCACGATCTACTAAATGAATTAGAAATGCCGATAAAAGGAACTTCCGTTGGAGTGATGGGGCTGTCCTACAAAGCTAATGTGGATGATCTTCGCGAATCGCCAGCAGTGAAAATAATTGAAGAGCTGGAAAAAAAAGGGGCGCACGTGGTTCGTTTTGATCCATACATCCCATCAATGTCAGACGCAAAAAATCTAAATGATTTTCTCAAAAAATCTGACGCGCTGATTTTTGTCACTAACCACAAGGCCTTTTCCAGTGTTGATGCAAAAACTTTCAAAAAATTCGGCATCCGCGCGATTGTCGATGGCGTAAATTCACTCGACAAAGAAAAGATTAAAAAACTTGGAATAAAATACAAAGGAATCGGCAGGAGATAAAAATATTTTAAATATTTTAAAAAAGCGATCGAATTGATCGCTTTTTTAGTTAGAAATCAAAAGGTTATTTATCCAAGATAAAATTGTCTATATACAAAGCATACTCCCCAAATTGACCAATGTCTTTTTTGATATCATCAATCATTTTTTCAATATCCATTTTTTCATAATCATGCACCACAATGTTGCGCATACCAGCAACTGGAGAAAATTTTTCCACAAATTCTAAGGGTAAAATCTTCGCTTCACCTAAAATTTGAAATGTTTCAGTTGCATCTTCAGGTGCGCGCAAATTCTCTGCTGAAATAAGATGGGTGTTTATGTCAATTACGGTGTCAACAATAAGCTGAAAATCTCTTTCTAATGTTCTCAGCTTTGTATAATCCCGCATAATTTCACTGACTTCGAGTTTCAATATCGGTTCCAACTCTTTTACATAACCTTCTATTTTGTTTATTTTGTTTTGAATTAATTGTTTATTTGGCATATTGTTTTCTATATTTATTAATGGCGTTAGAATAAATTATTTCTTGCAATTTAAAAATCGGCTTCGCATCAAAATAGATTCGGGTTGCTCTGGTATAAAAATCTGCATAAGCTCCATTTTCTTCAAAATAAATTTGGTTATTTTTTATTATTTCTTTCAAAAGAAAAGGGCTTCCATTTTTCAAATCAATAACTTCAACATTCGGAAATTTTATCAGTTTAGATAATTCATTTGCCAGAGAACTTCTTTCTTTGTAATCTAATTTTTTTTTGCCAACATACCCAAAATCAAAATCACTCATCGGATGAGTTTTTCCACTAACTTGTGAGCCAAAAAGCAAAAGCAATTGCAAATCATATCTTTTGGCAATTTCTTCAATTTTATCTTGCCTTATTTTTTCCATATCCTTATCTTACTACAGAAAGAAAAAATCGACAAATAGCTATGCTTAGCTTTAATTCTCCCTCTCCGCATACTCTTTCGGTATTTCTAAGAATAAAGTTATTTTATTTTCGCCAAAACAAACTCTTTGATTTTTTTCGCAGCTTCAAAAGCTTCTTTGGCCTCTGTCCAAGAAAATTCTGGAAAATCTCCCGGATAACGAGTTTCGATGTAAAATTTTGAAAAGTAATCGGCTTCATCATACAAATCTGAAAATTCTTTATCAATCTCCTCGCACAAAGAAACAAGCATTTTAATATCATGTACTTTTCGTACATTCTTTTCCTGATACGCCAAAAAACCTTTCAATAATTTTTCAACCGCTTGCTGAGAATGAAAACAAATGCTATTTGGGGATATATTCTCTTTAATAAGAATTTCGACTGTTGCAATATCATCCTCTGCCAGCCTTAACCAGTCAGAAACATATTTGGTTATTCTAAGATTTTGCATAAAGTATTTTACCGTTAATTATTACATCTTCTATAAAAAGATTTCTGTCTTTTTCTACTTTTTCTTTTACTTCTTGCGGAGTATAAGCCAATATATCAATAGCAAAAGGACGATGGGAAATTGATCTGTCAATTTCATAGGCAATTTCTCTTCCTTTTTTTTGACTTTCTTTTACGATAAGCAAATCAACATCACTATCTTTTGTCGGTTTTCCCCATGCCCAAGAGCCGAAAAGTATTATCTTTTCGGGATTATGGTCTTTAGCTATCTTATCAACCACTTCTTGAATTTTTTCCTTAGTTATTGAGCTTTCCATGATGAAACATTAGCATATTTTAGATAATTTGTAAAATAAAAAATCAAATTAATCCCCCTCCACATGCTCCTTTGGAATTTCCAAAAAGAAAGTTGAGCCAAGGTTGGTGCCGGCGGATTCTACCCAGATACGGCCACCGACGGCTTCCATGACTTTTCGAGCCACGTGAAGCCCCAGTCCTGTGCCTCCGGCGTTTAGGCGATTGATGTCTTTGCCTCGGGAGAATTTGGAAAAAAGATAGGGCATCTCTTCCTCAGGAACACCAATCCCAGTGTCAATTATGGCCACCAAAACATTTTTGTCGTCCTCGGAAATTTTCATCTTCACTCCGCCCTTAGGCGTATATTTCAAAGCGTTGTCCACCATATTAGAAATAACTTCGCGAACCTTGCTTCGGTCAGTGACCGCTTCCGCTTTCGATTCTTTTGGCACAATCAATTCCAAGCGCAATTCTTTTTCATGAGCGCGCAAAACAAAAGTATCATAAATTTCTTGGCATAATTCGTTGAGATTTGTTTTTTCAAAAGTATATTCCATTCGGCCGGATTCAATGCGCGACAAATTCAAAAGATCTTCCACCAATTCAATGAGTCGTTCATTGGAAATATAAACCTTGTTGAGCACACCTCTAATCTCAGCGCTAACTCTTCCGTATGAATCTTCCAAAATCAAAGAAATGAAACCTTTAATAGCAGTGAGAGGCGTGCGCAATTGATGCGACGCAATCGAGATAAATTCCGATTTAGCATTGTCGAGTTTTCTCAGCTTATCATTCGCCAGCGCCAAACTGGTTGACATTTTCTGTAGTTCCTCTTTTCTTTCAACTTCAAGCTTCACTGAGTGAATCAGTGCCCAACCAAAAACGATCGACAATGCCAGAGTTATACCCGTGAGCACTTGGTTGATAAAAGATCTTATGAAGAAAAATTGCGAACCGATAAGAACCACCAAACCGATAACCAACGCTTGCGCACCAATCATTTTCACATTAAACGCCTCAAACTTCACAATCAAATACGCGAGCATCGCCATAAAAATAGGCATGCCAAACAACCCATATTGAGTTATTTCCCAATTAGTCGTTAAATTTCCAACAATATTTGCCCAAGAAAAAGCTATTAGAAATAAGATAACGCCGAATGATAAGTAAAATATTTGTTTTCTATCATCTTCATTAGCTTTTATATAACTTCTTATTAAAAAAATAATTATCCACAAAGAGAAAAATATATCGAGAAAATACACATACTTAATCATTGACCCCTGAATAGATTCACAATTTGCAACATCAAAATATTTAAGATTAATTACTGTTGGAAGCAAAATTAAAATCGGAAGCAAAAAAATAAAAACTACTAATTTTATGATTATATGAACATCCTGTTTTTTTACGAAAACATAGGAAAAATATAGCATTAATACATAAATTAATGGCTCCAAAAGATTCATCATTGCCCAAAAAAACATCACTTTTCTACTATCAGGACTTACCCATGTTACAATATCAAATGCTGACCAAATCGAAAAAACAAGTGTCACAAAAAATAATATTTTTGATAACAAGCTTTCTTTATTTTTATAATATACAAAAAACCCTACTATAAGTGCGAGTACAATTGCTGGAATATGTGAATAATAAAGAAGATGAGGAACGTAATTAGAGAAAATAAAGAATTTTAAATCTGGCAAAGCTTCACAAAACATATTTTTATTTTTTGTTAATTAAATATTTTAAAGTTTTAAACCCTCCACACATAACATACTCGATATTCACCAAAAAAACATCTCCTTTTTTAACTTTATACTCTTCAATTGGCAATATTATGGGATAGCTATAAGCAAAAGAATAATCAAAACAAGTCTCATCGAAAAATATTGTCTCGCTACTAATCCTAATACCATTTATAAATCCTTTTTTTTCTATTTTAATTACAATATTTTTTTTTATTTTGTTTTTTTTATTTATTACCGAAAAATCTATCCTATTTAATAATATCTTTTTTGATAAATTTTTCGATCTAAGATCATTTTCATCTGGATATTCATACCTTACTATTTTAAAATTTTTACCATAAAATTTTTCGTTATTATAAACTAAATCAATATAATTTTCAAATTTATTTAGAAGGACTTTAACGTTTTTATTAGCATACTTAAGAACGTTATTCATTGCGGGAATTTGAAGTTCTTCAATAAGACCAGTAGCAATCATTTCGCCCATGATAACATCGACTTTTTCTGGTAATTTTATTTTAGTAACATCCCCTTCAATAATAACGATTTTATTACTATAGTTATTTATTTTAAAAGTATTTTCGAGAGTTTTTATGTTTTTTTTATCAAATTCTACCGCATAGACCTTTTTCGCTCCAGCGTCAACTGCTAACATTGCCAAAATTCCCGAACCAGTTCCCATATCGACAACAATATCACCATCCTTAATAGTATTCCTAATCGCCTTTCCGAAAGCAAGTGTTCTCTTTTTATCAATAAGACAATTAAAAACTCCTTCCGTCATTGACCAATATTCTTTTGTTTTTTTCTCCACCATATTTCTATCTTAGCTTTTACTGACTTACTGACTTTATTGTAGCATAAAAATAAAAAAATGAAAGCCTCCCCAGAAATATTTCTAGGAAGGCTTCTTTTTCGTTTGCGAAACTACGCCAGCATTTTTATGCACAGCATCGAATCCCCCGCCGATTTGTCCAATTTGTTGAATTGATCGTTATATGCCTCGTCACGGGAAGATAACTCGACACCATAAAGGCATTTGCCATATGCCCCCTTTATGATAAGTGACTGGGTGTGGTATTTTTCGGCTTTGAGCAAGTTGGCAAGAAAAATTCCAGCTTCCTCAACTTCTCTCGGTGGTTTCGCACCATTGTCCGGATAGGATTTCCCGCCGATACATTTGTCGAAACATTCTTTCATCACGGGATTTTGCGTTTTGAGCGCCATCGCATCATAGTGCTCGCCTCGCTTATAGGCTTCTTCTATGAGTTTCCGGCTGATACCATAACCCTGACGCAACGGATCGACGCAAACTCTACTTATGTAGAGAATCTTCTTGCCACCAAAATCAATGTCCCGACTGGTAAGAAAAGCTGACACGGACAATTTCTCATTAACAACAATAAAAAGTTGATCATTGTTGAAAAGATGACTGTACACATCATATTCCATTTCAGCAGAATGTTTTTGACTGAATGCATTCATTCCTACTTGGTAAGAGTGTTGGAATATAATTGCCTTTTCTTCCGCTGAAAGATCGGAAGAAATAAGACGCCAACCCCAGAGTTCACCTACTTTGCTGAGCAACCTAAATTGCTCACCCTTTTGTTCAAAGATTTTTTTCATTTCTGACCTCCATGTTTTTTGTTATTTTTTTGAAAAATAATCAATCTTCATTGCCGTTTTTACTTCAGCCATAGTCTGCTTAGCTTTTTTCCTTGCCCGAGCCGTTCCCTCTTTGAGAATTTGCATAATTGCATCCGGATTTTTTGCCAGATTTTCTCTCTTGGAGCGAATTGGATTTAAAAATTTTTCCAGCACTGCGAGGAGTCTTTTTTTACAAGTAACATCCCCAAGACCACCTCGCCGATAATGATTTTTCATTTCAAGCACAGCCTTTTTGTCCGAATCAAAAGCATCGAGATATTCAAAGACAATATTGCCTTTGATTTTTCCCGGATCAGATATCCGAAGATGATTTGAATCAGTGTACATTTGCATTACTTTTTCCTTAACTGTCTCGGGAGAATCCGACAAAAAAATTGCATTGTTCATCGACTTGCTGGCTTTGGCTTTTCCATCAATCCCAGACAAGCGAACTGTGTCAGAAAGCAACGCTTTGCATTCAAGCAAAACATCATTGCCATTTCCATAAATCAAATTGAATTTGCGAACAATTTCGTTCACTTGCTCCAGAATTGGAAGCTGATCATTGCCAACTGGGACTACCGTCCCTTTGAAAGCTGTGATATCCGCCGCCTGACTAACTGGATAAGTGAGGAAACCCGCCGGAACATTGGCACCAAAACCCTTCTGTTTCATTTCGTTTTTCACAGTTGGATTTCTTTGCAATCTGGCGAGAGTGACGAGATTCAGAAAAAATAGATTTAATTCCGCTAACTCAGGAATGGCCGACTGGATAAAGATCGTTGATTTTTCAGGATCCAATCCAACCGCCAAATAATCCAGAGCCACCTGAAGCACATTTTGACGAACTTTTTCCGGATTGTCTGCATTGTCCGTTAGCGCTTGAGCGTCAGCAATCATTATGAATTGTTTATAATCCTTTTTCTCTTGCATCTCCACTCTCGTTCGCAAAGATCCAACATAATGGCCAAGATGCAAAGGACCCGTAGGTCGATCCCCAGTCAAAATGATACTCTTACCTTTTTTTGATTTTTGATTTTTCATGGCGAATTTCTCCCTTTATAAAGTTTAACTATTATGAATTATAGTCAATGACATTATAGCATAGATTGTCAAAGAGCCGTGAAACCTTAGAATTCAAAGGTTCATATGAGCATAGCAATAGATCAACACTAAGTCAAATCTCCGTAATTCAATTCTTTTATAAGCTTTTTTACTCTTTCCGATTTTATTCTAGCTTTCCATGTAAATATGTTGTGATAATCTTTTTCCTTAGGATTTCCTTCACCCTTGAAATAACTACCGACAATCAACCCATCAACATCATACTCCTTTATGTTCTTTGGCGTGATTCCGCTTCCTAAAATAATTGGAATGTTTTTGGCTATTTTTCTTGCTTCAATTACATCTTGAAAAGTTGGCGGATCACCTGTCCATTTTCCGGTTATAATAATTGCATCAGCTTTTTTTTCGATTGCCTCTCGCACAGCATTTTCTAATGGTCTTTTGATCAAATGCTCGGCATGCTTAACCTGAACATCCGCAAATATTAAAATATTTTCCGCTTTTATTTCTTTTCTAAATTTTATACATTCATCCGCTTTAGCATCATAAATTCCATAATCGGTTTTTACTCTATCTACAAACACTGGAATGCGCACAAATTGAAAATTGGCAATTTTCGCAATCGACAAGGCAGTTTCATAATCATTCCAAAGAACACAAAGGCCGAGTGGTTTTTTTGTAAACTTCCTTGCTCTGAGGCACAAGTCAGTAAGCTGAGGAACTGTTGAACTTTTTGCTTTTTCATAATGCGGAATATCATAGTTATTTTCAATCATAATTGCATCAACTCCACCATCAATCAGAGCTTTCAAATCACTTATAAAATTTTTCTCAGCTTCTTTTATTCCTGGAAAATTCTCATATCCAAAAAGCGGAACACAATGAACCATCCCAATTATAAATGGTTTTTTATTTTTGAATATTTTTTTTAATTTATCCATATATTTTTAATACGTTTTTTAATTTTAAGATATTATCAATTATATAATCAGCAACATTACTCTTATTTTTTCCAATAAAAATTGTTTTCATTCCCATTTTCTTTGCAGGGATAATATCTGTTTCCTCTTGATCACCAACTATAAAACAATCCCCTGTCTCAATATTCATTGTTTTGCATATTTTTTCAAATGCATTGCCAAATTCTTTTCTCGTATCGCCTTCGCCAGAAAAAATATTACCCTTAAAAAGTTTTTTAATTTCAAGATAATCTAGAACGCTATCAATCCAAATCATAGGAGCATCAGAAAGCAAAACTAAGTTAAAATTTTTCTGTAATTCTAAAATAAGTGGTCTGATTGCAGAATCAATTTTAACATATTTTTTCACATCAATATCCCACACAAAATTAAAATATTCATAACGATTAATTCTAAATTCTTTTTCCAATCCAATACTAATACTATCGCCATATTTTTCCAATACAAAATTAAGTATTTCTCGTGCCTCTAATTTTGTTTTTTTGAGTTTGCTGGATATATATATTGCTGTATTTTCTATTATAACATCATAAAGACCAGAACTTTTTAATGATCCACCTTTGAAATTATAAAGAGTTCCGTCTAAATCAAAAATTATTATTTTCTTGCATTTTATTCCCATTTTTTATTAAGTAAAAAATTTTCAACTTCTTTTATCGCAAATTTTCCACTTTTAATAATATCTCCTTTGTTTTCAATGAATCCCACAATAAATCCGGGAAAAAAAGTATCCCCTGCCCCTATTGCATCACACGATTTTATTTTTTTAGCAACAATAGCGTACTTTTTATTCTCAAAATATATTACAACACCTTTACCTCCCTTGGTTATAATTAAACATTTATTTTTCTGATTATTTACTATTCCTCTGGGTAACTCCTTAATCTCTTGTTCATTGACTTTCAAACAAAAGATATCCTCCCAAAAACGAGCCTCATAAATTTTCGGATTTCTTCTAGCACTTCTCACATAGCCCTGAGCATCCAAAAAAATTTGTGCTTTAGTGAATATTTTTTTATCTACAATCCATTCATCATCAACTGTTGAAATTACAACTAAATCATTATCCCTAATATTATCAAGCTTCTTAGTTGTTAATTTATTTTTTAAAACACCTTTTTCTATACCATTTTTAATTTTTATTTTTATTACAGCTTTTTGAGATTTCATCTTATATTTAATTTTATTTTTTTTAAGAATATTTTCAATAAAAAAAGCTGGTCCGCCGTTACGGATAACTCTCAAGCCACTATCCTGGTTATCAATCTCGTCTTTTGTATAGGTTGAAAAAATTTTAATCATTTTGGTTTAAATTATCCATTATTTTTTGCAAAAGTTCAGAATATTTTTTTATATCCTTTATTTTAATTACTTCTTTTTCAGGATTGACATGAGCTAACTTTGGATCACCAGGTCCACAAGCTATAGTTTTTATGCCATTTCTATTTAAAATATTAGCTTCCGAAAAATACCTCGCTATTCCTTCTTTTAATTTCTTTCCGCTCTCAGAAAAAGACTTTGTCAATATCCTGCGATATCGAGAATTAATTTCAATTGATATTGGATTAATTGAAATTTTTTCTATCTTTGATCCATTTGGAATATTTCTTTTCACCAATTCATTAAATAAAATTTCATACTTCTGAAAACACTTTACCGTTCTCAAATTAAATCCTGCTAGAAAATTACCCGGCAACTGATTTGTTTTGTGCCCAGAATTAATAACTGTAAATGCACCTATAGTATCACCAAGTTTTCGATCTTTTATTTTTTTTGCTTTAATAATAAATTTGTTAATCGCTTTTATCATCGGAATCATATCTTCAATAACTGTCCCTTTTTTAGGATATGCACTATGTCCTTCTTCCCCCTTCTTCTGTATAGTACATCCAAATATCCCTCTAAATCCAGTATGTACTTCAAAATTTGTTGGCTCTCCATTAATTACAAATTCTGTTTTTTTTAAAATATTTTTATAATTTTTTATAAAATTCAAGATTCCTGCAAAGGAATTAGCCTCTTCATCAGCAGTTATTAAAAGAATTGGAGAATAGTTTAAATAATTCTTGTGGTATATTTCAATAAAAGCATCGGTCGTGCCAGCTAAAGATCCCTTCATATCAACTGACCCTCTTCCTCTGATTTCTTTTTCATTAATTACTACTTCATGGGTTGAGAAGGCTGGCACTGTATCGATATGCCCTTGAAATATAATAAATGATCCTTTTGACTTTGGATTAAAAGCAATTAAATTTGCATGCATCCCATCATTTTTTCCTTTTTTAATTTTATTCAAAGAATATAAATCAAGTTCGCAATGAATGCCTAATTTATTTAAAAAAATACAAAGCTCTTTTTGGCATGCTAAAATATTCTGATTTGTTTTTCCGTCAACATTATCAGTTTGATATGAAAAAATTATTTTTATTATCTTACTTAACATATTGTTTATAAAAAATGTGCGGGCTCAAATAAAATTTCACTCGAGCCCGCTACTACAGCACTACCTTAAATCTCCTATGATCAACATTTCATTTACTGAAATACCATTATAGTTTTTCTTTTGTTGATCAGCTAATACAACTATACCATGTGAAAAGAAAATATCGAAATCATCCATTATCTTTACTGAACCAAAAACGATAATTTCCTTCTCATTCAAATAAATATTAAGTATCTACTTTTGCGCATAGAGTAATACAACCTAAAGACTCTGCAATTTTTATGTTGTCTAAACAATCGTCGATGACAACAACAATTTTGTCATTTTTCAACCAATGATTCAAAAATTTAAAGGCGTCAATTTCCGGCTTTTGGACATAGTTCCTTTCTCTCATCCCTATTATCTGAGAAAAAAGATGCTTAATGCCAAGAGCTTCCAAAATCAATCCGGCAAATTCAGATGGATTATTTGTCAACACAATCTTTTCTCCTGCAAGTGAACCAATCAGTTCTTTCAACTCCATAGATGGCCTTATGTTAAAGTCAATGGGATTGATAGAAAGATAGGTTTTTTTAATAAAATCATCTTCCGAAATTCCCTCCTGCCTCAATGCGATAAGCGTGTACTTGGTGTTATGCTTTTTGAACAACTCTCTCCTCTTTTCCTTTGCGTCCTCCTTGCTTATGCAGTAATGAGAAGCAATATATTCATTCATGCGTTTCCCAACTACAATCTCCAGTTCCATGGGATTATCATAGAGAGTTCCATCATTATCAAACACCCACAGATCAGCGTTCATTTCCTGAATTTTTTTTGGTATCATATTCCCTCCTTTGATTTGAAATAGAGGGTGAAGTCGATGCTTCACCCTCTTGCTTTAATTGTTTATTTTAATGGCAACATTTCCCGAACAGCCAACATCTTTTCATAAGCTTTGCCACTCTGAAGAATCTCTCCCGCTTGCTTATAGCAATCTTTAAGATCTTCAGATACACAAGCTAATTTGAGAAGTAGCGCCGCATTCGCCAAAACTATTTGAGCACGGGACCCGTTAACCTTACCTTGAAGAATTTTCATTGAATAATCACCCTTACTCCCAATAGGAATGATATCTTCCCTTAAAACTGGCGATAGTCCGAAATCGCTTGCTTCAAGATAATACTCGTGAATTTCTCCATCCCTAAGTTCTGCCACTTCAGTCCCACCCTCACACACAGAAACCTCATCAATTCCCTCATAACGATTTTTATTAACAAATCCTCGAACAAAAAATCCATGCTTCAGATTTGTCACTTCTTGTTGATTGAGAATCTGATACGCTTCAGCCACAACCCTTGGCGGAATCATGTGATTTACGCCCAAAATTCTTTTGGTTATAATTTTTGGATCAATGGGGTTGGTTATTGGCCCGATAATATCATTCATATGTGGAAGACAGGCAATCTCATGAGTTTGGATATGAATACCTTTATAGCCAGTATCACAAGCCTCAGTATATCCAAAACCCAAGTCCTCTACGCATTTTTCAACAGCCACATTTAAGGCAAAATTGTCAATGCCACAGATTTGTGAAATGAAATCTGAACTGCCATGCCTACCCTTATCAGCGTTAGCTGGTGAACCATGCTTGCACATAATAACACCGGCAGCCGAAGCAATGAATGCCGCGATCGTGCTTATATTAGCAGTAACAATCAGGTCCCCTCCCATTCCACAATTATCCATAACGTATGGAACTTTTGGATGAAGAAATCCGTATTTAGACTTGGCAACGTCATGGTCGAATACTGCCGCGCAAATTCCAGCAATTTGTTCTGCCGAACTTTGCGGAAGTTTATACTCATGAATTTCTGCGCTTTCTTCATTCCATCTCCAGCGATAAGTCGCCTTGTTATGAAGAGTGCATAGGGCAGAAATGCCCTGAATCAGAATGCGAACTCTTTCTTTTGCTTCTTCTTCGTTCTTCAATTCGGTCCACTTTTTATTCAAAACTTCTCTGCATCCATTAAGAATAAAAAGGCCGAGTTCATATGCCTCTTTATAATTCAGAGGGATATTTTGATACGCATGATCCTTGAGAATGTGTTTGATATCCATCATTTCTTTCCTCCACTATCAACATGGTTAAGTATTTTCTGCATATTGTTTCGAATCCCATATACAATCCGTTCGTTAACAAGAGTATGCACTTCTTGATTTTTAGATTCGGCACAATCAACCAATTCTTGACTATCTCCTTCGATATCGCCAAAAAAATGCATCCTCGATGAATATTCAGGAAATTGTGTCAAAAGACTGTTGGGAAAATCATTGTTATTTTTTCCAAGAACCGCTAGCTCCATAGCATATATGACATCCGCTTCCTGAATATCTCTTTTCTGAACCGACTTTGCAATACGAGTAGAAATTTCCTGCAAATTAATGCCCAGCCTTTCCAAAATTGGCCTTGTCAGAAACCATTCCGTTTCATAATGAGTTAGATTATCATATTTAGGTTTAACTGTACCGCAACAACCCTGAATACCTCTGGATATTACTGCATACTTTTCGCTAAAACCAAGCTTCTTTAGCTCTTGCTTTAGACATATCTCAGCCACAACAGAGCGATGAATGTTCCCATTGCACACGAACAATATCGTTTTTCTTTTTTTTACGCTTTTATCAGCGAGAAAAATTCCAAAAGAAATTACGCCAAAACCAATCCAGAAAAAGAAGCTAAATATTTCTTTTTCCCCATGCATAAAGAAAGCAATTGTCGCCCCACAAATAGGAATAAGGTATTCCAGATAAGCTACCCTACTATAATTGCCAAGTATTTCGTAGGCTTTTAGATTTAGGATTATTGGCAAGGCGCTAGTAGCTGTCCCCACATAACCAAGCCATGCAATATTACTTAGGCTAGGAGCCGTAAATACTGCTCCACTAATGAATAATGCATAAATCGAAACTAAAGCTCCTCCGATTAACATCATGACACCAACAATTATTTTTATTGACACCTTCCATTCTTTTTGTATATACCTCTCTAAATTTTTTCTTAAGGAAAAAACTATAGCGGCGAGAAGTGTGAAAATCATAAAAGAATCAAAAAAAACCTCGGGATTGAAAGATGCAAAACCTTTCGTAATTACCGTTCCAAATAAACACACAGCAGTCGCAATCAATAGCAGTTTCCAATTTTTTATTTTTTCACCAAGAATACAGGTAGCCAAAAGAATACTCAAAAATGGACCAATCCTGTAAACTAGCATCGTTTCGGAAATAGATCCTAATTGCAATGCTCGCACATAAAAAGAATAAATCGCCCCCATTGAAACTCCAGCCACTATCCATAACTTCTTTGGGACAATGGTCACATTTTTCACTGAATTAAAAAAAGATTCTTTTTTATACAAGCAATCAAGAAATTCAACAAAAAAACATGCCATACCACCCAACAACAAGAAAATGGCCACGCTGACATCTCTCTCAACCTCCTTCATTACGAAAAAAATAACATTTGGACCAGTAGAACCAAAAATAATACCAAGAAACACTAGCAAATACGCAATGTAGATACGCTTCATAACAGTCTCTCCTTCATTTAATTGTTTTTTGTTCGTTTAGTATGATTTTTATTAACTCGTAAGGATTATTGTGTTTTCAAAGAACTAACATTTCAATCTACATTAGATTGATCGAGAAGTCAACTAAAATAAAAAACCTCTCGTCTTTTCGCCCAAACAAAATATGCTTGGATGAAAGGACAAGAGGTCATCTTGTGGTACCACCTTTCTTTTGGAAACAAAAAATCCGCCGTGGCGGACCAGAATTCCCACTCATCGACTCTATCTCGCCTAGCGAGATGACATCGATTATCCCTTGATTACGGAGGATGCCGAGTTTCCACTATCGCAGAAACCATTCTTCTCAGCAGACTACTGAGATAAGCTAGACCCAACCCCGAATTACTTCGGGATCTAACTCAAGAACTTTATTATTTTCAAAGTAATTATAGTGTAGCACCTATAAAAAAATTGTCAAGCAGAAGAAATAAAAAGAGGCATGTGCACAAATTTTTGTGTCATTGCCTCGTCACATCATATTTTTTCAGTCACGATCTCTTCGATAAAATATCTTTCAAACACTTCAATACAAAAGTTATCTTCCGTGAAGAAAAACTTTCTTTCATTCCCAACATCTGTTGCAAAGAACAACCATTTGCGATCAACAAGAAGCATTCTTTGATAATTTTTATTCTTCACATGCATGCACTTGTATTGATCTGTTTTATGTGGACATCTTTTTTCTAATTCATGAAGATCATTTTCTGACCCAAACGCTATTCTGAATAATAAAACCCCCTCGTTCATCTTCTCTTCAAGTAAGCTATAATATTCTTTTGAGATAGGATTTAAAATTTCTTCCGACAACTTCATGGTAGCTAATATGTCTATCCTAGCTTGCCTAATAATAAACATGACTTTCTGCAAAATATCTGATGCACTAATTTCAAACGATCTTCCCTCGCATAAATATTTTTTTAAATCAGAGATATCCATAATAAATCAACCCCTCCTTTCAATATTTGTTTTTGCTTATTTATTAAAGAACTTTTCAAAAAATTAGAGTTTTGGCAACAGCGTCCTTAAATGTAAAGGTAGTAATACCTTTATAAATTGTCAAAAATTATAAAAAATAAATAAGGAGATGTTGTGTAACATCTCCTTATATTTCATATCTTTTTGTTACATCCTGGATGATTTTCCAATAAGCATCCAGCACAAGATCTTGGCACCATATCCTTAAGCGTCATTCCTTTGGGAATGTACCAGCAATATGGATCGCTCGCTCTTGGGCAACCAGTATCCCAAAAAGCTTCTCCTCGGCATCCTCCATGGCAATATTCAAAATACTGACAATCTTTGCACGGACCAACGATCCAATTGCGATAATCCTGAATTGCCAACCTAAGTTCGCTTTTTTCAAGAATATTGTCCAGTGTTGTATCAAAAATATTGCCAAGTGGTAAAGAATCATGAGCAACGCAAGGAATGACATTTCCGTTAATATTAATGTGAACACCAGTTTCAACTAGTGTGCAATTGTGTCCATACGATGGAGGCACAATTATCTCTGCATAGCATTGCGGATAATGTTTCAGATCAAATTCTTGCATTTTTTCATATAATTCTTTAACTTCATCAACTGAAACATCCAAGCTATTTCCTCTTTCAAATATTGGACCGGGTTTAGTAAGTTCCATTACAGGTTCATAATTCATTTTTCGTACCCACTGAAATACATCCATAATCGCGCCACATTCAAATAACGGTTTTAGAATATTGAGCTGGACACAAACATTTCCCTGCCAATATTTGGAAATATTATCCCATGCTTTTTCTGTTAACTGGAATGTTCTCTTTTTTTGAGCTAAACAATCAACAATCTTTTCGGCAACAGAAGATACTGCTTGCCTATGCATGGAAATACCCAGACCAGGAAGAGCAATTCGTTTACAATATTCCTCATCGGCCAATTTAATTCCATTCGTAACGAGAATTACCGTTGTCATATTCTCTAATCCCATCTCTAAAATTTCAGGCAAATGAGGGTGGAGAGTAGGCTCGCCACCAAGAATATACAAGGCTCTAGACCATCAGAAACTATGTTAAAATAGTTAAATGATGTTTAATAAAGCCAAATTAACGAGTTATCAAATTAAAAAAATTATTGAGTGTTTTTCGCTTGATCTTACTGCCACTCAAACCAGCAAGCTTTTGCAA
>JAURXY010000006.1 GCA_030654225.1 bacterium
GATAACAGTTTTGGTAAAAAGATGATGGATGCCAAGGATAAATTATTTAAAAAAATTAGTCATAAATTAACAAATTAACTCAATGAGTCCATTTTTGAAAATGACCCTCGTTCAGGCTTATCTTAGGATTGGAATATACTAACTGCCCCGAAAGTTCGGGACAGTTTTTGAAAAAATTTTCCTTATTTCTTAGTTTCTTTCTTGGCTTCTTCTTTCACTGGCTCTTCTCCTTCAACTGGCTTTTCTTTCTTGATCACTCCCTCGACTTTTGTCACATCCACTTCGACTTTTTCTGAAAGTCCAGTCAGTTCTTCTTCGCTTCGAGGAGGAGCTACGAGAGCTACTACGGTCTCTGGCTCAAGTTCAATCTTAACTTTTGGAGAAATCTTGAGATCCTTGATACAAATATGATCTTCAAAAGTTTTTAGGCTAGCGATATCAACTTCAATTTCAGAAGGTAAATCAGCTGGCAAACATTTAACAGTAATCTCGTCCAAGCTCTTGACCAGCACTCCGCCCAATTCTTTCACTGCTGGTGATTCTCCGATATAAATCAATTCCACTGCTTTTTCAATTTCCTCATCCATTCTAACTTGGAAAAAATCAGTGTGAATAATATTTCCCATCACTGGGTCTTTTTGAATTTCATAAATGATAACATTTCTTTTGTCTTTTTCGTCAATATTAAGTTCGATCATAGTGCTTTCCCCAGAAATTCTCAACAATTTTGCAAACTCAATCGCATTGACCCAAAGACTTTTTGGAGTCACTTTTTTCCCATAAACTACTGCTGGGACAAGTCCTTCTTTTTTTCCAGTTTTTGTCTTTCTACCAAAAACCTCTCTGGTTTTGGCTACCAATTTTACTTTATCCATGTTTTTGCCGCTCTACCTTTCGTTCGCATCTCGCTTCGCTCAACACTCACGCGCTGACTTACGCAGACTGGACGCCGACTTTTGCTGACATTTCTGTCTGCGATTATCCGCGTTAAGTCCGCAATTGTCCGCGCGTTTGTTTTGAACAAAGTAAAAAACAAACGACCTCTCAAGCGAAATAAAAATTAAAAAAAGCTAAAAGCTTTATCCATAAGATTCTAGCATAAATTCAGATTAAGTCAATAGAAATCGCTTTTTTAGCCTCATTCAGAATCGACAAACTTTTCCAGCGCGTTTTTCAAGATTTGCGTATCTTCTGTCGCAGTTTTCCATACTGCCATCAAGTCTACTCCAAAATAATCATGGATGAGCTTGTCTCTCATTCCGCATATTTCTTTCCAAGGTATTTCCGAAACAGAATCACGCAATTCATTAGACAATCTTTTTGATGCTTCCCCTATAATTTCCAATTTTCTCATAACGCCATCCTGAACAAGAATATTTTTTGAAAAACTATCAAAATCCAATCCATTGGTATGGCTTTCTATATCCATAATAGCTTTCATTATATGTTCTAAGTATAATTTATCTTTTTTCATAAATTGGTTTTAGATCACGCAAAATTTCTTCCTTGATGAATGGGCTAAGTGAATCTTCAGTCACTAAATCAACCTCTCTGCCAATTTTTTCCGAAATTGTTCTCTCTAAGCGAATAAGTCCCAGAAGACTCAGTGGTTTTCCAAGTCTGACTAAGATATCGACATCACTACTTTCCTTAGCCTCTCCTCTGGCAAACGAACCAAAAATACCAGCGAATTTTATATCGTTGATTTTCAAAATCGGCTCTATTAAATTGAGATTAATTTCCTTATTCATAATATTACTATATCATATTTCGTTTCTTATCACAAATTTTCAATTTTCTCCATACTTGATCGAAAATATTCTGGATTGTATGGATACTGGATTCGAAAGTGGGAAACCCTGCCTACCGGCAGGCAGGCGTGATCGCTTGCATATTTTTCTACTACCAATTTTAGTTTAGCATAAAATAAAAACCTCGCACATTTCTGTACGAGGTTCCGATTAGGCGCAATCGGAAGCGTTGGCAAAAATTTGCCGACCCAAGGACTAAGGATAAAGTATCCTAAAGTCCAAGGATCAAAGTTCTCAGGACTGACTTGCGCAACCCGCGGAAGGAACGTCGGCACCCCACCGACGGCCGAGCCAATCGTAGTGCCAGTCCCACTTGCCATCATCGCTCCGGTCGAGACAAAGGATGCGGCGGCCGCCATCCGGACGGCGAAGAACCTGTCCAGGAAAATCCATGAAATTTATTTTAAAATTGCGGTGGAACCACTCGACTCGAGGATACTGTTTTCCTTGTTGGCCTGATAATCCAGCCATAAACCAAGAAAAACATTTCCCGCAAAACGGATAAATTCCGGCTTTTCTTCTTTCAGACGGCGGAGTTTTTCCTCGCCCAAAATCGAGTTCTCTCTTTTTCTGAGACAAGTCTCAAAAATAAAGGCTCTAGACCATCAGGTTTATTAATATTTATGTAAAATTTTAACTAAATCTTCTTGTAATTCCTTTTCATTTCGTTTCCATCTCCACTCACATTCTTTTAGATGCAAATAAAAATTCCTTTTGACGCCATTGAATTTTG
>JAURXY010000012.1 GCA_030654225.1 bacterium
TTGGCATGGAAAAAAGTTCCAACTACGGTATTTTTTAGCTTGTTTCATTGAGATGAGATTAGGCAATTAACTCTAGATTTTAGCAAAATTCTTTAATTTTGATAAATCTAAAGTGTTACCTATGTATCTCATCTTATGCAGGGCCGGCGAAAAATTTGAAATTATTCTTGCATTATGCTAGATTTAGTAGGAAATAATGACATATTTTTATGAACAAAATTTTTCCAAAAAAATTGAAAAAAGGGGATATGGTGCAAGTTATTGCGCCTGCTTCTTCGCTGGGGATTATTTCGCAGGAAAACCGAGAAATTGCTAATTAGCGATTTCAAAAAATGGGGCTAAAATTGATTTTCGGAAAGCATGTGGAGGAAATTGATGATTTCAATTCTTCTAGTATCGAATCGAGAATTGAAGATTTACATGAAGCTTTTCGCAATCCGAAAGTTAAAGCCGTTCTTTGTGTGATTGGTGGATTTAGTAGTAATCAGCTTTTGGGATATATTGATTGGAATTTGATCAAAAATAATCCCAAGATTTTTTGCGGATATTCTGATATTACGGCTCTAGGCAATGCTATTTTTGCCAAAACCGGTATGGTGAATTATTCCGGACCAGCTTATGCTACCTTTAGTGACAAAAAAGGTTTTGATTATACTTTGGAATATTTTGAGAAATGTTTATTTTCAAAAAAGTCTTTTGAAATTCTGCCATCTTTGAAATGGAGTGATGACAAATATTATCTTGATCAAAAAAATAGAACTTTTTTCAAAAATGCAGGTCCAATGATTGTTAGCGAAGGCAAGGCCGAGGGCACACTATTGGGCGGTAATCTTTGCACGCTTAATTTGCTTCAGGGGACTCAGTTTTTTCCTGATATTTCAAATTCAATTTTGTTTATAGAAGATGATTATGAATCTAACGCTGTCACTTTTGATCGAAATCTGCAATCACTTTTGCACTTGCCAAGCTTTGGCAAAGTGCGAGGAATTGTTTTTGGACGTTTTCAAAGGGCGAGTGAAATTACAAATGAGAAACTGTTGAAAATTATTCAAACGAAAAAAGAGCTGAAAAACATTCCAATTATAATCAATGTTGACTTTGGACACACGCAATCAATGATAACCTTCCCAATTGGTGGAACGGCAAAATTGTTGGCGAAAAATGGGAAGATAAAATTGGAAATCATTGAACATTAAAAATTTGATTTTAGTAGGCATTTTTGATAGTATTTTAGGATATCATTATTTTTTTGGCGGAGGGTCGCAACGCTCGGCTCTCTAAAACGGTTTTTTAAAACAAGGAGGTATGTTTTTGAGCACTAATAAAAAAGATAAAATTATTGCAACATCAAAAGAAAGTCTCGGTGTGGTTTGCGAAGAAATGTTTGAGGATTTCGTAAGAGGCATCCATAATATGCCTGAAAAAGAAAAAGATAAAGCACACGAAATATTAAAAAGGATGAGTCAAACTTAAATCAGCATTTTCTTAAAGGAGGATTGTTTTATGGGATGTTTAGCAAAAAGTTGCAATACACCCGCTCGAACTTTAAAAAGCGGGGATAAAGAAGTGCGAGAGGAAAATGCGAATGAATCTCAAAGGGATTCTTCTTCGGGGAAAATCGAAGAAACTGGCAGTGATAAAGACTGAGACACTTTGTCGCTGTCGAATAGCCTATGTCTTACTGGTGGGAGCGCTGCGACGCTTCCACCGTTTTTTATTTTATGCTACAATAGTTTAAAGTTGATAATCAGTAGAAGATCCTGAAACAAGTTCAGGATGACAATAAAATATTATGAAAAAATATATTTCAAGAGTCGTTAAAGTCGGGCCATACAAATTGGGCGGAAATAATCCGGTGCGGGTGCAGTCGATGTGTAATACTGATACGCGCGATGTGAAAGCAACAGTCAAGCAAATTTTGGCATTGGAAAAGATTGGTTGTGAAATTGTGCGGGTAGCGGTACTTGATATGGAAGCGGCCAAAGTAATCTCTAAGATAAAAAAACAAATTCATATCCCACTGGTAGCGGATATTCATTTTGATTATAAACTAGCATTAGAAGCGGTTGCGCAAGGAATTGATAAGATTAGAATTAATCCTGGTAATATTGGCTCAGAAGAAAAAGTGAAAGCGGTGGTGATGGCATGCAAAAAGAAAAAAATTCCAATTAGAATTGGAATTAATGGTGGGTCATTAGAGAAAGATATTTTGAAAAAATATAAAGACAAAGTGACGGCCGAGGGGATGGTGGAATCGGCTATGCGCCATATTAAAATTTTGGAGCGCTATAATTTCAAGGACATTTTGATTTCTCTTAAGGCATCCGATATTGAAAGAACAGTGGAAGCCTATCGTCTATTAGCTAAGAAAGTTAGCTATCCTCTTCATATTGGAATCACAGAGGCGGGAACAATCTTTCGTGGAACGATTATGTCTTCAATTGGACTTGGAATTTTGCTTTATGAGGGAATCGGTGCCACACTCCGGGTGTCGCTTACGGCTGACCCGTTGGATGAAATTGGAGTAGCTTGGGAAATTCTAAAATCATTGAAACTTCGAAAAAAGGGAGTGACAGTCACTAGTTGTCCGACTTGCGGAAGAACGCAAATTGATTTGATTAATTTGGCAAAAAAAGTAGAAGAGGCCGTGAAAGATATGGATAAGGATATTCATATCGCAGTGATGGGTTGTGTGGTCAATGGTCCTGGAGAAGCACGTGAAGCGGACATTGGAGTAGCGGGCGGAAAAGGAATGGGGGCGATTTTTGTCAAAGGAAAGGTGATAAAGTCGGTCAAGGAAGATCAAATTCTTTCGGCGCTTTTAGAAGAAATTGATAAGATAAAATAAGAAAAACTATCGATTGACGGAAAATGTGAGAGTGGTAAGATGGAAGTATAGAAAATAAGTTAAAAATAAACAATGGACAAAAAAAATAAAATATTTTTCATAGTAGCGTTTCTCTTGCTGTTTGGTTCAGTCGGTGCGACATATTTGCGTATAGTGGTTTTCAAAAACTATATCGTAGAAGCTCAAGTAGATTGCGACCCGGAAACGGAAAAATGTTTTGTTTGGGAGTGCGATCCGGAGTCATCTGTTGAAGGCGAAGCTTGTACGGGAGATGCGGAAAATGACATTTGGTACTATCAACTAGTTAGAAGAAAAGCCTATAACATTCCACTATGCAATCCGGATGAAGACGAAAACTTGCCTGCCGGTGAGGCAGGATGCGTCCCAATGGAATGTGATGCAGAAACAGAAAAAGATTGTGAAACAATTTTTTGTAATGATGAGAATAAACTTGAACAGGAAGTGGAATGTAGTGATCCAGTGGAATATTTGCTAAGCAATCCAATTGAAGAAGAGGAAGAGGGAGAAATCGAAGAAGAAGCTGAAGAAGAAGCTGAAGAAGGAGATGTTTACTCTGATGAGACTGATGTGCCGGCAGATGATACAGATTCGTCCGCCGATGAAGCAGGCTCGTCCGCCGAAGAGGCGGGGGGAAATGAAGAAATTGCGAACTAAGAATATGCAACAAAAAAAAGAAAAAATAGTAATGGCAAGATGTTGTTGTCTTGGGAAAAATATGCCCGAGAAATTTTTGTTGTTAGCTAAATAACTTTCAAATATAAACTAAACAATATTTCTCGAGATAATCGAGATTTTTTAATTTTAAAAATAACTTCAATATTATGATTTATGAAAATATTTTAGAACAAATTGGCAATACACCAATGGTAAGAATAAATAATTTCAATGTGAAAAAGGGGGTGGAAATTTTTGCCAAACTGGAAGGCGCTAATCCTGGAGGAAGCATCAAAGATAGAATCGCTTTGAAAATGATTCGTGAAGCCGAGAAAAATGGCAAGCTCACAAAAAGAAAACTATCATAGAACCAACTTCCGGCAACACTGGCATTGGTTTGGCGATGATCGGCACAGTTTTGGGCTACTCGGTGGAAATTGTGATGAGTAGGGCAGTTTCGATTGAACGACAAAAAATGATCAACGCCTATGGTGCTAAAATAATTTTGACTGATGGGGAAAAAGGCACGGACGGCGCAATTTTGAAAGCGCGAGAATTAGTCAAAAAAAATCCGGGGAAATATTTTATGCCAGATCAATTTTCTAATAAGAATAATAAACTGGCGCATTATGAAGCGACCGCCCAGGAAATCTGGCAAGACATGAATGGGAAAATAGACTATTTTGTTTCTTCGATTGGAACTTCAGGAACGATTATGGGGGTGGGTGAATATCTCAAAAAAATGAATCCGCGGATAAAAATAGTTTGTGCTTATCCGGAAAAAAAATCATTATATTCAAGGACTGAAAAATATGGAAGAGGCGATTGTGCCAAAACTTTATGATGAAAAAAAGATTGATGAATTTGTGACGGTGGAAAGTGAAAAAGCTTTTGAAATGACAAGACAATTGGCCAAACGTGAAGGACTTTTTGTGGGAATGTCTAGCGGAGCCACGATGCTCGCTACTCTTGAAATTGCCAAAAAAATAAAAAAGGGCAGAATTGCTATGATTTTTCCCGATCGAGGCGAAAAATATCTCAGTACTGAATTATTTTGATAGTTAGAAAAAAAGCTTGAGATAATGTGAGCTTTAGATAGATTTTGGCGATTTGACAAGGTATCTCTTTTTTAATTTTTATGCTACAATAATTTTAGAAAAACATGGATGGAAATAAACTAAAAACTGAGGAAAAAGCTAAAGCAGATTGAAATAGTAGGCACTTGACATTTATCAATAACAAGATTATTATTAAAATGTATTTAATAATAATCGGGTTAATATTAAAAAAAGTATGAATAATAGCCAATTTGAGAGATTTCTGCTAGATGACTTGAAAAAATGGATTGATAGGCGGGAAATTTATGCTATTAAGGGGCCACGACAAGCAGGAAAAACGACTCTTCTTAAAATGTTGGAGAGTTGGTTAACTGTGGAAAAAAAAGTAGATCCAAAAAAAATCGTTTCTATCACTTTTGAAGATGAGGAGCTACTGGAGAAATTTGCACGCGATCCAAAAACTTATGTGAAAAGTTTTGTTGGGTCGGACGACGATTGTTGGTATTTTTTCATTGACGAATTTCAATATTTAGAAAAAGGCGGACGCATCTTGAAATTGCTCTATGATTTATATCCGAATATCAAATTTATTATTACTGGTTCATCTTCTTTGGAACTTACCAATAAGACCGCCAAATTTCTAGTGGGTAGAGTTTTCTTTTTTAACCTCTGGCCGGTTACATGGGCGGAATTTCTAAAAATACGCTCAGTGCAACTTTATAACGTGTATAAAGAAAAAAATGAGGAAGTTAGAAAATTTATCCAGAGTGGTCAAAAATTCAAAGTTGCGACAGATGATATATTCCAAGAAGATTTTAGAAAGCTTTTCGAAGAATATGCCGTATGGGGCGGATATCCAGCGGTAATTGCGACTTCAAATCTGGAAACAAAAAGAATAATTTTAAAAAATATTTACAATACTTATATTACCGAGGACATTACCGAGCTTCTAAAAATTGCTGACCACAGCGTGTTTAAGCGTTTGGTAGCGGTGTTGGCGGCACAAAATGGTAATTTGCTTAATTATAATAACTTGGCAACTGATATTCAAAGTTATTTCAAAGAAATCAAACATTATCTTTCAATCTTGGAGCAAACATATATCATCTCTTTACTTACTCCTTATTCGAAAAATAGAATCTCAGAGCTTAAGAAGATCCCCAAGATATATTTTATAAATACGGGACTGCGAAATTATATTTTGGACAATTTTAATTCTTTAGATTCGAGGTCTGACGCTGGCGCGTTGGTTGAGAACACCGCTTTTTCCTTTTTGAAATTTGATGTGCTTGATAATCGTCGCATTTGTTTTTGGCGGACGCTAGCCGGCGCTGAAGTGGATTTTGTGCTGGCAGATGAGAAGAAAATTGTGCCAATAGAAGTGAAGTACTCTAATTTTAAGTCCGCGCAACTTAGTCGAAGCTTCCGAAGTTTTTTGGAAAAATATCCATCAAAATCAGCGCTTATTCTAACTAAGGGTTTTATTGGGGAAATGGAAATCGGACGCAGTAATGTAAAATTTATTCCAGTGTGGTATTTGGGATGATAGGGGAATTTTTTCTGGTGTTTTTTTAGATTTGTGGTAAAATGAGCTCGTGAGTGAAACTGAATCCAGAATTGCGAAAAAAGCTTAATTTAAGCTAAAAATATACTATTGACAAAAAGTAGAACTTTATGTAAGATAGTAATATGATAATAGAAAGAGAACTTTATACAAAAATTAAGCCGGTAATAAATTCTCCAGAAGTCATTATTATTACTGGTATGCGAAGAGTAGGAAAAACAATCCTTCTTCGTTATATTATGGAAAAAATTGTTTCAAAAAACAAAATATTTTTAGATTTGGAAAATCCTACTAACCGAAAATATTTTGAAGAAAATAATTATGATAAAATAGCAAATGATTTGAAGATTTTAGGATTAGATTTAAGAGAAAAGGGATATGTATTTTTAGATGAAATACAGTTTGTTAAAAACATTCCCTCAGTTGTCAAATATCTGTATGATCATTATAAAATAAAATTTTTCTTGAGTGGATCATCTAGCTTTTATTTGAAAAATCTTTTTTCAGAATCATTAGCTGGGAGGAAATATATTTTTGAATTGTTTCCGTTGAGCTTTTACGAATTCATGTTGCTTAAAAATTCTAAAATTAATATTTCTGCTTTGAGAAATGACAAAATATCAGAAGCGACTTTTGAACAAGTAGAAAGATATTATGATGAATATGTGTCTTTCGGAGGATTTCCTGGTGTTGTGCAGAAAGAAAATATTCAAGAAAAAAAAGCGACATTGGAAGATATTTTTTCTTCCTATTTTCAATTAGAAGTCGTTCAATTAGGAGATTTTAAGAAAATAAATGTTGTGCGGGATTTGATGCTACTCCTTATGGAAAGAGTTGGATCAAAATTGGATGTGCAAAAACTTTCCAGAGAGCTTGGAGTTTCTCGCGAGACGATAAATAATTACATAGCTTTCCTGGAAAGTACATACTTTATAAAATTAATCAGACCATTCAGTCGAAACAGGGATTCTGAAATAAGAAGTGCGCAAAAATTTTATCTATGTGACAGCGGAATTGTTAATCAATTTGCAAAAGTTAGTGAGGGAGCATTATTTGAGAATGTTATTTTTTCGACCTTAAGGAACAAGGGAGAAGTGAATTATTACCAAAAGAAAAGTGGAGTAGAAATTGATTTTGTTCTGGATAAAAAAATTGCTTATGAAGTTAAGCTAAGAGCATACGAACAAGATATAAAAAAGCTTAAATCTCTTAGCGAAGATTTGAAATTGAAAAAGTATAAAATAATTTCTCGAAAATATAGTGAACTTCCTCATGTTGAATATGGGTTTAGTATTTGATAATTTTTTATGCTACAATAAAGTTAGGAAAAAACAAGGGTGTAAAATTAGGTTAATGATATGATGAAAAAAGATAAGGCGAAAAAACCAAAAAGAATGTTTCTTAAAATATAGTAAACTACACTTGACTAAAATTTGTATTTATAATAAGCTATAGTTGATGAAAATAGATAAAGAACAACTAGTAAGAATAATCGATTTTTGGCAAAAGAGCGCCAAAAGGAATAACCTTTTTGAAAGGGATGTTTTAGATATGGTTGATTGTAAGAGCAAGGAGATAGTTGATTTTGTCGGACCAAGACGGAGCGGAAAATCATCAGTTTTAAAATTAATTATAAAAAAACTTAAGCTCAAAGATGATTTCTTGTATCTCAATTTTGAAGACCCTTTTTTTGTTGAAAATAACAATCCTCAAATAATAGAAGAGGCTGTGGAGGTATATCGAGAATATTTCAATCCAAATGTTAGATATCTCTTTCTTGATGAAATACAGGAAATAAGAAATTGGGAAAAAGCAGTGAGGAAATTGCGAGACGGAACTGATGCGAAAATTTTTCTAACTGGCTCTTCTTCTAAACTTCTAAGCAAAGAGCTATCCTCGCTTATAACAGGAAGGCATTTATCATACCGTATAGCACCACTTTCTTTTGCTGAATTTTTGAATTTTGAGAAAGTAAAAATTAAAACTAAAAAGGATTTGATTCTTAAGGATAAATTATTGCAAAAAAAATTTGATGAATATTTAGAGTGGGGAGGATTTCCAGCAGTTGTTTTGCAAAAAAATCAGGAACTTTTGAAAAACTATTTTTTTGATATTCTTGAAAAAGATATCATGGCGCGTTATGAAGTGAGGGATCGTGCAATGTTGGAAAAAATGGCGGTTTTTCTTTTGACTAATTCAGCTAAGATCGTCACCCTAGAATCATTGAAAAATAATTTCAATCTTTCCTTTGAGACGGTTTCAACATATGTGGAATATTTCAAAGAAGCATTTTTGCTTTTTGATTTGCCTCTATTTTCTTTTTCTTTGAAAAAACAACAAAAAGCTTTTAAGAAATTTTATGCTATCGATGTAGCTTTAGCTAAGAATGTCAGTTTTAAATTTTCCGAAGATAGAGGGCGAGTTCTGGAAAACGCAGTTTTTTTGGAATTGAAATCGAGAGGGGATGAGTCATATTATTATAAAACAAAAGAGGGACTTGAAGTGGACTTTTTTTCTGGAGCGAATGGCAAGAATAGAGAGTTGATTCAGGTTTCTTGGAGTATCAAGGATGAGGCTGTGTGCAAAAGAGAAACAAAGAGCTTATTTTCGGCAATGGAAGAATTAAAAATGAAAAAAGGAATGATTCTTACTTATGGAGAAAATGATATAATAAAAAAAGACGACAAGGAAATAATAGTTAGGTCTGTTTATCGATGGATGTTAGAAAAATAAAAATAAGGATATTTTTTATTTTTATGCTACAACAAGATTAGAAAAAATATGTGTGAAAAAGAATCAAAAATAGAAGAATTTGATATTAAGAATATATATTCTCTAAAAACCTTATTTCAAGCCAAAACCCAGTTTTTTTAGTAGGATTAATTTTGTCTTTTGCTTTATATAAGCTAAAAAAACGTATTTGCCTTTGACAAAAAGGCCTTTTTAATATATAATAATAGGTTATGAAAATAAATACGGGTGACAATAAAAAAGTTTTCTTTTTCTACCTAATCTTGGTAGATTTTATTATCGCAATGCAAATTGCGGCGGTTTCTTTTTTGCAAATAAAATCAAGTGATTTCTTTCTTTCTTTTATCATTTCCTTTTTAGTTTTCTTGGCTTTTTCTGAGATTTTTAAGAGTAGCAGAAAGATAGAAAGTATTATGCGTCCAGGAATGATCTTTATGATTTTGGGAAGTTTGATTAATTTTTTTCCAAGTGACGCAAGTTTTTTTGCTCTAGGAAGAGCCATATCCGGCTTAGGCGCAGGTATGGTAATGGCAAGTCAAATTGGAATGATTTGGCACGATGATTCCGAAGAAATGAAAAATTTTTCTGTAGTTATTCTATTTTCTTTTATCTCCGGTTTGATTTTTGGTCCGGCGCTGGTTACTTTTCTATCTGGTCCGGCACTGGGAGAAATGAAAGTGGTTTTTGTTTTAGGCATGGCATTGCCAGGTTTGGCGATGGCAGGGAATATGAATGGAATTTTCACGATAATTTCAAATACGGCGTCGGATGCAACGAAAGCTTTTTTTGATATAAGTAGAGATGATGATCTTGGTGCTGGGGCAAAAAAAGTAGCTGTTACTACGGCAAGAAGAATTGTTTACATCTTTTTTGATTATTGGTTTTCTATCGCTTGTGCCGCACTAGTCGGTCTTTTGAATTTTTGGGGATTGTCATTTTGGAAAGTAGTTTTTATTACTTGGGTTTTCGATTTTACCATTGCCTTTGGCTTTATGACTATAAGTGAAAAAAGCGGACAAGATATAACTCTGGGAGAATCATTTCGCCGAGCGGCTGAAGCGATAAAAGCAAACTCAAAAATAATGGGACATTTCGCTTTTGTATATTTGAATATTAAGGCGATAATTTGGGATGGCCCAGAACAGGTCGTGATTTTTTTCAAAAAAGAAATTGGAGGAACGAAAAAAATGACCTTGATTCTTGTTGGTTTGACTTTTATCCAAGGATTTTTTTGGGCTTGGGTTTATAGTCTTGGATATGAAAATGTATCTGAGCTTATTAGGAACATTTCCTAGGGCGTTTACATCTCAAATAACTTACAACACCATTTTACTTGCATAAAATCTATAATTATTTTAAAATAAAGGTATTATGAATATATTATTTATCTCAAAGGATTTAGCAGGTGCTGATCTCTGTTATCGTTTAAAATTAGAGGGTCATAATGTTAGGATTTTTATTGAAAATAAAAATCAGAGACAAAATTTAAGTGGGTTAGTGGATAAAACGGAAGATTGGAAGAATAATCTTGATTGGGTTGGAAAAAGTGGTTTAATTATTTTTGATGATATGGGTTATGGGGAAACGCAAGATACCTTGAGAAGCAAGGGTTTTTCCGTGGTGGGAGGAAGTAAGATGGCTGATAAGTTAGAGCATGATCGCCAGTATGGTCATAAAATATTTTCTACTTGTGGATTAAAGATTGTTCCAACAATCAATTTTTCTAATGCAAGGTCGGCTATTAAATTTGTAAAAGAAAATAAGGGACCTTGGGTTATAAAACAAAATGGACATGCCAGTAAAGGCTTTAATTATGTCGGACAACTCAAAAATGGTGAAGATGTTATTTTAGTTTTGAAAAATTATAATAGAAACAATAAGAAGGAATGTGTTTCAATTGATTTACAAAAGAGAATTGATGGAGTTGAGATTGGTGTAGCAAGATATTTCAATGGTAGTGACTGGGTTGGTCCTATAGAGATAAATATAGAACATAAAAATTTATGTGATAATGATTTAGGCCCAAAGACGGATGAGATGGGTACTTTAATGTGGTATGAGGATAATGAAGAAATTAAAATTTTCCAAGAGACGTTGAAAAAATTAGAATCTTATTTAAAACATATAAATTTTAAGGGAGATATAGATATAAATTGCATTGTAAATAAGAATAGTATTTTTCCTTTGGAAGCTACTCCTAGATTCGGATGTCCTTCAACGCAACTTCAAAGTGAAATTCATATTTCTCCGTGGGGAGAATTTTTGAAAGCTATTGCGAAAGGCGAGCAGTATGATTTAAAATATAAAAAAGGTTTTGCAATAATAACTTTACTCGCAACACCACCTTTTCCGTATGAAATTAAAACAAGAAAATATTATCCTGAGGGAGTGGATATTTTGTTCAGAAAAAGAATGTCTGCAGAAGATATGAAACACTTACATTTTGAAGAAATTTCTTTTGATAAAAAAACAAGAAATTTTTATATTTCAAGTAAAAAAGGCTATATATTGCATGTTAGTAATATTGGAAAAACTGTTAAAGAAGCAAGGGAGAAAACATACAAAATTGTAAATAATATTGTTATTCCGAAAATGTTTTACAGAACAGATATAGGCTTAAAATTCATTCAGGAAGATCAAGAAAAACTTAGAAGTTGGGGATGGATATAGATTTTTATGAATCATTTAAAGTATTAAACTTTTTGTGCGATAATTCCTACCAAGCCATGCTTGTGGGGTTCTAATTGTCCAACGTGTCCACTATCAAGAAAAGTATTTTCAAGATAATGATGAATTTTGAATTTTGGGGCTTCAAATAACTTTTTTAACTCGCCTATTTTAAAATGAGATTTTCTTCTTTTTGATGGTGGATTGTTTGCGGTAAAAGAGGTGATAATTATAAATCCACCAGAGGGAATATTTTTTTGAGCACTAGCTATAATTTTCAAAGATTCTGTTTTCTTCAAAAAATGGAGAGTGCCAAAAATACCAATCACACTAAATTTATTTGGTTCAATTTTAAATTTAGCTATATCCTTGCAAATAGCCTCGATATTTTTTAAATTTTTCTTAGTAATCTTTTCTTCTATTTGCGAAATTGCTACACGGGAATAATCTACCGCTGTGACATAGAATTTTTGCTTGGCCATATAAAAGGAATTGCGACCTTGCCCGCAACCTAAGTCAAGAAAATTACCACCTTTATTAATTTTTTTGGCAACTTTTATCAGTAGATTGTTTGGTTTTTTCCCACAAAAATCAGGATCATTTTTATAAACAGAATCATAGTACATAAAGTTTAAATCAAATAGTTATATCATAATATTAAGCCAGCTTTTGATTTGATGCAATGGAAAGCTTGTGCCGTTCTGTTTCTCTGGTATTTTTTTAGATTTGTGGTAGGATAAAATTATGGAAAGAAAATTTGGCATTGCCGTAAAGGCGATAATAAAAAATGAAGAGGGTAAATATTTAGTTCTCTATAAAAGTGAAACTGAGGAGATAAATCCAAATGAAATTGATATTCCTGGAGGAAGGATGAAATTTGGTGAAAATGCGCAGGAAAGTTTAAAAAGAGAAATTGAAGAAGAAATAGGAGTAGAGATTGAAATAATAAAACCATCAAGAATATGGGGATTTGTAAAGAATGATTTACATTTGGTCGGAATAACTTTCCTAGCTAAATATGTTAGTGGAGAATTCAGATTGAGCGGAGAGCATACGAAATATGAATGGATGGATAAGGAGAAAATTTTAACAGGAGATTACCCAAAATGGATAAAGGAAGAGTTCGAGATATTATAATTTTTTGATTTTATTTTGAATTTGTGCGGAGGTGAAGAGGATTTTTTGGGTGGAGATTTGCCAGAGGTTTTGAAATTTGCTTTTTTGTTAAATTTGGGTTAGATTAGGGGTGAAAAGACTAAAAATAGTTTAATCAAAAACGCTAACTTTGAAAAGGAGAAATGTCATGACGAATACACAGCTCTTTGTTATCTCGAAAGTCATTGAGTGGTGCAACAATAATCTTGAAAGGATGAAAGGAGAAGACAAAACACAAAAAGACATAGTTTCTGCCTGTGTGGATTCTATCTCTCAGTATGAAGTTATTCACCCAAATGTTGTTCATCAGTATGTTGATGCTTGTATGGCTTAATAATTTTTTTTTGTCTCTTGCGGGCGCGTAGTTCTAATTGGCTAGAACATCGGACTCCAAATCCGACTGTTGGGGGTTCGAATCCCTCCGCGCCTGCCAAACCCGTTTTTATTTAAAAGCGGGTTTTATTTATTGAAATTTTTTTGACATTGAATACTGGATTTGACAAAGAACATTATTGGCGCTAGTTTACTTTAATAGGATGTTCTTTTACATTTTAAACAACTTTTCTTGGTGCTAAAACTTAGATAAACACACAGGGAGGAAATCATGAAAAAGGAGAAAATATCTTTGAAATTTTCAACTATGCAATCATTCGTTCTGTGTCCTTTTATGGTGGTAGTCTTGGATAAAACAAAAAAATCTGGTTCCAATATTATTACTGTGAGTTATACGGGAGTTCTCAGCGAGTGCCCGCCAATTATTGGACTTGCGATACGGCCAAGTCGATATTCTCATCAGCTAATTAGAGAAGCGGGAGAATTTTCTTTAAATCTACCTTCTGTATCGCTCTTGGAAGATCTTGATTTTTGCGGAAAATATTCGGGGAAAAAATACGACAAAGTCTTACTAAGAAATATTAAATTGGAACCATCGGAAGTTATTCGCTCTCCGATAATCACAGAAGCACCAATTAACTTGGAGTGTAAGATTAGAGACATTTTGTATTTATCAAAGAATGGCTCTAGCCACGATTATTTCATTGCGGATATCGTTGTATTTCATCGCGCTATTGATTTTATAATCGAAAAAAGTCAGAGTTTGATTACGGCAAATTATGATTATTTGCAACTTGGCAAAAATTTAGGCAAAGCTTTTAATGTATGCAAAAGGAAAAAAGGAGGATGATGACATGCCATTTTTCAGAGAAAACACTGTTCTGAATAAAAAAAATGTTGGTGTTGGAATTGATATTATCGACAGTTGTAATCTTCGTTGCAAACAATGCTTTTATACAAAAAACAACGGCAAAGGAAATATGATGAGTTTGAGCCAAATTAAAAACATTGTGGAGCAAGCCAAGCATACTTTTTCAGAATTGTATAGGCTCTAGACCATCAGGTTTATTAATATTTATGTAAAATTTTAACTAAATCTTCTTGTAATTCCTTTTCATTTCGTTTCCATCTCCACTCACATTCTTTTAGATGCAAATAAAAATTCCTTTTGACGCCATTGAATTTTG
>JAURXY010000013.1 GCA_030654225.1 bacterium
TTGGCATGGAAAAAAGTTCCAACTACGGTATTTTTTAGCTTGTTTCATTGAGATGAGATTAGGCAATTAACTCTAGATTTTAGCAAAATTCTTTAATTTTGATAAATCTAAAGTGTTACCTATGTATCTCATCTTATGCAGATATCGCCAAAGAGTTAAAATAAAAAAGACAGATAAGAAAACAGGCTTTTGAAGTCTGTTTTTTTGTTTATTTTTTTTCACTATCATATAAAAACTCTGCGCCATTTTTCTTTTCCCAAAACCTAGCCTTACTTTTTCTTTCCGCAAGAAAAAGTAACAAAAAGAACTCTCAGCCGAGCTCCTGCGACGAAAAATTTTCAGTTTACTCACTAAATTTACTAACTCCCCCTTAGGCACAGAATGAGTAAATTCTTAACGTTCGTAAACTTCAATTTTTATCGTCGCCGTCGCAAGGCTGAATTTGTTAGAAAAAATCGCCTCTGCATTTTATACCGCCCATTGCGCCGCGCGTTTCAGAATTTCAATCGAATGAGCGTTAAGAAATTTATTCTGTTTGAGGCCCGACGCATTTGGTCGGGCCGAGTTATAAATTTTAGCGAATGAGATTAGAAATTCTGACAGCGCAAGCACGGGCCGGCAGTTTCTTTGTTACTTTCTTTGCTGACAAAGAAAGTAAAGAATCAAAAATTCTTCATCAAAAAATCATACTCATTTTTTCGCTCTGGATGAAAAATAATTTCTGTTTGAGTTTTCTCAATTAGATTTTCAAAAAATTCTTCTTCGTTTTTTATCCAATCAAAACTCACCAAAAAATCCGAAGTATTGAGTTCAAATGGGTAACTTCTTGCAAGGCCTAACGGCGTGAGAAAAAGCAAATTTCTTCTAAAATTCATCAACCTTAACTTGTCTAAAATAAAAGCCGTGTTGCCAAATTTCCCCTTGCGCCTCAATTTTCCCAAACGAATATACGATATTTGAAATTCTTCTTTTATCTTTAGCGCAGTTTTGAAAAGTGGCGGAAAAAAATGAATATGTTCGTGCGAATTTATCCCATCTGGATATCTTCCAAAAATATTTTTAAATTCTTCGATTTGTTTTTTCCAAATTATTTTCACTTTGGCCGAACCATACCAGCCAGTCAAAAAATCAAGCAAAAAAATTGCGACTCTTTTTATTATTCCATCTTCTAGTTCTTTTTTTCTTTTATCAAAAAAATCATGTCCCAAAAGATGCAAGTGAATATCAATTTTCACTCCCGATTCCAAAAGATCTTTGGCTTCATCATTGGAAATTTTGCCACCTATCATCACCGCTACGCGATCAATTTTTTTCTCCCGCGCCAATTCCAAAATCGCCTGATTAGCCTTCTCACTTATCCCAAAATCATCCGCCGAAATTATTAGATTGTTTGAATGTTGTGAATACATAATTTTTACTTTTTTCTTTCCTCCTCTCTTCTGGCGAGGTGATTTTATTTTTTAGGAATTTTTTCCTGTTCGAGAAAGTTTCTTTTTTTATTTTTTGCGAGGCAGTTTTATCTTTGAAATAATTTCCTGTCTGAGAAAGTTTATTTTCTCCAAAATTGTTTTGTTCCGCCGTTGCCTGTCAAAATAATTTTGGTTAGAAAATAAACTTTCGAGTTTAAATTATTTCAAAAATAAAACTTGCCGAGCTATTCTATGTCCCCCATATTCTGCAAATTGATAAGCTTCTGATATAACCCGCCTTGAACTCTAGAAAGTTCCGTGTGACTGCCCTCTTCTGCTACTTTCCCATTTTCCAAAACGATAATTTTGTCGGCCTTTTTGATCGTACTCAAACGATGCGCAATGATAATCACCGTTCTATTTTTGCGAATTTTTTCCATCGCGTCTTGAATTAGTTTTTCTGAATAGGAATCTAGGCTCGATGTCGCTTCATCAAAAATCAAAATTCGCGGATTAGCCAAAATTGACCTTGCAATTCCAAGGCGCTGTCTTTGTCCACCAGAAAGTTTTATCCCCCGCTCTCCTACAATTGTGTCATAACCATCTTTGAGTTGAGTGATAAATTCTTCCGCATTGGCAATTCTGGCCGCTGCTTTTATCTCAGCTAGGCTAGCGCTAGGCTTGGCATACGCGATATTTTCTTTCACTGTTGAATTGAAAATTTCCACTTCTTGCGCCACAATAGCAATGGATTTGCGAAAAGCATATAAATCATATTCTTTCAAATTTTTTCCATCTAAAAAAATTTCTCCTTTGGTTGGATCATAATGACGATATATCATTCGAGCCACAGTTGTTTTTCCACCACCGGATGGTCCGACTAGTGCTGTCACACCACCTGAACAAATTGTGAGATTTACACCATCCAGAGCTTTAGTTGAACTTTCTTTATAGACAAAATCAACATTCCTAAACTCAACAGTGCCCTCAATGCTTTTTGGTTTTATCCCTCCTTTTATATTTTCGATTTCAGATTCTTCCAGCGACAAATCATAAAGTCTCTCCACTGCTTCGGCTGATTCCATAATTCGATCATAAAGCCTAGAAATTCTAAACAGTGAAACCAAGGCCTTTTCCGAAATCGTATAAACAAAAACTAAACTTCCCACCGTGATTTGACCTTTGATTACCAAATAAATTCCAAATAACAAAACAAAACCGCGCCCCAAATCGATAACCAAATTTCTCGCAATATTATATTTCAATATTCGACCATATTCTTCCATGACGTTATTCTTGACATTTTGTGTGGCAACAGAAAATTGCCGATATTCTCGAAGCTCCTGAACGAATGATTTAACGGTGTTGATATTTATGATTGATTGTGTCATGAGTCCAGCCGCCACTTCCTGATTGTTAAATCTTTTCATCCGAAAAGGAAAAACCATCTTGTTGACTCGTAGCGTCAAAAGAACAAAAGCAGGAACAAAAATCAAAATAATAATTCCAAATATCCAATTCACCCAAAAAAGTGTGGCTGTAGTGAGAACAATTTGAAAAATAGTTGGTGCTACTTCCCAGAAAAAATTTCCAAAAAGATTTTCTATTTTATCCACCCCTTGGCTGATTTTTATAATCTTGCTTCCAGTGTTTTCTTTCTCGTGATAACCCAAACTCAAAAAAACCATTTTTCTATGAGCATTATTCGACAAATATGTGACTGCATCCGTCAAAACCACAAAAATTTTTCGATCAGCGAAATAATCAACAATGGAAACAAACTGATTGATCAAAAACATCACTACTATAAGCACCAAAATAATATTTATTTCTGCCACATCAAAAGCGGTAATTTTGTCAATAATTATTTTTAGAAGATATGGCCCGATCAAACGAACTGCTTCCAGTAACAATATCAAAACCAGCACGATTTTTATTTGCCCTTGACTTGGTTTCAATAGTTTCCAAATTTTCACCCAGAAACTTTTGAGATTGAATTTTTTTTCTTCTTTAATTTCACTCATTCTATTTTTTTATAAGCAAAAAACGGGATAATTTCCCTTTTTATATAATATACCAATCATAATTTTTTAACAACTTAGAGAAATTTAGCTTCCAAAAACAAGAGCACTAGACTGGAAATTACCCCAAAAAGGAAAATATTTCTTGAAATCGCAAAAAGTTTTCTTTTGGGACGATAATAATATTTTGACAAGTTATAAATTTCAATAGCGTACTGATGAAAAATTTCTTCATCGCAATTTAATATCTTCTTAAGTTCTATTGAATATTTCTTAGCCGAATCAAAATTAGCAATTGTTTGGGTGAAAAGCAGGCTTTGCTCCTGTCCTTTTTTCACCATCCAATTAGGCGGACGAATAGCTAAAAGAGCCACCATTGAACTAAGAGCTGAAAATATCGCTACCAGTGACAGTGTGATGTGAAACCGTTCCACATTCATTATCTCATTAATTGCAAGGATAAAAATACCGGTACTAAGACCAATCAGCACATTGGATTGCGCATCGATGTTTCTCGTTCTTTCAATAATCCGATGAGAAAGCCCGTCCAAAAAAGCCACCACCGCATCAAGATCATTTTCTACATATTCCTTTTCTTTTTTTATTTTCGCTTTTGTTTTTGGTTTTGTTTTTGGCATAATTAATTTTGTAAATAATATTCTAAAGTATGAATCCAGTTTTCATCATTTATTCCTTCCTGTTCCTTTGCTTTGTTTTTCTCATTTAAAAGCCATCTTAAATATCCTGCATCAGTCTTGGCGATATCCGCGACCATTGAACCATTATACTTTCCAAAAGAAAACCTTTTCATCAAAATTGGCAGAGCGGAAATTCTTAGCATCTCATCGATGACCGCAGATTCTTCTTTGAATTCAACCAACATTTTTTGAAAAAGACGCTCGAAAAGTTTTTCCAAAACTCTGACATCCCCCAATGCGCTATGAGGAACCACATCGCAAATATCTAGATCAAGAAAATATCTCAAATATTGCAAACCGTGCTTGGGAATTTTTGCTTCCTTGTCTAAGTAATGGGCAATCTTTAGCGTATCAATGGCACTCCCAACTTCGATATTTTCTTTTCTGAGCATATCCACATCAAACTGCGCGTTATGCGCCACTAGAATATTTTCTTTCGAAAGAATATCCAGCAATTTTTTTTGAAATTCCGAACCGATAAATGGCTCCTTGTCCTCTACTATTTTGTTTGTAATATGCGAAATTGCCATCGCCTCTACTTGAATTGGAATAGGAGGCTTGAAAAGAGCATCAAATTCTTCTCCATTGAAACTATAGGCCACCTGACATAGTCTATCATTCGGTCCTTTGCCGGTTGTTTCTGTGTCAAGAAAAATGAGGTTAGATTTATTCATAATTGTTGTTCCTTAGTATTTTCATATTACCACTAACCAAACAATTTCTCAAGTCTCCCGATAAACAAAAACAGCCTTGTTTTGAAAGACTGTTTTGCCTATGCGCACCATAGAAAAGAATTTTTATTGCAAATCAGATTTTATTTTATCATTCAGAAAATCAATAAAGTCCAGTCTCTTTTGCTCACCATTTTCTGTCTCCCATGAAGCATTGAATTTCGAGATTATCTCACTGTCATTGATTTTGATTATTTTAGTTTTCATTGCTTCCACATAACTATTGGCATCAACAATTTTTTCTGGTGGCAATAACACAAAATCAGTATAGCTTTTTAGCAAATCGAGCTTTTGTTTTGCGCGATCAATATTATTTGCTGTCGCCACAGAAGTTGCTTTATTTTCAGTGTCGTCTTTCACTATTTGAACAATTCCATCAGTTTTTTGTTGTCTATTGTTTCCAAAATAAAAACCTGTTGATAAACCTAGAACTAAAACCAACGCTAGCAAGATAATGCTTTTTTTATTAAATTCCATCTTAATTTAAATTAAATATTACTTTTGATTCTTTATAGTGCTAACCACCTTGGAATCATCAGCTAAGTTTTCGATAAACAAAATTTGATCTTTGTTGATTGACATACTAATCGGTCCATGCATTTCCTTGCCTAATTTTATCAAGGAATACTCCGGTTTAGGTTGTTCTTGAGGTTGCTCTCCTTCTTGTTGTTGATTTTGCAATGGTCGTTTCAAAACTAGATAATATACATCACTCAAAGATACATAAGCGCTTTTTTCATTAGAAACTTTACCGAAATAAGTTTGTCCGTTAGTCAAAAATACCGCTTGATATTTCCCAGAGTCAATAATTGAACTGGTGTTTTTATTTTTTCCAAAAAACACAAAACCTGCTACCGCGATTGCTACAATAATAACAAGAATTATTATTTTACCTAGCACTCCCCATCTTTTTGTTTCTTCCGCCATAGTTTTTATTGTGCACTATTTTCAATATTTAATAACTTGAAACCAGCCACAAAAATTAAGAATTTATTAATTGCTTCTACATTATTTCATTTAATTATAATTATGTCAAATTTGGTCCGCCTGCATCGCTATGTAAAGCATTGCGGGCAGGCTTATTTACGCCAAAAAAGCAGTTCTCTCAATAGTATTCGATGCCAAGGTTGATTTGTTTCAAAATCTGAGATTGTACCATTGAAATTGAGCGAATCATAGAAAACATTGAAATCTTTTTGAAAAAAATTATATTGATACTCGCCCGTGCCACAGATAATATAATAGCTGGTGTTTTTGTCTTTCACAAAAGCTTGATCCAAACGCACACGAGCACCAATCGGATCCAAAAAAGAAAAAGAAACTCGCAGAGCGTCCCGACCGCCAATTTTGGTTTTTTTATTTTCAATCAATTTGAAATCCGATGCTTTGCTTTTGACAGGAGCGACAACTTCATCAGTGAGTTCAGTGACATTTTTTGAAAAATCCAATTCCGGACCGCCCAACCGCACATCGCAACCAGTTCGATCATCTGTTTTCAGTTTGATGCCGACTAAATAGCCTTTGCCATAACGCTCGCGGTTTGAATCGATTTCGAAAATTCGCGGATAGAGAAAAGCCAAATTGGGCGCAAAACTGGTATAGGTTCCGGTTTCCACTTTATTCAAGTTAAAATTCAAGCGCCAGCCAAAAAGGTCTTTTTGAGACAAGCGATAAGCGAAATATCCAACAATCAAAACTACCAATACAACCAAAATAATAACTATTATTTTGATAATCTTCAGAAATTTTTGAAACTTATTAGGTTGTGATTCTTCTTGTTTTGTTATCATTTTATTCTTACGCTATCTAAAAATAAATTAAAATCCTCTTTATATAAGTCTAGCACGGCTTTAGGCGAAGTGCAAAAGGCAAAAGTAGCAGTCTTGGCAGTGATTCCGACTACTTCCCATTGCAACATTGGGATCTTTTTGCCCTCGGTGTAGCTCATTTCGAGTTTGGCACCCTTGTTGCTATTTTCTCCAATCTCAATTACTTCAGCCGAATCAATTTTGGCGTTAGCATCAATTTTTTGCAGTTGCAAAAAAACTCCGTCGCGCAAATTTCCAACCGTCATTTGTCCTTCTTTTTCTCTCTTGGTTTGGGAGACAAAACAATTGACACTGGCGTCATCTTTGGCTGAAAAACCATAGATAAAATTTGGATTTTTACTTTGCAAATCGCGTGCCGGCATCCGTTCGAATTTTTTTCCAACCCTAAAATATATTCCGCTAGCTTCATCATTGATTTCAAAATAATTTTTCTCCACTGGCACCGCTTCTTTTTTTTGAAAAAATTTCCGATACGCAAAAAAAGATCCTCCAAATAATAGGATAATTGCAATAATTATTAAGATTATTTTTTTTCTAGTCATATATAAAATATAGCGTATTTAATTGAAAAAAGCAAAAACCCTCCCGCAAGGCGGGAGGGTTTTTTATTTCAGAGTTTCAGATTAGCAAGATTTCAGATTAGTTCGCACTCCAAGTATCGGTTGCTGTGCAGACCATAAGTCTTGATCCAGCAGCAGCATCCGTGTCAACGAACAATTGTCCAGTTGTACAATTAGCAGGAGTAGAAGCTCCGCTATCAACCACCAAATTAGCTCCACTGAAATCAACTGTTCCAGTTGAAGTCAATGTGCCAGAAGTGGTAATAGCGATGTTAGCAGCCAAGTCTCCTCCAGCAATAGTTGCATTGAGGATTTCGTCTGTTGTCACCGCGCTTGTTGCGATATCGGCAGCTGCGATAGTATCATTATCAATTTCAGCTGTGCCAACCGCGCTTGCAGCGATTTCAGCAGCACCAACTCCGTCAGTTGCAATTTCAGATGTTCCAACCGCATCAGCCGCGATTTCAGCCGCACCAACTCCGTCAGTTGCGATATCCGCAACAACGATTGTTCCATCTGCAATATCTGCAGAAGCGACTGTTTCGTCAAGAATCATAGTGCTAGTGACAGTTCCCGTGTCTCCAACATCAACCATAGCGCTTCCACCTTGGGTAGCTGAAGCAAAAGCAGCAGCACCAACAGCGCTAACTGACCATTGCCCATCGGTAATCGCCGTATTGGCAGTAATAGTCACGCTATCAAGTGTTACGCTGTCTCCCATTGAAACTGTTGTTCCAGCAGAATTATCATCCGTCAAAGCGGTTGTATAATTCAAGGTATCAGCATAAATTGCTGACCATCTGGTTGCGTCCTCTCCAATCGTTCCATTTCCAGTTACATTAGCACCATTTAAGACTAAATTGGCATCCAAAGTAATTGTGTCAGCCAGATCAGCTCCATCAACCACATCGTCACCAATTTCATCAGCTCCAACTCCGCCAGTAGCGATATCAGCAGCGATTATAGTGTTTGCTGAAATATCTCCAGTTAGAATAGTTCCGTCCAAAATTTCAGCTGTTCCAACTGCGTCAGTAGCAATATCAGCTGCGACAATTGTCGCATCCAAAATTTCTCCCGTAGCAACCGCGCCATCAGCAATATTGCCAGCTAAAATTGTGTCGGTGGCAATGTCGCCTGTTAGGATTGTTGCATCCAAAATTTCAGTAGTTTCTACCGCACTTGTTGCGATATCGGTGGCAACAATTGTGTCAGCTGCGATATCAGCGGAAGCGATAGTGCTATCCAAAATTTCTCCCGTAGCAACCGCGCCATCAGCAATATTGCCAGCTAAAATTGTGTCGGTGGCAATGTCGCCTGTTAGGATTGTTGCATCCAAAATTTCAGTAGTTTCTACCGCACTTGTTGCGATATCGGCAGCAACAATTGTGTCAGCTGCGATCATTGCACTAGTCACAGAAGCTGTGTCTCCGGTTGTTACTACTGTTCCGGTTATATTTGGAAGAGTAATCACATTATCAGCCGTCGGATCAGTCACGGCAATTGTAGTTTCAAAATCATCCGCTGTTAGACCCTCAAAAACTAATGGGCTCGCTCCTGCGATAGTTCCCGTAACCGTAACCACATCAGTTGCAGCATTACCCAAAGTCACATCTCCGTCCAAGGTTGCTGCTCCTGTAATATTTGCAGCGTCAGCAATTGTGAATGTTCCAACTGAATCAGAAACATCTCCTTGAACATCTAATGTTCCTGTGAAAGCTACATTTCCATCAGCATCAAAAGTGGCATATGTCACACCAGCATTTTGCACCAAGAAATCTCCAGTGTTAGTCAAATCAACCATGATATCTCCACCCCCAGCTGTTGTGTCTTCAGAACTCAGAGTCAATCCGCCATTGTCAACATGAATTTCCGTTTCAACTCCGCTTCCAGCATTGTATGAATCATCCAATGTTGGTGCTCCGGAAGCTCCGGCAGTCAAATCAGCCCAACCTCCATTAGCATAGACATATAGATTGTCGTCTGTGCTATTGTAGTAGATTGTTCCTTCTGTAGTTGAAGCTGAACTTGCAGTTGGAGTTACATAAACCTCTCCTCCTGATACAGTCAAATCTCCAGCTAGTGTAATGTCATTAGCCAAATCAGTTCCCGTAACCGTACCGTTCGCAATCTCATCGGTTCCTACAGCCCCAGAGGCAATTTCACTAGCCGCAACGGAATCAGCCGCCAAGTCACCAGCGGTCAATGTGTCAGCCGCAAGAGCAGCGCCAGTCAAAGCCCCGTTAGTATCAGCATCAGCAATCGTTCCATCAAAAATATCCGCTGAAACAATCGTTTCGTTGGTTATTTCCGCTGATTCAATAGTTTGTCCCAAAAGAGACACTTCTGATTGAAGAGCTGCATTAGCAACAGAAGTAGCTGGAAGCGTCAATGCTCCAACAACTGTCAATCCACCATTAGCTGTCATAAGCCCAGCTGAAGTGATTGTTCCAGATCCGGTAGTAGAAATAGTGTTACTAGTGGTAAGAGCAATGGCAGGTGCAAGATCAGGAGCGCCAATTGTAGCATCTATGATCTCAGTACCGCTAATACTTTGTCCCAAAAGAGAAACATCTGCTTGAAGGGCTGCATTAGCAACAGAAGTAGCTGGAAGCGTCAATGCTCCAACAACTGTCAATCCACCATTAGCTGTCATAAGTCCAGCTGAGGTAATTGTTCCTGCTCCTGTTGTTGCAATACTGTCAGTCGTACTGATTGCAATACCTGATCCTAAATCTTCTCCCAAGATTGTTCCATTTAGAATCTCTGCTGAGGCAACTGCTCCTGTAGCAATACTGTTCGCTTCAATTGTATCAAGATCTATCAAACCATTCGTAATTGCCATAGCAGCGATATCAGCGGTGTCAATTGTTCCATCAATAATATTAGCTGAAGCCACTGAATCATCGGCTAGCTCTAAAGCTCCAATTGCGTCAGTCGCGATATCAGCTGCCAAGATTGTGTCCGCTGAGATATCTCCAGTCAGAATTGATCCATCAAGAATCTCCAGTGTTCCAACTCCGCCAGTCGCGATATCAGCAGCCACGATTGTGTCGAGTGCGATATCAGCTGAAGCGACAGTCGAATCCAAAATTTTTGCTGAAGTCACAGAACCGTCTGCTAGTGATGTTGCAGTTAGAGTTCCGGCAGCAATGTCATCAATGGTGATTGTGCCATTAGCAATCTTATCTGAAGTGACAGCGCTATCATCAATATTATCCGTTTCAATTGCATCATCATGAATGTCTTTAGATGCAATAGTTCCGTTCTTGATATCCCTTGATGTAATTGTTGAATCCTTAATATTCTTAGAGGATACTTTTCCTCCTAGCTTTAGTTTGCCATAACTAATACCGGCATTGCTTGCAATGTCTATATTGGTTATGAGTGCTTGCGCGGGAAATGCAAACGCAATCGCGACAACCGCAACTGCCAGCATCGCCCCATTTTTTTTAATTTTACTCATTGTTTATTTTTTTTAATTATTATTATTTATTATTAACTCAATAAAATTGCAATCATTTTTTTCGACCTAAAAGTAATGATGCATATATTTTATTTTATATATTAAAAAATCACGACGGAAAAACCGCGTGATCATAACACTTATTAAACCAATTTAAAATTTCACCCAAATTTTTCATTTTTTTTTATTTTTCCCCTATGTTTATATTTAACACTATTTTTGAAATACCGTCAACAAAAAGTTATCCACAGGCCACCAGTTTATCATCACTATTCTTTATCAGCAAAAACCACTAGTCGTTCCGAATAACTTTTCAAATCTTTGTCCCAAGTTCCTTCACAAGTAATTAGATTGAGATGCGACATTTCATCATCTGAACTGAAAACTTCCGATGTTTCAGCGTCCGGTTCATAATTTCGGCTTTCACGCACGACGAAAGAAATAGTTTCCCCTTTTTCATCTTCTATATATATATTATCACCTTTTTTTAGTTTATGTAAATTATCAAACACTGATCCATTTCCATTTTTCCAAGTGCCATAATGTCCCGTAATCACTGCACTGCCATTCTCTCCTGGGCGAGTTCCCAAGCTAAACCAAGCTACATCGTCCGGACCTTTTGGTGTATCCATTGCTCCCGCTGGCGTCAGACCAGCTTGCTCCACTACAGCATCCACTTCAATCGCTGGAATTTTGAGACGCACCGGCAAACCAGCAAGACCCAACTGTTCCTGCTCTTGAGCGTCAATATTTTTTATATTAATTTTATTTGGATGTTGAAATTTAGAAAAAAGAATATACACCAGAAGAAAAGAAGCTATCGCAATGATAGCTCCTGCCAGAATCCATTTTGAAAGTTTTTTCGATATCAGCATAAAAAGTTAGAATGAAAAAAAAGAAATTATTTTTTGAAAAATTATATCTCCAAAATTTTCATCCAAGTTGACTCCCGCATTCGGAAATCCAGGAGCTGAAGAAACATTGACAGTAACTTTGTCTGTATCTTTTACTCTATCGCCATCACCAGTTCCTTTGGCGGTAACTTTGTTCGTTTCGGTTGCAGAAACTTTTTTCGTACAGGTATATTTCCAGACTTCATCTTTGTCAAGTTTTCCATCTTTATCTTTTTTGCCGGAAACATATATCACGGGACTACATTTATCATCCTCAACCGAAATATCCCCTAAGGAAACATCTCCCTCATTGCTTACTTTATATGTATAAGTAACAAAACCGGAGACTGAAAGAGTTGAGGGATCGGCTGTTTTTCTAACTTTAATCTCAACATCTTCATCCTCATCTTCATCTTCATCCTCATCTTCATCTTCTTCATCATCAGACGAAGTTTCACAAGTGGCTATCTCGACGCTGTTGTCATCTAATGTAACTGCACCAGTTCTTGCCAAAAGTCTTCCGTAAACGCTTGCGCCATTATTGGCAGTGATCGATGCTAAGGCTAATATATTTCCCTTAAACTGAGTGGTCGTTCCAAGTGTAGCGCTACTACCAATTTGCCAAAAAACATGACAGGCTTGGGCACTATCAATTGTGCTCACTCCACTACCGGACGCTGTGGTAAGTGTGGATCCAATCTGAAAAATGAAAACTGCGTCAGGATCGCCATTAGCATCAAGTTCTAGTGTCCCAGTCAATTGAGCTGATGAGCTAAAACAATAAGTGCCGGCTGTAAGTGTCATTCCGCCTAAATCCTGGCTAGACAAATCTGTGCATGGCGTTTGACCATCAGCGTCATTGTAAGCTGTCGTCAAATCTGTTTGGGCTTGTAATGCTGTTGCATCAGTTTGATGTACACTTCCGCTAAATGTTCCTGGGCCATCATTTTCTACCGTTCCAAAAAAACCTGTGATCGAAGTGCCGGGGCGTAATCCTAAATCCCCCGTAAGTATAGTGCTCCCCGTGTTTGTAACAGTAGAAGCACCCAAAACTGCAAAGCTATCAGCCGTGCCAAGGTCTACTTGAGTTGCGGCGTCAACTGATCCAATCAAGCCAAACAAAAAAGCCACAGCCATTACAAAAAGCGCTGAAGCCTTACTAAATGTTTTCATATATTTATTTTTATTAATTATAACTCAAGGACCTTTCCTATATTCTTATTATGAACTACTTCCAATAATTACACAAGGTCTATTATTTAAACATCAGAATAATATCCTTGTAATATTTTTTTTCACTGATTAATATTTCCGAGGTATAGCGCATTGGGTCATTGGCAAAAGAGGCTCCCGTAAAAAATATTTTTTCTGCTCCGTTTTTCAAAGCATTATTAACACTACTCGTTAGCCTTGCAACATTTTCCGCGACATTGTCGCCTTGAACATTTTCCGCCTCAGTTACCCAAATTGGTTTGGCAATTTTATAATTCGCCAACAAATTTTTATAGGCCGTAACATTCAAATCCTCCGCGCTTTTTGAAATAGGATCATTTTTATCTTGATTAGGAGCAGAAATGCAATGAATATTCGCTATATCAAAATAGTTTTTAATTTCTGGAACAGCTAAAACTTTTTCCCAAAATTTTATAAAGTCCTGTTGAACACCCGCGGGAGCCGCGATAAGTACTTGGGTGTCGTTGTTAACTGATTTTATCGCTGTATATGATTTTTGCAAAAGTTCGGCATAATTTTCCGGAGTTCCAACATAAAAAACCATACCTCCATCATTCAAAGGATCTTTTGCTAAATCGGGCTCATTGCCAATTTCATAATATAAAACTGGAAACAAAAGTCCTGGCATATCATTCTTGCCATCTCCATCATATCTTTCCACAACAGCGGATAGCCATTTCCCATAGGCCGTCCAGTCGTTAGGGTTGCAACGATAATACGGCAAGCCTGGAGTTTCAAAGCCACCCTTACTTTTTGGAAGCATTTCATCATTGGCAGAAACCTTGCATTTGTCTCCGTTGACTTTTTGATCCCAATCAGCATAAGGAAAAAGTGTGACTGAAAGGTTCATTCCTCTTTTTTGCGCCTGACTGACAATTTCATCGGTCTTCGAAAAATCAATCGGATAATTTTCATTTTTTTGCATAACTCCCCAGACAAAATAACCGAAATTCGGCCGAAACCAAGTTGCTCCCGTTTCTTCAATTTTTTCAAGTTGCATATTGAAAGCATCTCTCAAAAAACCGAATTTTCCGTCAATAATAACTTTTGCTTCTGAAGAATTTTTATCTTCCCCGAATCTGTTATTATTTTTAAAAACGCCTTGGAAATAAATTAAAAATAATCCTAAAAAAGCAATAGATAGGGATAAGATAATTATAATTATTTTTTTCATATTCTTATTTTAAAAATTCTTTTATCGCATTGAAAATCGGTCGCTCGGTGCCATCAAATCTAATCAGACCCCAGTTAGCATTTCCTCCAGACCATATCCAATCTTTAGGCATCCGTTCGTCGCTCCAATAATACCAAGTAACAGGAATTTTGTTTTTTGTAGTTTCAGTGTAAAGAACTCTGGCCAATCTCGCTTGTTCTTCTTCGGATACTTCGCTGGTAGGTTGACCAATTTCACCAATTATCAATGGCCATCGATTGTCATATTTGGCAACGAGCGCTTTCTCGCGAATAATCGCAGTTTTAATTTGATCTTCTTGCATATACGGATTGGCTCCATACGGATGGAAACTTAAAATATCAAAATAATCGCCTCCGCCTAAAGCTAAAACTTTATCTTCAAAACCAGTATTGTCTCTGCCTTCAGCGCTAAGCGTCGCAACAACCTTAGCGTTGGGATTTATCTCTTTAATATAGGACTTACGCGTTTGCCAAATAATTAGCAGTTGCCATCCGATTTATTGACCATTTTTGTTCATACCAAGAAATACCATTCTGGATACGTTCCCATTCCAATTTCAGGAATGCGAGAAACGCGCACAGAATATGATTTCTTTGGGATCGTTCCAGAGTAGAATAGCACCTTTCAATTCCACAACATTGTTTGATTCCTCGATGGAAAGTTTCTATCTTCCAGCGACAGTCGCTATGGCTTTTTAATGTCTCAAAATCAGTGAGAGACAAATCATTCGTGGCGATGTAGGTAATGTCTCCGTTTGTGAAGACAATCTTACTGACCAGAACAAAACCATAGGCTTTGAGCCAGACTTTGTGGACTCGTTTTTTAGTCCAATCCAAATCTGACACTGAGAGATAGGTTCCTTGAACCAAGGAAATCAAACGATTAGATTTTAAAGCGGCAATCCATTTCCAGTTTTTCTTGTTGATATTTTTCAGATTTTCGATAGATGAGTACCAGCTGTCCATTAACACATAATTTGGTTGAAACCCTCTAATTTGGGCGTAATCCAGCATATCTTGTGCATGATCATTTTTTGTTTTTCCATCTCGAGTCAAATCGTATACACGATAATCAACAGGAATAATTTTTTCACCGTCTGTCCAAAGCATATTGACTAGATTGATACCATTGACCAAGCCGTGATGTTTTCCAGAATACTGTTTTTTCACCAATGCCATTTCTCGGGCATATGGTTTGTCTAAAAGAGTATCATCGATAACCAGATAACCGCTCTTCAGTTCCACCATTGCCTGACTTTCTTTCCAAACTATTTTCGGAGTCAATTTGTTTTTCCTGAGCCAACGATTAACCGAGTCGTGAGACATTTCAATCGGAGATACTTTGCTCAACTCCATACCGGAATATTGTTTTTGCGAGGCGACTAAAAAATCAACATACAAATCTAATGAACATTTTTGGTGCTGCATAGTGATAATGATAATTTTTAATTTTTGTTTTTACCCCCTTGGGTACATTATCTCATTATCACTAAACAGAATCAAATTTAAGCAAACGCGTAAGTCCTATGCTTGATAAAATCAATGTCAACGATTCCAAGATTATCTTTCTTGGCTTTTAGAAAATTCTCAACACAAGCCGAATATGCTCTCACAGTTTTTGGACTATATTTTCTCAATCTCAATTCATCTTCTAGTTTTTTCAAATAGACATTCATTTATTTTTATGATACAATTTAGTCATAATAAAATTATACACAATATTCGCAAACTTAGCAATATTATGTACACTATACGAAAACACTTCGTATATAAAAGAGTTAGGCGAAATTTAATTAAAAAATTTTATGACATCGGAACAATTTGGTCAAAGTCTAGAAAAGCCTCAAACTGAAAAGGAAAAAATTTTAAAAAGTCTTCACCGATTAAGGTTTGAATTTATCGAAGAATTTCCAACCGAAATACTATTGCCTGATCATCCGAATTATCATTTGTATAAGTGCAGAACAAATTATTTTAATGGTGTCTCATTAAAAATTCTTCGGTTACAGCATATGGGCTTAATAAATAGTCCGGAGGCGAAACAAGAATGTGAAGACTTTTTTAAATTTTGCGACACTATCCGCGGGACTACTAGATTTTATCAACAAGAAGACATTGACAAAGCAAATAAGGTATTAGATTGTTTAATTAAGGAATTGTCATAAAATTTTTTAATTAAACATCGCCTAACACGGCATATCTGGTTTCGCTACGCTACACCCAAATTGCTACGCAACTTCAGATGATGCCGATACGTTGTGTCGAAATGTCGCGCGCTACGCTTACTCCATTTCGCCACAATGTGCAGCTATGCTCAGGGGCTCTCATTTCAAAATATAGTTTTTACTACATCAACCGCACGCGACACTTCGCACAACTCGCGCTATACGGCGA
>JAURXY010000015.1 GCA_030654225.1 bacterium
ACACTACAAATTCGCTGGATGGATTTTTTGGAAAAATAAAAACGCTCCTGCGTGTCCATAAAGGACTAACACAAGAGCGTAGGTACAAAATTATTCAAGAAATTTTGGAAAAATAGCCTCCCAATTATTTAATTAAACCAAAATTTATTTCTTTATTTTATTTGGGTGGCCTTTTTCTTTTTTGCCACTTTTCTTTTGGGAAAAGAAAAATGGCGAAGAGTATAACAAAAACCCTTCTCTTACGAAAAGGGTTTTTGCGGTTCTATTAAAAATCTTTATTTTTATAATATTACTTCCGCTTCCAGATTACGTCTACCAAAAGCAAAAGCTTCTTTTTTGGTTTCCACATAGATGTCTACGTGATTACCCTTGATCGCGCCCCCACGATCCTGACAGATATAAATTCCCATATCAGAAATTCTAATCTTGGTTCCCATTGGAAATTGTGGAGGGCACGCGATAGTTTCTTTTTCTTTGACTTTGAGGCCTGAAGCTGTAATTCCATCAGACTTACCACATTCATCAGCGGCGGCAGTATAAGCCGAAGCATTGATGGTGAATTTCCCTTTTGGGTAATTTGCTTTTTTTCTTTTTTCGGCATATCTCTCCAGGGCTTTTTCTCTTTTTGACTCTTCTTCGGTTTTTTGCGGTTCTTTCTCTTTTTTGAATCCTTCAAACTTATTATCATTATAAGCTAGAAAAATATTACTTTGAGAAAAAACAGCTAAGTTTGTTTTTGTTTCATTAGATTCTTCTCCTTCAGCTGCCACTGCCACATTTGAAAAAATGATGACAATAGCGATTAGAAGCACAAAAGATGCACTAATGATACGCATGTACGATATTTGAATTATTAAAAATCTACTCTAGGCCAACTAAAAAAGGCTTTTGAGACCCTATTTAATTGACTTAGGAGTATAGCAAATTATGGCCAATTAGTCAATGGCCAGAAATGCACTTTTGGCTTATTTAAGCCATTTATATTTTTAACTAAACTTATTTTGGCTTATATAAAACAAAATAAGCCATTTAGGCTTATTTTTGTCTTTTGGCTTATATAAAAGCTATTTCCTCCCAGATAAAATAGAATTTATTATTCCCTCATCCTGACACTTATATTTATTACTAGCGCTATAGAAACCGCTCTTTGGACCAAAGCAACCCTCATTTTTTTTGTAAAGCGTTGCCATCATTGGCATAAGAAATCCCATATCTTTAGATGAAAAATAATTATGCAAATATTTGAGCGTTTCGGCTCTTTTTTGCCTGTCCATCCTAGCAAAAATACTCATATCATCATATGGCAATCCACTCCAATCTAAATGCAAAAGGACATTATTAGCCTTTGAGGCATATTTTTCATGCCAAAGAAGCGCCCAACAACTTTCTTTTTGACTCCAGCAGGGTCCATTTTCAATTTTTCCATCTTCTCCTATCCCCACCCCTCCTTCGATATAGTCAAACATTCGCAAATATTTTTCATCAGTAATATTACCCGTTTGCGCTCCAATTACAATTTCAATACCTTTTTCCTTAGCATAGCTTCGCATATCATCCAAAACCTTAAGCATTCTTTCTTTTGTCGGATCAGAATTGTCTTGCATATAAACTTGTCCAAAAAGAAAACTTTGGATTCCTATGTCTATGGCTTCGTGAGTTATTTGCCTTATATATTCTCGATATTCTTTAGAATTTACCCCCGCTTTGCAAGTGTTTCCTCCCCAAATATCTTTTGTATCATCTTGACACATATCAGAAAAATCAAATTCCTTGCCATCTTTTTCAAAAGAACGGTCCCCTCGCTTAATAGCTTCTGAAATAAACATTCCATAAATTATTCCTGGTTTTTTTATCTGAGCCATAATCTCTGTGGCTTTTTTGAAATCAGGCGTGTCTGCCCAAGTTTCTAAGGCGCGATGAAGATAGGTGCAATTTGAACGATTAATCATTGCAACGGCACTTTTTGTATCATCACCATACTGCGAAAGAATTCCATCTGCCACACAACCCTGATTTTTTATCTTATCCATTGAAATCGGCCCAGGAGTATAAACATATTTGTATTTTGGCTTTGGTAATTCTTCTTCCTTAATTTCAGTTTTTACGATTCTTTTCGGGATAACAACCAATGCGGGCTCAATTTTTGAAATTTGGTCCATTTTCTCAGAAACCAAAAGCAACAGCACTATCGCCGGAAACAACAGAATAATCATCCCTAAAAAAGTTTCGACTTTTCTAGTTTTAAGATATGACAAAAAACGCTCCCTCCTAGTTGGAACATACCCTTAATTTTCAAATTGATTTGGGCTTAAATACATAACACTATTCTATTTATATTATACAATACCACTTAGTTCTTTATTTTACCACAAAAGTTGCATTTAGTATTTTTTTGCTTCATACTATAATATATTAGGACTTACACATTTGATTGCGGAAAAGATATTAACGCAGTCGCCAGAAAAATAATTTGTGTAAATAATTCTTAATTACTGGCAAGTTATTGCATTTCATAATCGCTTTCGCGACAAGCATATCTTGACGCGAGCAAATGTGTAAGTCTTATATATACAATTAATCATAAAACTATGGACATATTTTGGGCAAAACCAGAAGATTGGAAAAATTTAGACACTAAAAAAATTGCCACTCCCTGTTATCTAATTTCCGAAAAACTTCTAGAAAGGAATCTTAGAATTTTAGATTCCGTACAAAGAAAAACTGGCGCCAAAATAATTTTGGCTCTCAAGAGTTTTTCTATGTTTAGTGTTTTTCCAATAATCGCAAAATATCTCAATGGCACTACCGCCAGCTCCCTCTTTGAGGCCAAGCTTGGCCGAGAAGAATTTGGCAAAGAAGTACATATTTTTGCGCCGGCCTACAAGCCAGAAGAATTTGATGAGATTATGAAACTTAGTGATCATATTGTTTTCAATTCTTTCTCACAGTGGAAAATGTTTAGAAATAAAATTGCATCGTCCAGAAAAAAAATTCATTGTTCTTTGCGAGTTAACCCACAGCATTCTGAAGTAGAAACTGCTCTCTATGATCCTTGTGACAAAAATTCCCGCCTTGGGATAAAATTAGAAGATTTCAAAAAATCAGAACTTTCTGGCATAACGGGATTGCATTTTCATAACCTGTGTGAATGCGGAGCGGATTCATTCAAAAGAACACTAGCTTTTTTTGAAAAAAAATTTGGCAAGTTTCTTTTTGAGATGAAATTTGTTAATTTTGGCGGAGGCCATCACATTACTCGATCAGATTATGATGCCGCACTACTTTGCAAAACAATCAATGATTTCAAAAAGCGTTATCCGCACTTAGAAATTTATCTAGAACCGGGCGAGGCAGTGGTGCTAAATGCTGGAATTCTAATTTCATCTGTTCTAGATTTAATTGAAAGTAAATCAAAAATTGCCATCCTTGATGCTTCCGCTGCCACACATATGCCAGACACCTTGGAAATGCCCTATCGCGCAGAAATTGTTGGTGCCAAAGAACCCAAGAAATATCCGCACACCTATCGCCTCGGTGCACTAACTTGTCTAGCTGGTGATATTATGGGAGATTATTCTTTCAAAAAACCGCTAAAAATTGGCGACAAATTAATTTTCCTAGATATGGCGCACTATACAATGGTGAAAAACAATACCTTCAACGGCATCAATCTTCCTTCAATTCTTATCCAAAAGAAAAATGGAAAAATAATCGTGCAAAAAAAATTCGGCTATTTGGATTTCAAAAATAGACTTTCCTGAAACAATTGCAGTTATTCTATTTTCGTGATAAAATTAATTTTGTTATCCTTAAATCATACAGAACTTACACGCTTGATGAGAAATTACTCATAACTGGCAATTATTTACAAGTATTAGCTTTGAGTAAACCAGCAGGAATCTAATTTCTATGCGAAAATTACGCTTTAGTAATTTTGAATCGAGCGTGTAAGTTCTAATAAAAAAACACATGCGAGACATCCAAGAAATTTTCAATGAAATTGAAACTCTAAAAATTGAACAAAAAGAAATCAGAAAAGATTACAAGGAAACATTAGAAGGCACAGATCACTATGAAGAAACAGTAGAAGAGGCCAAGGTTTTACGCGAAAAGAAAAAACAAATTGAAGCGACTGTCCAAGGTCAACTCGGCTTACGCTATCAAAGATTTGAAGAAATCAAAGGTAAAATTGATGAACTGCAAGAAATGCTCACCGATGTCGCCATGACTACCCTTATGGACGGCAAAACTATTTCAATCAAAGATAGCAACCAAAACGAATACGAACCAGTCTACAAAATTACTTTCAAAAAAAGGACTTAGTTACTTCTTTTATAAAACCACTACTTATTGAATTATCTAGTGGTTTTTAATTTGACTAATATTACTCAAGGGAGTATTATTTTTTATAGTTGTCAACCAATTAACCTTAACAAAGGAGGTGCCAACATCAGCAAAAAATAGTAGTTCTTTTAGAATTTAATAAAATTATAGTATTAAAGAGTATTTTTAGTTTCTGTCAAGAAAGGATACCCATCATGTCAAAAACAAAAGTAGCAGTACTTGTAGATTTAGCTAATATTAGTTGTGCGTTCGATATCATAAAGACTACTTATAAGATGGACTATAGAACTAGAATTGATTACAATAAATTAATTTCCGCAGTTACTCTTGGAAGTGAGGTAATTTCAAAATCCGTTTATGTCGGAACCAAGAAAACTGCCGATGAAAAAGCACAAAAAAGTTTTCTAAATTATTTTTCTAAAAGCGGTTTCAAGGTTGTCACCAAAGAATGCAAAGTCATTCGCCTTGATGATGGCACAACTAAAAATAAAGCTAATTTCGATGTTGAAATTACGCTAGATACCTGTTGTCATATTTGGAAACGGGAATGTAGCGAAGTAATTTTGATTTCCGGCGATTCTGATTTTGCCTATCTCGTTGATACAGCAAAGGAATTGGATTTCAAAATAACCGTTGTTTCATCTAAGGCAACAATTTCCACAGAGCTGCGTGAAAAAGCAGATCGTCTAATTCTACTAGATGATCTAGACCTAAAATATCTTGCTTTTAGTAAGAACGGCTCATAAACTATAATCTTATCAAAAAGTCCCCCTAGCTGAAACAGCTAGCGGGACTTTTTTATTGCTATAACTAAAGAATAGTTTTTTTAATTTGATTTTTTTCATCTGGACAAAAATCACCAATCTTTTCTAATAGTCTACCCCCGTCACTAAATTCAGTTTGCGCATTCATAAGACAACCGGAAATTGCGTTATGCCCTAGTCCAAGTTGATGGCCAAATTCATGCAGTAGTAAACTTGACATATGCGTGTCGAGATTTATTTGAGTATCATTTCGCATACTATTGGAAAGTGAATTTTTAAATATTACTATTCCATTTTCTAAAAGTGTTGACCCCAAATTTGCACTATCATCTTTTTTCTGGCTTGCGATAAAAACATAGATGATTGCTCCTTGTGAAGATGGGGAAGAATTATTTTTCTCTAATTCTTTTTGCAAATCTCCCATATTTATCGAGGCCTCATATTTGATACCTGGTCGAAATAAATAGATTGTTTTTTTCCCAGTTATCTCTTCAACTTTTTTTGCAAAAATTTTGGCGGTTTCATCGCTAATTTCCAACCCATTCATAGCAACAATTTTTATGCTTATATTTTTATATCTGTCTCCCAGATAGTCCGCCTTTGCATCCCCATCAAAATGAAGCCCGAGAGCTTGGCGCATCATTGGATAACGCGCAAACTTGTATCGCAAATTATCATTGAAAAAATTGCTTCCAGTGTCCAGTGCTGAAAACCTAAAATACATAAAGATGGCTAGGCCAGAAATGGAAAGAAGTAAAATAATTACAAATAGAAATTTTACTATACGCATATTGATTTTATATCTCAATCCTATCACAAAAAGTTCGCGCTGTCTTTGTTAATACAAAAAATAATCCCGATTACTCGGGATCATTTTTCACTGAGCTGGGAAGTTTACCCCGTAGTTATTTATATACTTCTGGGGTGCATATAGTTCGGACTGGGCTTGGGAAGAAGTGCTTTGTGGCTTAATTAAAAATATGGGAGGCTAAAATTATCAATTTGTGGCATACTAAAGCTACAAATCGACTAATAATTATGAAGCTCCGTAATATGTTTAAAAAAAATGCCCCCAATGCAATTTCAGGAAAGTAAAAAAGAATGGAAAACGAAGAGGATTACAAAGATACAAATGCCAAAAATGTGGATTACAATTTCAAAGCAAGGGACGTCCAAATAGGGAGAAGAATAAATTATGGAATCAGTATGTCTGGGGCAAGCAAACACTAAAACAATTATCAATTACATTTAAGAAGTGTATTCCAGCTATTCAGAAAAAATTAGATAGTCATGTGTTAGAAAAAAATGAAGTATCTCCACAACCCTTAGTACTCATCGCAGATGTAACATTTTTTGGAAGAAGCTATGGAATATTAGTTTTCAGATCTCAGTTACTTAAAAGAAATATATATTACAGAGAAATTAAGCGAGAGAATCCAGAAGTTTACAGACAGGCAAAAATTGAGTTAGAAAACAAAGGATTTATCATTACAGGCATTGTTTTAGACGGCAAAAGAGGCATACGCGAAGTATTTCCGAATATTCCGGCTCAGATGTGTCAGTTTCACCAAACAGCTATTTTGAAACGCTATTTGACCTCTAGACCGAAAACAAAAGCAGGACAAGAATTGCGAGCAATTGGATTGGCGCTAACAATTTTAACAGAAAAAGATTTTGAAACATTATTAAATGAATGGTACGAAAGATGGAAAGATTTTATTAAAGAAAAAACATTTGCCTCCGATGGAAAACATTGGAATTACACTCATCGCAGAATGCGATCCGCATACCGAAGTCTGAAAACAAACACTCCGTTTTTATTCACACATCAAAAATATCCGGAACTCAATATTCCAAACACTACAAATTCGCTGGATGGATTTTTTGGAAAAATAAAAACGCTCCTGCGTGTCCATAAAGGACTAACACAAGAGCGTAGGTACAAAATTATTCAAGAAATTTTGGAAAAATAGCCTCCCAATTATTTAATTAAACCAGCTTTTCGAAAAGCCTAGGCTCCACCCCAAAGCTCAACTTTTTAGGACGCCTTCATTGAATTTTTTTCCCCGTTATTCCGCGTCAAGTCTGCGTAAGTCCGCGGTGTAAACACACTAATCTGCAGGCAAGAATCCGAACTAGGAGCTCAGAAAAAGAAACAACATCGAGGTACGACTCAGCCGAAACCAAATCGCCCATATCTTGAAAAATGTTTCTATATTGATGACAAAAGATAGAAGTCACCAATTGCCTGCAATTTACTGCTAATCATCTCAAAAACATTAAGTTTCAAGATGACTTTGGAGCATAGCATAAGTTGGAAATTTTGTCAAATGGGTGTACAATTGGAATTATGATAACAACATCCAACGAACAACCTGAAGACCTAACTTTCGATGTCACTCTTCGCCCACAAAATTTCAACGATTATGTGGGGCAAGTTAAGGTTAAGAAAAATTTGGACATTTTGATTCAAGCGGCCAAGCACAGAAAGGAGTCTATTGAACATGTTTTGCTTTATGGCCCAGCCGGCCTTGGCAAAACAACGCTGGCCAATATCATCGCCAAGGAAATGGGCGTCAACATCAAAACTACTTCCGGCCCAGCTATTGAACGCGTGGGTGATTTTGGCTCAATTCTCACCAATCTTTCTGACGGAGACATTCTTTTCATCGATGAAATTCATCGCCTCAATAAATCCATCGAAGAAATTCTCTATCCAGCTATGGAAGATTATAAATTGGACATTATTATCGGCAAAGGTCCGTCAGCTCGAACTATTCAACTTGATTTGCCAAAATTCACTTTGATTGGCGCGACCACCAAACTGGGTTCTATTTCCAATCCTCTCCGCAATCGTTTTGGCGCCATTCATCGTTTGGAATTTTATACCAACCCAGAAATCAAAAAAATTCTTGAGCGCAGTGCCAAAATTTTGGGCGTAGTCGCTGACGAAACCGGTCTTTCAAAAATTTCCGAATGTGCTCGCTCTACTCCTCGCGTGGCGAACCGTCTTTTGAAACGCGTGCGCGATTTTTCTCAAATAAAAAATCATGCTATTATAAACGAAGCAGTAGCAATCGAAGCGCTGGAAATGATTGATGTTGATCCGCTTGGACTTGAACCCGCAGACAAACATATTCTGCGAGTCATCATCGAGAAATTTAATGGTGGTCCTGTGGGACTAGGCACAATCGCCGCCGCTACTTCGGAAGAAATCAAAACCATTGAAGATGTTTATGAACCATACCTAATTCAAATTGGATTTTTAGCCAGAACTCCACGTGGAAGAATCGCTACTGAAAGCGCTTATGATCATCTAGGAATAAAATATAACGGGGAGAAAAAATTATTTTAAAATAATCAATGTCATTCCCGTGAAAACGGGAATCTAGTCTCAGGACTTTTAGTTTCTACACTAGATCCCCGCATTCGCGAGGATGACAATAGCAAAAAAAATATGTTTTACATTGTCCTCGCTCTTTATGCCATCATCCTTATCACCTATCTTTTTCTATTCTTTTTTATCATCTATCATCTTTCTCGCTATTCCATAAATGCCAAAACTAACAGGATAATTTTGCCTATTTTTATCGTTGTTTCGGTTCTGCTTTTTCTTTCCAATATCATGCTATTTTTTTCGGTTGATTGGAACGCGCTAATTTTAAAACTAATTTTTCAATATTAATTTTATGCAACCAACCTTCACTCACTACCATTTTGAAGGACAAAAAAATGGTGAGGAGATTCTTATGGTAATCCATCGCCACTGGTTTAATATCCTTACCCACTTTTCTGTGATTTTCTTTATGATACTTTTTCTTTTTGGCAGTTATTTTCTCACTGCTATTTTGTTTGATGAATTTAGCGAGCAACTACTCCTCAACCTCACCGCCTTTATGCGTAGTCTTTTTTTCACTTTCCTCTGGTTACTTTTTTTTGCCATCTGGATTGACTACTATTTTGATGTCTGGATAGTCACCAGTGAAAGAATAATAAACATTGAACAAAAAGGGCTTTTCACTCGCGTCGTGAGCGAGTTGGAATTGGAAAAAATTCAAGATGTCACCACAGATGTTCGTGGAGTTATACCAACTTTTCTCAATTATGGTCATATCCTCATTCAAACCGCCGGTGAAAGAGAACGCTTCATTTTCCGAAACGTTCCCGATCCTTATGCTATCAAAGACACTATTATGAAACTGCAAAATGAATTGGAAAACAAAGAAGAAAATCAATTCGGAGAAATGCTACGAGAAAAAATTCATCACGAAAATACTTAATAGCCTCCAAGGCGGACAGTCCGCTAATCTTAGCGGACTGTCCGCTTGCTTTGTTTAAATGCAAGCAAAAAACAAAATAAAAATTTTTGTTTTTCTTTTTATCTTGCTTCTGGCAGGTTTTTTTAGTTTTAAAATAAATTGTAAAGCAGAAGAATTTCCACCGGAAGAAACGGAGGATTATTCAAAAATCAAAATCAATGAAATCTATCCCGCTCCCAACACCAAAATTGGCGAGGAAGAATTTGTGGAGATAATAGATGAAAGCGAAGAAGAAATTGATTTTTCCAATTGGATAATCAAAGATTCCAAAGGAGCTAAAGGAAAAATTTCCAAAACCAAAAAGGATGGCGGTTTCGTTGTTTTTTATGGTTCTTTTTCACTTAACAATGATTCTAATGGCGACACAGTTTTTCTTTATGACAAAAAAGATGCCTTAATCACTAGTCAAAAATATTCCGCTGGGAAAACTGCCTATTCCTATTCCTTTGATGGATCAGCTTGGCGCTGGACTTCTTTTGCCACCCCAGGAAAAGAAAATTCTTTTGACAAAATTTTGTCAGGAAAAATAATCCTGAGCGAAAAAATATATCCTAAGATTTATGCTTATTTTGACGTCAAAACTGACCGCGATGCCCAAAAATTCACTTGGAATTTTGGTGATGGCCACAAAAGTTATTTGAAATCCACCAAACATAAATATGAAAAAACTGGAGAATATTCTGCTAGTCTCAAAATTACTGGAAACGGCGAAGACGCGCTTTATGATTTTGTCGTTAAGGTAGAAAAATATAGCGCACCAAAAATTAGTATTGTGAATCTTTCTCCGAATCCCAAAGGCAGTGATACAAAAAAAGAATGGATTGAAATTAAAAATGAATCCAAGAAAAAAGTAAATCTCAAGGGTTGGTCAATTGCTACGGGATGGAAAAAACTCATCAATCATCCTATTCGCGAAAAATTTGAAATCAAGCCCGGCAAAACCAAAAAACTTCTGCGCGACATTTGCGCCTTTACTCTGGTCAACACCAAAGACAAAATTGAACTGCGTGATCCATCCGGCAAAACTGTGCAAAAAATAAAATATGATCACGGCAAAAAATCCGTTAGCGAAGACGGGACTTATTCAAAGATTAATGGTAGCTGGGAGTGGATAGAGACACAAAATGACACAGAATTAAAACAGAACAACACAGAAGCCATTGAAAATCCCCTTCTCCCTCTGGGAGAAGGTGCCCGAAGGGCGGATGAGGGGGCTAGTGCCACAACAGAGGAAGATATTCTTATTATCCCCGACTCCGAAATCCAAGCCAATCTCGGAAAATATACTACTTCACCAGATTGGCAAAAAAAGCAAAAAGACCGCCTAATTTTGGCTTATTCAAAGCACACCATAACTTTTACCGAAAACTTACTCTCTCAAAATACTAGGGTTTTAGGTGTAATGACAGGTTTTAAACCTGTTTCTACGGAAAATTATTATTCTTTCACTACTCCATCAAACCAAAAGCATTGGGCAACTTCGTTTTTTGATTCAATTTGGCTAAAGTTAAATTTTTCCATAAATTATATCCTCTTGAAAATTGCAATCTAAACTGCTAAGATTAAATTATATAATATGCACTAACAATTTCGTACGGAACAATAATTATTGTTCCCTAGCGTAATTTCATGAATCTATGTCAGGACACTCACATTGGGCGGGAATCAAACAAAGAAAAGGGGTAAATGACGCTAAGCGCGCCAAGATTTTCACAAAGCTCGCCAAGCCAATTGTCATTGCCGCGCGTGAAGGTGGTGGCAACCCAGACACAAATTTCAAGCTTCGCATGGCTATGAAAAAAGCTCAGGAATTCAATATGCCTAAAGACAATATTGACAAAGCAGTCAAAAAAGGCACAGGTGAAATGAGTGGCGCAGAAATTGTTGAAATCATCTACGAAGCCAAAGGTCCTGGAAACATCATGATGCTTATCAAGACTTCCACCGACAACAAAAACCGTACAGTGAGCGAAATCAAAAGCATTCTCACTAAAGCTGGTGGGAAATTTGGTGAATCAGGCAGTTCCATGTGGAATTTTGAGCAAGTCGGTGAAATCACTATTGATCTATCCGGCAAAGATGCTGACGAACTCGAAATGCTCGCCATCGAAGCTGGTGCCAAAGACACGAAAATTGATGGCAACTTGCTTTTTGTCTATACCGAAACCCAAGACCTGCAAAAAGTCCAAGAAAAATTAATGGCAAATAATATTGAAATTTCTGAATCAAATTTAACTTTCCTTCCAAAATCTACCGTCGAAATTGACTCCGCCACCCAAGAAAGCTACGACAAACTTCTCGAAACTCTTGATGATCAAGAAGATGTGGAGGAGATTTTTGATAATATCGCATCATAATCAGACTTGACAAATAACTATATTAGATTTAATATAGGGAATATAATACCTAAATTAAGCGTAATATGAAGAATAGAATCATCAAAAAAGCCCTACAAAAGCAGTTTTTTCAAGGAAAAGCGATTATTTTAGTTGGCGCAAGACAAGTAGGTAAAACTACCTTAACCCAAGATCTAATTAGTAAAAAAGACACTTTGTTTTTTAACTGCGATAACCCAAGCGAGCGCGAATCTCTCAATGAAAAAGATTTGGATTATCTAGAAAAAATTATTGATTCAAAAAAAATAATTTTTATTGACGAAGGTCAAAAAGTAAAAAGTATTGGGCAAACCGTCAAACTTTTAGTGGATAGATTTAAAAAAGAAAAACAAATAATCATCACCGGCTCTTCCAGCATGAATCTGCTTGACCAGACAGCTGAGGCACTCACAGGAAGAAAAATTGTTTTTAACTTATTTCCGTTAAGTTTAGAAGAGCTTTTTCCTAAAAAAAATCCATTAGAAATTTCAAAAAATTTGGAAAGTTTGCTTATCTTTGGATCATATCCGGAAGTAATCAACCAAAAATCTTTTGACAAAAAAAGAAACATTTTGGAAGAATTATCTTCATCGAATTTATATAAAGACATTTTAGAATTTCAACAAATAAGAAATTCCGCCGTGATTTTCAATCTTCTCAAAGCGCTGGCTTTTCAAGTCGGTTCAGAAGTTTCCTACAATGAGCTGTCCAATACTATTGGAATAGACAAGAAAACAGTTGAAAAATATATCGATTTGTTGGAAAAAAATTATATCCTCTTTCGTTTACCACCATATTACAAAAACAAAAGAAAAGAAATTTCCCAATCTAAAAAAATTTATTTTTACGATCTGGGAATTAGAAATGCTATTATCAATAATTTTAATTTATTGGATTTTCGCGATGATATTGGAGCACTTTGGGAAAATTTCATAATCAATGAACGCCTAAAATACCAATCCTATCATAAAATTTATTCCAACAACTATTTTTGGAGAACCTATACCGGCGTTGAAGTAGATTGGATAGAAGAGCATGATGGAAAACTTTTTGGCTTTGAATTCAAATTTAATCCTAAGAAAAAAATAAAAGCTCCCGCCTCTTGGCTAGAAACATATCCCGAATCTTCTTGGAAACTAATAAACAAAGAAAACTTCACAGATTTTATCGCATAATTATTTTTGAAATCCTTGATGATCAAGAAGATGTGAAGGAAATTTTTGATAATTTATAATTTCCCATTCTTTATCCTCGCTAATTCATCTCGAAGCATCATTAGCGTTTCTTGTTTCAAAATTTTTCGAATCATTTGAAAATTGTCATTTGACAAAAGCATATTCAAATCTTGATCGATAATTTCTTGGGTTATTTTATCTTCAACAAAAACCACCAAATCCTCAAAGAATTTTTCTATTGAACATTTTCTTATGTCTTCTATAATTTTTGCATCATAGCGAAAACCATTCCAAAAAAAATAATGAACATCGTATACATCGCGACCAGCAATACGGCCATTTTTTTCAAAGCGATTGATAAGTGCCACTAATTTATTCGCCACCATCGTTTCTCTCGTTTGGCAATTCACAATACGATCAATTTCCTCTAGCTGAGCGCTTTCATATTGATTAAATTGCGGGACAGGAAAGCATATATCTATTTTTAGCGTATTTCTTCCGCTCGCAGAAGTTGGATATTTCAAAAAATATTGTGGGACATTACGACTCTTGTCTTTTATCTCCAAGCCAAGCTTTTGAAAAATTTCTTCCATTTTTTCTTGAACTTTTTTGATTTCTTCTTTTTCACTAATATAATCAAAATCCAAATCCACTGAAAATCGATCCAAAAATCCTCGCATAGCCGCGCAAGTTCCGCCTTTGAAATATAAAACTGTCGACAAAAAGGCGTCGTCAAATAGTGCACTTAGAAGACGAAACATCCACGCTTTATGCTCGGCATCTTTTGCAGTTGGGGTAATCATTTTTTTTGTTTTTTTAATTATTATTTTTATCGATTTTGTGGATAACCTATTTCTCTTTGAATGGCGCGCACTTTTTTCCAATCAATCAAACGATCGCCGTCAAAATAACATCGGGGATTGAAATATAAAATATCCGCCACCGCTCTTTCTGTTGACGCAACCTGCACCCCATTTTCCAAGACAATTCCAGCGTCATTATATAAATATTTATCCGCCAAACGACGACAACGATATTCTCGACCAGCAACAACAAAAGTTTTCGAAATAGAACTGATGATTGAAGTTTTTGGAATTTCTTGAAAAATTATTCCATTCCTAGCCAAAATTGTTTCGGTGCTAATATAAGCATAGCGATGCAATATTTTCACTCCCAAAAGAAAAGAATCGATTTTTTCCGCTGGCTGGAGAGAATAAAGACCTCTTTGAATTCGCGTAATTAACCCCTCTTTAGCATATCGCTTGAGCGTAGTGTGTAGTGTATTGGGGTTTTTTATCTGCCATAAATTAGCCAAATCGTCGCAGTGAAAGACTAAAATGCCCATTTTAGCCAACTCAGCAAATCTTTGCTTATATGAGCCTTTATTTAATTTTACGGTATTTTTAACTGTACTCATATGTACAGTATAGCAAACTTAGGATGTTTAGTCAACTACTTCCTGCGCGAATCTTGCGCGAATCTTGCGTGAATGATTTATTTGTACTATATTTATCTCATAAATCAGCGACACCTGAATTATACTAAATGTTCACGTATAAACGAGATATTCAAAATATTATAAAAATTTAAAAATATGAACATCACTTTTGAAAAAATAGACGAAATATTAAAAATTCTCAATATAGGGAAAAGTTTCCGTATTTTTGGTGGAATTGGGCTTTTAATATCTTTATGGACGACAAACGAACTAGCACTAAAAATATCTTTAATCACTTTCATTTTTGGAGCACTTTCTAGAATAGTAGAAATGATAAACAAAACTCAAAAAATAAAGGATAGTATCCTTTGGCAAATTACTTTTTGGATGATATTTTTAGTGCTATACACCGTATCAATTAATGTTCAACTAAATATTTTTAAATTTTTATAATACATCGCCTAACAAGAAATATTCGGTTCACAAAATTAATTAAATTATTTTAATCCTATGAAGAAAAACTATGTCGTGCTCATCTTGGTTGCCCTTCTTATAGCTGGACTTGCTTTTTATCGATATGATTATCGTCCATCTAAAATAAAGCGACAATGCTCCGCAGAAGCTAGATTCGCCTCAAGGGCGACTAATGAACCGAACGATGCAAAAAGACAAGAATACATAAATAGGTATTACGACGATTGCTTGATGCGATTCGGATTAAAATAATTTTATTTTTAACGCTTGCTCATCTAAATTTGTCTCCGCTACGCTACGCCAAACTTCGGATATTCCTAGGCGTTAGCTGAAATACATGTTTTTTCAAGAATCTATATTTTTGATAATTAATAATCAAACGCATATGATAAACCCAGAAACAAAAAAAGAATTTACAGAAGCTGAATTATTGCATGTTATCATGGAAGATGTCGGGAGACTTGCAACAATAGAAAATACTCTTCGAGAAGAAGGTGAAAATTTACCTTTATACAACAGAGTCAGAGGCATTGAAATGCGCACCTATGAAACAGTGAATGTTTTGTTTGCAATAAAACGATTACTTACAGCTCTAACGTGTCTCGTAGCAGGAATTGCGCTATTATTATTTGCAAAATTCTTTTTTTGAAGTTAAAAGTTTTAAAAACATGTACATCAGCTAACACGGCATAGCCGATTCGCTCACTAAACAAAATTATTTTTAAACTCTTTAAATTTATGAAAGTATTTTTTGATCCAAGATCTTATAAAATTGCAAACGGCAAATGGGTGCCAAAATTCCATAAAATCACTCGGGGGTATCCTACTAAGATACAAGAAAATGGTTTCGGCGATAAGCAATTTGACACCAAAGAAGAAGCAAATAAATATGTTATTGAATACTGTTTACAACAAGGCTATGTTCAGGTATAAAAAATAATTTTATTTTTAACGCTTGCTCATCTAAATTTGTCTCCGCTACGCTACGCCAAACTTCTCGCATCACTAACGTTGTGTCGAAATGTCGCACGCTATAATTTTCATTAATAACCCTCCTGGGTTATTTTTTATCTCTAAAATAATTCACTGCCCTTTAAAAAAAATTCCTTTTGAGCTATAATATAGATATGAAAAATAAATCAAAAACTTCAAAATCAACTTTGCGAATCCTAGGTGTTGATCCTGGGACGGCCACCACTGGTTGGGCAATATTAGAAGAAAAAAGTGGCGAGATGAAACCCTTGGCCTATGGCCATATTAGCACCAGTCCCGAAAAATCAGATGACGAACGAATTTTGGAAATATCCAAAGATTTGAAAAATATTATTGAAAAATATCAACCTCAGGAAGCTGGCATTGAAGAAATTTTCTTCTTCAAAAATCAAAAAACCATCATTACTGTGGCTCAAGCTAGGGGAGCAATTCTATTGACATTAAGGCAAAATAATGTTAGAGTGTCCAATTACACTCCCCTCCAAGTCAAACAGGCGATCACGGGCTATGGGCGAGCGGATAAAAAACAAATGCAGACTATGACCAAGAGTATTTTGAATTTAGTAGAGTTGCCAAAGCCGGATGACACAGCCGATGCTATTGCGATTGCGCTTTGCCACATCAATAGTCGAAAAATTAATAACCTTAATCGCGATTCGAATCAACGAATGCATTCGAATCTACGAATAAACTAAACAAAAATTCGTAGATTCGAGAATTCGCATATATTTGTAGATTCGAATCGGTATAATTATGAATACTAGTCCAATAATTGATTTTTTTCTTGGCCAAGGAGTGCCATTCACCACAGTTATTCTCATTCTAATGTTGCCAATAATTGCTACTTTCATCGCCTTCCTTCGCCAAGTAGTGGGCATTAAAGCTTTTGGAATTTATGCTCCATTGATCGTGACTTTTGCCTTTCTGGCGACCAATGGCTTGAAATATGGTATCGCCATTTTTGTTACTGTCATTTTTTCTGGCATGCTGATGCGTTTTGTCTTGAAGCCTTTTCGTTTGCTCTACCTTCCTCGTGTGGCCATTATGCTCACGGCGGTGGCTATTTTGATTTTAGGAATTTTGGTTATTGGTGGAGAATTCAAAAGAACGGGGTTGGCGGCGGTTTCTATTTTCCCAATTCTAATTATGATAACGATTGTGGAAAAATTTGTAGCAGTGCAAATTGAAAAAGGTGACAAAGCGGCAATAGTTTTGGCTATTGAAACTTTGGTCATTTCTATTCTAGGTTTTTTTATCGCGAGCTCCAGTACCCTCATTCACTTTTTAGCCCTTTATCCTTGGGCAGTGCTTTTTACTATTCCTATTAATATAATGCTCGGCAAATGGACGGGACTGCGCGTTAGCGAATATTTTCGCTTTCGCAAGATAATGAAGAATCTATGACCGACACGAAATTACGAAACAAGAACGAATCTACGAACAAAAATCAAAAAACATTTTCGTAGATTCGCATTAAATTCGTAGATTCGCATCGGACAATTATTATGTTTGAATTTTTTAGATTAAGTCGACAAATTCTTGGCATGAATGCTCGGAACCTGAAATATATCAGGCCGTTTAATTTGTCGCGCGCCAAAAAATTAGCTGACAACAAACTGCTCAGCAAAAAAATTCTAGCTAAAAACAACATCTCTGTGCCAAAACTAATTGCCAAAATTCGCACCGTGGAAGAATTGGAAAATTTTGATTGGCAATCTTTGCCAGAAGGTTTTGCTCTAAAACCTAATCGCGGTTTTGGTGGTGAAGGAATTTTGGTAGTTTATGGAAAGAAAAAGAATTCCGATAATATTTGGATTAAAGCTGACCGATCAAGTGTCACCGTGGAAGATCTAAAAACACATGTTCGAAATATTTTGGACGGTTCCTTTTCTCTTTCTGGCACACCGGACATTGCTTTTTTTGAAGAGCGCTTGCAACTTTTGAAACTATTTAAGCCCTATTCATACAAAGGTATCCCTGATATCCGCGTGATTGTTTTCAATAAAGTTCCACTGATGGCCATGCTTCGCCTGCCAACCAAATCGTCTTCTGGTAAGGCTAACTTACAACAAGGTGCTATTGGCGTGGGAATCGACATTGCCACGGGCACAACTACCACCGCCGTTCTGGGGAAAAACAAGATAATTGAATATGTTCCTGGGACAAGACTACTTTTGTCTGGAATCAAACTTCCCTATTGGAATGATATTTTGAAATTAGCTGTACGCGCACAAGAAATTTCTGGTCTTGGTTTTCTTGGTGCCGACATTGCCATAGACAAAGTCAATGGACCAACCATAATTGAACTCAATGCCCGCCCAGGACTTTCCATTCAAGTGGCCAACTTAGCCGGCCTCAAAGAGCGACTGGAAAAAGCTGCTGGGATAAAAATCAAAACCGCTGAAAAAGGCATCCGCGTTGGTAAAGATCTTTTTGGTGGAGAAATTGAAGAAGAATTGGAAGAAATTTCCGGGCGTAAAGTTATTGGCACTGTGGAAAAAGTAAAGCTTATTGGCAAAGATGGAAAGGAAATTGAAGTGGAAGCTAAGATTGACACGGGGGCATATTCAACTTCAATCGATACTGAGTTAGCTAAGGAATTAGGTTTTGAAAAAACATTAAATGATTTTGAAAATATATCCCTAACTGGTTATATTATAAATCCAGAAAATGAAAGTTTCATAAAAAAAGATATTTTGGAAAAACATAAAGAATCTATACCGGATTTAGATGATATAGCTATAATTTTTTCAGCCAGTGGATCATCCATTCGACCCGTTGTAGCCCTAGAATTAATTTTGGATGAAACAAAACTTTTTTCTAAAGTCAATGTAACAAAACGAAATGACTTAAAATATCCAATGATAATTGGAAAAAGAAGCCTGAGTAAATTTCTAATTGATGTTAATAAATAAACTAACAAAAAGTCTATGCGAATTTTAAAAAAAGAAGAGATAACTAATTTCAAAGCAGGAACACAATCAATTTTGAAGGCGGCTTTTGATAAGGGAGCTACTGTTCATAAAGTCCTCGATGATGATCGTGTTTTTATTTTGGAAAAAAATGGAAAAAAGTTTTGGTTTAGAGGACCTCGTCTTTCAATTTCCAACCCTGTTTCATTATGGATAATAAGAGATAAATATTTAACCAAAAAAGTTTTAAAAGAAATTGGTGTTCCACACCCAGAAGGATATTGTGCAAAAACGATAGAAGAAGCTCAAGAAATTGCAAAAAAAATCGGTTTTCCATTAGTTATGAAACCTCGTTGCTATGAAGGCGGGTTGGGTGTATTTTTAAATGTAGATTCGCCTGAAAAAGTAGCTAGTTTTTTTGGAAAAAGCTCACAGTATGACAAGTATGTTCTTTTGGAAAAATATGTTGATGGAAAATATTATAGAATTACTATGGTCAATAATAAAATATCTGGAATATTAGAAACAAAAGGCATAACGCTAACAGGAGATGGTAGCCAAACTGTTCTAGAATTAGTTTCTAAATACAATGCAAGCGCAGAAGAAGCTTATGAAATAACGGATAAAACAAAAGATATTTTACTTTTTCAAAACTTATCTCTTAAAAGTATTCCGTCTATAAATAATGAATTTATTTTAGGTTTTAGCGGAGCAGAAGGAGGAGATTGGATAGACCGAACGGATGATATATGCAAAGAAAATTCTGACTTACTGATTAAAATGACAAAATATTTAGACCTTCCTATGATTGGACTAGACCTAATAGCAAAAGATATTTCGCTACCTATTACAGCCACAGATTCCCCTGGATTTGTTTTAGAGATAAATGGTGCGCCAGATTTCTTGTTTCATTTAAACCCCACCGAAGGAAAACCAAGAAATATCGGGAAAGATATTGTTGATATGTTATTTAATTAATAATTTATAAATTTATTCTTATGAAAATTTGTGTTATATGTGTTGAAAAAACAGACTATGCTCCAAAGAGAATAATGCAGGAAGGTAAAAAAAGAGGACATGAAATGTATATAACTTCTTGGTTGGATGTTGTAGTAAAGGTTGATAAAAATAAGATATATATTGGAGATAATAAAAAAGACTTTAAACAATTTGACGCTATCATTCCTCGAAGTCCCAGTTTCAGCCTAACAGAAAAATACAAAAAAAATATCAAAAAACTTGGCACTATTTTAAAGCTAATAATTGAGTATTCTAAAGATAACAATTTTATTGTTTTAAATGATAAATATTTCACACACTACCAAAGCCTAGATAAGCTATCTCAACAATATTTTTTCTTTAAAAATAATCTTCCTGGGATTCCAACAAAATATTTTTCCAGATTACCTGAAAAAATAAGCTTTCCTATTATCTCGAAAACTGCCCAAGGTAGTTTAGGTTCTGGCGTCTTTATGACAAAAAATCAAAATGACCTAAAGAAAATAATTGAAGATTCGAATACTGTGGGGAAAAACTTTATTTATCAAAAATACTACCCTATCAGTTACGATTATCGCATTCTGGTAGTAGATAAAAAGGCGATGGGTGTTATGAAAAGAATTTCTAGTGGAAACGAATGGCGAACAAATGTATCCTTGGGTGGAGAGGCTCATAAATTTGATGCACCGGAAGCAAAAAAAATAAAATATTTAGCTGAAAAAGTTGCAAAAAAAATGCTTTTTGATTATGTTGGAGTTGACATATTGGAACACCAAGGAAACTACCATATAATTGAAGTTAATTCACTGGCTCAGTTTGAAGGATTTGAAAAGGCCTATTCAAATATGAATGTCGCAGGAAAACTAATTGAATTTGTAGAGAAAAAAATGAAAAAAGAATATGAAGCAAAGACTAATAATAAACGCTGATGATTATGGAATGTCTTCCCCTTGGAATAGGGGCATTTTAGAATTAGCCACAAAAAAGCTAATCACTAGTATATCCGTGATGATAAAAAGGGATCATATAGAAATTTCTGATTTAATAAATCTAACAGATATATCACTCGGTCTTCATTTAGAATTGAAAAATAATAATCCAAAAAAAGAAATTATACATCAAATAACTCTCTTTGAAAAAAAATTTAAAAGATTGCCATCTCACTTGGATAGCCACCGCCATCTACATTTAAATGAAAGTATTCTAACTGAAGTTGCTACTGTCGCCAAAGATTATAATTTACCAGTGAGATCCCTTTTTGCCGAAAAAAGAAACCTTTTGAAAAAAAATAAAATAAAAACTCCAGATGATTATATTGATTGGCATCCTGATCAAAAAAATAAACTCTTTGAAAACCTAACCCAATCTACAAGCACTGTGATTGAACTTGTTTGCCACCCTGGATATTTTGATAAAAACTGTGATTATATATATAATAAAAACCGAAAAAAAGAGTTAGAAATTTTAAAAAGTCAAACTTTTAAAAAAATAATCAATCGATTTAAACTTATTAATTATTCCCAAATATAACTACCTGCCTTCTTTTCTTTGCCTTGATAACCTTTCTCTTTTATAATATAATATAGAATGCTTTATAAATAAGCTAAATAAATTGTATGTATATTTTCACACCAAAAAATTCTAATAATTCTTCTGGTAAAAAAAGATTCAGAATCAATTGGAAACTCTTGAGAAAATCAATCCTGATTTTTAGCGGTGCTGTACTGCTTTTTGTTATTGGTGTTTTTGCCTGGTTCGCCAAGGATTTGCCGAGTCCCGGAAATCTCAATGAGCGCTTTGTTATTCAATCAACAAAAATTTATGATCGGACAGGAAGTCATATTCTTTATGAAGTTCACGGCGAAGAAAAAAGAACGGAAATCCCCTTTTCCCAAATGCCAGAAAGCCTGCGTTATGCCACTATTGCACTAGAAGATCAAAGTTTTTATAGCCACGTTGGCATTCAACCTAAAAGTATTTTGCGTGCTGTATTCAAGGATATTTTTAATTTTGGCGCTACTCAAGGTGGCTCAACCATTACTCAGCAACTAATTAAACAATCCCTTCTGACTTCGGAAAAAACTTTTACCCGAAAAATAAAGGAGGTTATTCTAGCTATTGAAATTGAGCAAAAATTTTCCAAGGATGAAATTATGGGGATGTATCTCAATGAAATTCCTTATGGCTCCAATGCTTATGGAGTTGAAGCAGCTGCTCAAACTTTTTTTGGAAAACACGCGAGTGAGCTTACGCTTGATGAATCAGCTATTCTCGCATCATTGCCTCAAGCTCCTTCTCGTTATTCGCCTTATGGAACACACACCGAAAACCTCAAGGCTCGTCAAGAATACGCCCTCGATCAAATGGCGCGCCTAGGTTATATCACCGGAGAACAAGCCAATGAGGCTAAGCAAGTGGATATTTTTTCTAAGATAAAAACTTTTTCCGACAATATCAGCGCTCCGCATTTTGTGATGTATATTAAAGAATCTTTAGAAAAAAAATATGGCGCTGAAGCAGTCGAACAAGGAGGATTAAAAGTTTATACTACACTCGATTGGGATAAACAAAAAATTGCCGAGGAAGCTATCAAAAATCATTCCGAAAAAGATGCTACGACTTACAAATCTAATAATCAAGCGCTGGTAGCAATGGATCCAAAAACTGGACAAATTTTGGCTATGGTAGGCTCCAAAGATTATTTTGGCAAAGCCACTCCGACAGGTTGTATTTCTGGAAAAAATTGTCAATTTGAAGGGAATTTTAATGTCGCCACAGCACTTCGTCAACCAGGGTCATCTTTCAAGCCTTATGTATATCTCACTGCATTTTCCAAAGGATATACACCAGAAACTAATCTTTGGGATGTGGACACTAATTTTTCTACTGACGATGGCAAGACATATGATCCGAAAAATTATGATGGAAAAAATCGTGGACTACTTCAAATGAAAAATGCTCTAGCAATGTCGCTCAATGTGCCCGCAGTAAAAACGCTCTATTTGGCTGGAGTGCAGAATTCTATCGATACCGCTCATAAGATGGGGATCACCACTCTCAACAAAACTGCTGATTATGGACTGTCTTTGGTTCTTGGTGGAGGAGAAGTGAAGCTTCTGGATCATGTCAATGCTTTTTCGACTTTTGCTACTGGTGGAATTCATCACCCTACTGTGTCTATTCTTAAGGTAGAAAATGGCGATGGAGAAGTGCTTGAGCAATATAAACAAAGTGAAGGACAGAGAGTAATTGAAGAAAAATATGTGGCTATGATAGATTATATTCTTTCCACCAACGAACTGCGCGCGCCAGTTTTTGGGGATAACAACCCTTTGCGTTTTGACAATCGCCCCGTAGCTGCTAAAACTGGCACCACCAATGAATGGCGTGACGGTTGGACCGTTGGCTATACTCCTTCACTTTCTGCTGGAGTCTGGGCAGGGAATAATGATAATTCTATAATGGCACAAGGAGCAGATGGATCATTTGTCGCAGCGCCAATTTGGCGAGAATTTATGGATAAAGCTTTGGCAAATTATAATGTCGATCAATTTCCTAAATATGAGAAAGAGGAAACAGGCAAAGATGTACTTGATGGAAAACTAGAAGCCAAAAGAGAAGTCAAGGTTTGCAAGATTCCTGGTTCCAAAAATGATTATTGTTTAGCTAACGACAATTGCCCATCTTCCGAAGTGGAAAAAAAGAAATTTTCCGACGCTCATTCCATTCTATATTATGTCAAAAAAGATGACCCGCGCGGAGACGCGCCAGAAAAACCAAGTGATGATCCGCAGTTTAAAAATTGGGAAAAAGCTATTGAGAAATGGCTAGATGATGAAAAAGGTTATTCTTCTAATTCAACTCCAACTGAAGAATGCCGATTAGATGACTTCAAAAAATTTGGACCGGAGGTAAGCATCTCCGCTCCTTCTGACGGAAGCTCTATTACTTCATCTTCTTTTACTATTAAGGTGAAAAGTGATGCGCCTTTTGGAGTTGAAAAAATAACTTTGTCTGTAGCAGGTGATGATGTCACCTCCTCTTCGGATTCTTCTTTTGAATATACCTACTCTGTTCCGGATTCAAAAAAGAATTCCAATATTTCTATCGAGGCTTCCGTCGAAGATAAAAAAGGCAACACTGATTCAGCTAGCATCTCCGTGCAAACAAATATTCCTTAAGCTAAAAGTTTTACACTTCTTTTTTGATTGGCTTTTCAATGTTGCCAATTTGGTTTTTGCTGAAAAAATAGAAAAACGGGATGACTACAAGAAGTGAAACTAGATGCATCGAAGAAAAAATATAATTCATCACACTACTTCCGTCAAAAAAGAGAATTCTAAAAACAACTAGAAACACACAAAGATATATTGTGGAAATCCTTACGATATTTATATTATTTTTTATGACAAAAGTTTTGTTTATAAATTTTGCCGAATAAATTATACTTGTCCAAACGAGAAAAAATTTCACCGCTTCACCAAGGATGGCCAACCAAACAATCACTCCGAAATTATTGGCGATGCCTTTTACTATTTGTCCAAAAATTGCACTAAACAGAAATGGTGCAAAGATTCCAGCAAGCAACCAATGAACCAAAGCGATTTGCCAATCTGAAATTTTCTTTTTCTTTTTCATAATTATTTTTATCTTTTTTTATTATACAATATTTTTTCAAATTAACCAAACTAAGATTTTTTTATTTTAATTTTATCTCTTTTATTATTCCTTCACCAAATTCTTTATTTAGCTTTTTCATAATCGTATTACGATTAGAAAAAAGCTCACTTGCCCAAGCTGAGCTATAACATTTAATGAAAATAGTTTTATTTTTGAAATAATCCGCTTTGAGTTTTGACGCCCCAACATTACCAAACTCTTCTTTGATAACTCGATTAAAAATATAAAAAATATCCTTGTCAGTTAGGGATATCTTGTGAATACTTTTTCTTTTATATAAAAGATTTTTTAGCGATTTCATAATACTTTATCCTCTAAAACTTTTTATCGTCTCCGGCAAATTCAAAATACATTTAACTTCCATTTTTTAGTTTTGAAAATTATTCAAATCATTTAAAGCAATTTCAAGCGCGCCCGATGAAACGCCAAAGCGCAAAGATATATAGCCAGCTAAATAAGAATTTACTGTTTTTTCGTCAATATTTTCTATATTATGTTTTTTGTTTATTTCTTGCAAGACTTCGACTTTAATTTTAATAAGCGTTTCCCTTGGGATCAAAAAGTAATTGGCAAATTTATTAGCTTGAGTTTCTAAATTAGCATATTCCCTAGTATCGATTTCGCCAATAAATGCAAAGATATCAGCCAGTTCTTGAATTTTTAAGTGTTTATAAAAATCTTTATGTAATATAAAATGTCCGAGTTCATGGGCAAGTGAGAATCTAAAACGATTAGTATCATTTTCATAATTTTTTTGATCAACATAAATTGCTGAAAAATCAGAAGTAATTTGCGCATCCACTCCGCATTGTTCCATTAAGTTCGGTATCGGAATAATTTTTATTTTTAACTTTATTTCTATTATTTCTTCTATCTCAATCGGAATATCTTTTTTCCAAAATTCAAATCTGCATTTGTCCGCTTTGTTTTTTATCTCTCTATTGCCAATAAAAGCAATGTCTATGTTTTTGTATTTCATTCTGTTTAATCTAAAAAGTTAGGCGTTTTTTACCATATTTATTATTTTACTTATTTCTTCTTTGCTAGGCTTTTTATTTTTCAAAGTTCGAAAAAATGCCGGCAAAGCTGCCACCAATTCTTTTTCTTCCATAATTTCAAACGGAATTATCCCCTGGGCGATTTCCGCTTGATAGATAAATTCCTTGAATTCTTGGCTATCTTTTTTCAAACCTAATGTTTTTGCCCAAAGTTCCAACATTTTCTTGTCTGATGGAGGCGACATTTTTCCTCTTTCAATTTTACTCCAATTACTCGGATCAAAATTCACTCTCCGACACATCTCGCGAAGTGTTATTTCTTTTTTAATCCGGAGATCATATAGAAATTCTCCGAATTTTTTCAAGCTTTCATTTATTTTCATAGAGTTTTTATTAATATTTATCCCTGTGGTATAATATTACCACACTAAATATTACTGTCAAGCACCTAAATTTATTTCGTAGTCTCCCCTTGAACATCAGCAAATCCTACAGCAATATGAATTTTGATAATAAGAATGTAGTTGCTGAAAAAATAGAAAAAGGGGAAAGAAGATAATGACCTAGATTATTAGGCGAAGCAATAAAAAAATTTGAGAAAATAAAAATCGGCAGGCACCACGATGGACACCTGCTTTTTTTATGAAATTATTTTCCGAGAAAATAAAAAGGCCAAGTTTGTGTGATAACAAACTTGACCTGAATTTTTGTGGTTAGCGAGTTTTTACTTTATAGGCCGACTCGCTTTCGCCTTTATTTCCTCCAGGGTTTCTCGCGAAACCCCAAGTTTATTCATTGCATACCAATCACATATTCTTCTTCTTCTTTCCTTTTTAAATGACTCAACAATCAACTCCTCAATCACTCCACTCTCAACTCCACCTTTTTCTGCCACTTCCGCGGCATACTTAATTTCCCCCCTTTTAAGAAACCTCCTCACTAGATTATTTTTAAATTCGGGTGTAATTGGATAATATGTAAGTGTCATAAACTCGACACGTACCTCATCTCCTACGAAACACTCTTCAATTAGTGCCTCAACAATTTTTTCCGGATTAGGCACACTCAGTGCCCTTTTCATAACTCTTTCTTTTATATACAGAGAGACATCATCCCTCTGCATATAAATAACAAAAGCTTCCCGGACAAGGGCGTAACCCCTATCCTCTTTGAGTTTGTGTGCAAATTCGAGAGCTTTTTCAAGCTCTCCAATTTTCAGATACTCATTAATTAAGGACAATAATAATTCTTTTATTTTTTCCATTTTCCTCTCCTTTTTCGCCTAATTTTCATTAGGCTAAAATTTTTCCGCCAGTGTAGCTCCCGACCATCCCGATACTATATCGGGACCGGGCCTTGGCGATTATTTAGTTTTAAACGAGCTTGTTAAGATTTTTTCGCTTTTCATCTTAACAGCACAGTATAGCACTAAATTAGCCAGCTGTCAATATTATCAGTCTATTTTATGAATAAATATTGCTATTGACTTTATTTGAGCCATAATGTATACTATATTTGACGACTAATTTATTCGACATTTATGGAAGAAATAACCAAACAACTTGAAATTATTGGTATAAACGGCAAAGATGCTGATATCTATATTGAATTACTCAAAACCAAAGAAGCTACTGTGATTCAGTTGTCGCAAAAAACCGCTATCAAAAGAACTAGCGTCTATTATTGCCTAGATTCCCTCATAAAAAAGGGTGTTGTTGGTATGACGATAAGAAATAACAAAAAATTATACTATATCGAAAATCCAAAAAGTAGTTTGAACAATATTATAGTTCAGCAACAATCGGCCATCACTGAATTGTTGCCTAAAATTCAAGATCTCTATGGGAAAGGCTCTAGCCTGCCGGAAATAAAGCTATACTATAACTTGGCCGGCATAAAAAATATTTTTGAAGATGTTTTGACTTGCAAGGAAAAAGTAGCGCGTTATTACATTGCCGATTCCAGTGTGGATGAAATGCTGGGAGAAGATTTTTTGAAAGCGTTTGTTAAAAAAAGAATTGCTCTAAAAATAAAAAGTCTATCACTTAGATCTGCTGGTTATGCCCCAGAAAGAGAAACCAACTATCAACTGCGTGAAATCAGGCAAATGCCCAAAGATTTATTTTTTTCTTCCTATATGTGCCTCTATGATAATAAATCCGTTGTAATTTTGGCAAAAGAAAAAATTGGGTTTATTATTGAATCTAATGAATACGCCCAAGCACAAAAAACTATTTTCAATACGATTTGGAATATCAGCGCATCACAAAAAGATATTATCAATACAACCCAAGAAAAAGAAGACGATCTAGATTATTGGGCGAAGCAATAACAATTTCATTGTGCTTTATTTTTCTTCAAAAAATTATAAATTCCTCGTACGGCAATCGCCCCTTCAGAAGCGGCGGTGATAACTTGGCGAAATTTGTCGGAGCCATCTGTGATGTCACCAGCTGAAAAAACTCCTGCCACATTTGTTGCGCCAGTTTTTTGAATTTTAATATAACCCGCTTCATCCAATTCAATTCCTAGTTCACTAAAATATTCCACCGCTGGATCTGAACCCGCTTCAATAAAAAGACCGTCTAAATTTAATTCGTTGGAATTATTGTAAGCTTTGTCGAGTTTTACTTTTTCCAATTTTTGCTCACCCAAAATTTCCACCACATTAGTTTCATAAAGCACTTCTATTTTTTTATTATTCTTAATTAAATTTACCCAAAAAGGTTCAGCGCGCAATTCTTTTTTTCGATAAATCAAGTATACTTTCTCTGCTAAATCAGCTAAATATAAAGTCGCGGTCGCTGCGCTATCTGATCCACCAATCACTCCCACGATTTTATTTTTATAAAAAAATCCATCACAAGTAGCACAATATGACACACCTTTTCCAAAAAATTCTTTTTCTCCAATAATATTTAATTTTCTTTTTTTTGTGCCAGTCGCCAAAAGAATTGTTTTTGAATATAAAATATTTTTATTCGCCAAGGTTATAGAAAAAATATTATTTTCTTTTTTTATGTTTTCAACTAAGTCCGGCAAAATTTCCACCCCATATTTTTTGGCGTGATTTCCCCATTTCTCCGAAAACTCAAATCCGCTCATATCTTCCATTCCGGGATAATTGTCAATTTTATGCGTCTCACTAATTTGTCCACCTAAAAGCGCGCCCACAATTTTATGCTTAACTCCATAACGCGAAGCATAAATCGAAGCACTAAGCCCCGCCGGCCCCGCCCCAATAATTATTAAGTCGTGAATTTTCTCTCTTGTTTCATGTTTCATGCTATATGTTTTATGTTTTTAATTCTTTATCGGCATCACGATATATGTGAAATTATCCAAAACTTCCCCAGATTTTTCATTAATTTCACGAACTGCTACGGGAGTAGCTTCACTATTTAGCAAGATTGCCACTTGAGAGGTAGTGGTAGCGTTAATTCCATCTAAAAGATACTTAGCGTTAAAAACAACTTCTTGAGATGGTCCTGTGATGTCAAATTTGAGCTCAGCTGAATTTTCTCCCACCTCAGCGCTAGAAGATAGAATAAAAATTTTTTCTTCCTCTTGGCTAATTTTGAGCGTTATCTCATTTGATCCCCCTGCAGAAAAAACACTCGCCATCTTAATAGCATTTTGCAAAACTTGTTTTTCCCCTACTATTCTCGTTTTATATTCCGCCGGCATTATATGTTTATATTCTGGATATTTTCCATTTATAAGCCTAGAGACTAACTTAATACCATCTATTTCAAAAAATATTTGCCCCTCTTCAATAGTTATTTTTACTCGATTGTCAATGTCAGGCGCCAGCATCCGATTTAATTCCCCTAAAACATTAGCTGGGATAATCACATTTTCATTTTTTTCAATAAAAAGCTTATAAGTTTCCTTATTTATATTAATTTCTTCTATTTTTATTTGACATTCTGAAAGACGAAAACTATCTGTGGCCGCAAAAATAAGCTCTTTTTCTTTTAATATAAGGTTTATTCCTGTAAGTTCTTGACGTGATTCATTAAACGCTACTGCTGGCATTACCTTTAAAATAGCGGTTTTTAACTCTAAACTAGAAAGATCTAATAAATATTCCGTTTTTCGTAGAGGTAGAAGAGGAAAATCTTCCGCGGAAATTCCTTTTATTATAGCTTTATTTATCCCACTTTTTATTTTCAGATTATTATCCACAAGTTCAAGGGAGATATTTTCTCCACTTGGAAGATTAGCCGAAAAATTACTAATAAGTTTAGCGGGGATTGTTATTCTACCCTCTTTTTCTATTTTTGCCCCTATTTTAGAAGAGACTCCAATTTCTAAATTAGTAGCAGATAGTTTTAATCCTCCTTTTTCTGTTTCAAAAAGAATATTATTTAGAATAGGTAGGGTGTTTTTCTTTGAAACTACTCTTTCACAATTAAAAATTGCTTTTTTAAAATTCACTTCCGTACAAATTAGTTTCATATTGTTTTATTTAGTATTTAATTATTCTTATTATTAGTATAAAGTTATTACTATTATTACATAAGGCGATAATGGGGTATAAGTGCTAATTTTGTTTTATATAAGCTAAAATATGTGTGGATAAGAATTGGATAAGTCTTTAGGTGGGGGTATTTTTTAAGTGGGATAATTTAGAGGGAAAAAATATATTTTAGAAATATTTCAACTTAGGAACAGGTCTTTTGATATTTTAAACACAGAGTTAATAGTGGGTTTTTAAGCTTCTTATCCACAAGATAAGCACTTTTATTAGTTTATAGTATATAAAATATCGCGTAGGTGAGTAATTTCTTCGTCGAGTCTTTCGTCTAATTTGATTTCTTTGGAAATTTTTTCATAAGCATGCATAGCTGTAGTATGATCTCGTCCACCTAATTTATCGCCAATACCTGGGTAAGAGTAGGAAAGTTCACTACGCATAAGAAACATAGCTATTTGACGGGGTTTTACCACTTCTTGCTTTCTGTTTTTTGCCACTAAATCAGCTGGAGATATTTCATAAAAATCAGAAACAGTCTTAATAATATGTTTATGATTAATGCCTTTTTTCTTGCCACTAGAGATAATATCAGATAATATTTGCTTTGTATAAGCTGAATCTAGTGATTTTTTAGTTAATTGGGCGCTCACAGATACGCGGTTTAGGGCACCTTCTAGCTCACGAATGTTGTTTTTAATATTAGTAGCGATAAATTCCAATGCCTCTTCGGTGATTTCCACTCCATTTTGAAGGGCTTTTATCTTAAGAATAGCTAATCTAGTCTCAAGATCAGGCTTGGATACATCAGCAATCATCCCCCCTTCAAAGCGCGAACGCAGTCTTTCCTCGAGAATTTGGATAGCTTTAGGGGCTCGATCACTAGAAAGGACTATTTGCTTGTTGAGTTGGTAGAGATAATTGAAAATATGGAAAAATTCTTCTTGAGTTTTCTCTTTTCCTGAGATAAATTGAATATCATCAATGATAAGGAGGTCTATTTTTTGGTAATATTCCTTAAATTCTTGGATTTTCTGAGTTTTTATTGAATCTATTAGATCACTAGTGAATCTTTCTGAAGAAATGTATTTTATTCGAGTTTGGGGGTTTATTTTTAGTGCTTCATTGCCAATAGATTGAATAAGATGGGTTTTCCCTAAGCCCACTCCACCATAGATAAAAAGCGGATTATAAACGTTTCCAAGACTCTTTGAGACAGCATAGCAAGCAGCGCGAGCCAGCTCATTGCTTCCGCCGATAACAAAATTCTCAAAGGTATATTTTTGGTTTAAATTACTTTCTTGGCTTATTGGTGGCTTTTTTTCATAAAAAACAGGTGATTTTTTGGGAGCTTGAACAGCGTCGACAGTTATTTCTTTATTTGTTTGAGGAAAAGATTGAGTTGGACCGGAAGAAATCAGGCAAGAAACTGATTTTATATCGCCCTGAATATTTTTCAAGGCTCGTAGGATGTACAGATCATACTTATTTTCTAGCCATTCTTTAGCAAAGCCATTTGGAACACCAATAACTACATGGCCGTCCTTAAGGGAAAGAATAGAGGTGTTTTTAAACCAAGTGATAAAATTAGCCTTAGAAATAGAAAGCTCTATTTCCCCTAGGGCTGTTTGCCAAAGTTCCTCGTTGGTCATTTTATTGATTAAGTTAATAAAGAAAGTTTTACTAAAAAAAGTATAACACAACTGAAAAATCTAGTCTAAGAAAAAGGGGGATAAAGGTGTGGACAATGTGTGGAAAGAAATGTAAATTGACTTGTAGTCTATTAACTGGTAGAATTTTAAATGAATTAACTAATAATAATAAAATGAGCATAACTTACCAACCAAAAAGTGGAAAAAGAAAAAAAAGACACGGTTTTATCGAAAGAAACAGCACTAAAAACGGAAAAGCTGTCCTAAAAAGAAGAAGACAGGCCGGTCGAAAAAAATTATCAGTATAAATATAATTTTATGCTTCCCCGCAAAAACAGGCTTTTAGCAACAAAGGACTTTGAGGCAATTAATCGTACAGGCAGTTTTTTTTCTTTTGGGGAGGTTTTTTTAAAAGTAAAGAGGAATAATAGCGAGGAAACCAGAATAGGTTTTTCTATCGGAATTAAGTTTTCTCCTAAGGCGGTGGAAAGGAATAGATTGAAAAGGCAACTGCGAGAAATATTTAGAAAATACATAAAAAAAATAGAAAAAGGACTGGACATAATGGTTTCTCTTAAAAAAGGTGGTAAAAAAGAATTTTCGATTAATGAATTAGAGCGAGATGTTTTGGCAGTATTAAAAAAAGCAAAACTAATATAAATAATTTTTAGTAAATTTTTAGAAAACATATGATATCTTTTTTATTTGGAGAAACTGTTTATAGACCGATTTATAACTTTTTGATTTTTATTTACAATATTATCCCTCTACATGATTTTGGTGTAGCAATTATTGTGGTGACTTTAGTTTTGAAGTTTCTTTTGATTCCACTAAGTAAAAAACAAATTCAGTCGCAGAAGAAAATGCAAGAAATGCAGCCAAAAATCAAGGAAATTCAAGAAAAACACAAAAATGACAAGGAAAAGCAAAGTCGGGCGCTGATGGAATTTTATAAAACAAATAAAACCAACCCCTTTTCCGGCTGTCTGCCAACAATTTTTCAGCTTATTTTTTTAATTGCAATTTATCAAGTGTTATTCAACATTTCAAAAGCGGGACTAGTGGTGGATCCAAAAGAACTATATTCATTTGTTCCAAATCCAGGACAAATTAATCAATATTTCTTTGGAATTATTGATCTTTCCAAAACAATCAATCTAAGTCAGTTGAATATCAAGGTTATTCCTCAGTTAATTTTGATTGTTTTAGCGGCACTGGCTCAATATGTGCAGATAAAAATGATGACACCTAAGACAAGCACGCAAGCTAAAGGAACAGAACCGGATATTTCGCAGATAATGACGAAGCAAATGATGTATCTTGGGCCATTGCTAACACTTTTTATTGGAATAAAATTTCCTGCTGGGTTAGCTCTTTACTGGCTTGTTTCGACAGTTTTTGCTATAATTCAGCAGACGAAAGTTTTGAAAAAAGAAAAGATTAATAGTTAATTTTAATAATATGGAAAACGAGAAAATAACGGCTGAAACAAAAGAAGAAATAAGAAAATCTATCGAAGAATTAGTTATGAAAATGGGATTTCAATGTCAAGTTGAAATTATAGAAACAAAAAACCAAGAGCAAGAGGAGTTAGTTTTTAACATTAAAACAGAAGAATCGAGCTATCTAATTGGACAATATGGAGTTAATCTTCAAGCCTTGCAACATATGGCCAGAATAATTTTTCGTGGAAAAACGGAAAATAAAGCTAATTTTACCCTGGATGTTAATTCTTATCGACAAGAAAAAAATGAATCCGTCTTTGCTTTAGCAAAAAATATGGCCCAGACATCTCTTCGTGAAGGACGAGCAGTGGTAATGCGTCCAATGTCTCCATACGAAAGACGACTTGTGCATATGGAACTGGCTAAAAATGACCAAATTAAAACCGAAAGTACTGGTGAGGGAGAAGATCGAAGAGTGGTTATCAAACCCGCTAGCTTAGCTTAAAGTTTATTAAAGAATTATTTTTTTTTCGAAATTAACTCGAGCCCTAAAAATTATTACTAAAATTTTCCCTCAATCAACGGCGGTCATAGGAAAATTTTAGATAATTTTTGGACTCTCAAACAGAAATTTCTCAAAAAAGATAATTCTTTAATTATAATTTTGGCTTTTCGTAGTTTCGTTTATTTAGTAGTTCGTAAATTCTATGGTTATAGCAAGAAAAATAGCTTATAATGTTCTAGTTAGCAGTTTTTCTAAAATTCTTTCAACTATCTTGGCTCTAGTTTCAATCGGGCTGATTACGAGGTATTTAGGGCAAGAAGGTTTTGGAAATTACGCCACTGTGTTGGCGTTTTTGTCTTTTTTCACTGCCATTGCTGATTTGGGGCTTTATTCTACTGTCACTCGAGAAATTTCTCGCGAAGGGGCGGATGAAGAAAAAATTGTGAGTAATATTTTCACTTTGCGAATAATAATTTCCTTAATTGTTCTAATTCTAGCCCCGGCAATTGTTTTTTTCTTTCCATATCCAGCAGAAGTCAAACAAGCAGTTATGATAGTAGCGCTATCCTTTCTTTTTTCTTCATCCTACCAAGTGTTAAATGGAGTGTTTCAGAAAAATTTAGCAATGGACAAGGTAGCCATCTCAGAATTAACTGGAAAAATTATCCAAGTAGTTTTTATTTTTTATGCTATAAAATTCCAGCTTAGTTTTCTTTGGATAATATCCTCACTTCTTTTAAATATGTCAGTTAGTTTTTTCTTAGTTTATTTTTGGTCTAAAAAATATATTTCTTTTTCATTTAAATTCGATTGGCCTTATTGGAAGAAATTTGTCAAAGAATCTTATCCGCTAGGGATTGCCGCGGTCATTAGTTTTGTCTATTTCAAAATCGATACAATTCTTTTGTCTGTTTTGAAAACTAGTGCGGAAGTGGGAATATATAATGTGGCTTATAAGGTGATTGAAAATATCACCTTTTTCCCAGCGATGATAGTGGGGTTGGTTTTTCCAATTATATCAAAAAATATTTTTTCTGATCGGGCGCGTTTTTGGGATATTTCTAACAAGACCTTTAAGGTTTTTTGGCTTTTTGTTATCCCGCTGATTATTGGCACTGTGTTTCTTTCAGATGGAATTGTTGAGTTAATTGGAGGAAAAGGATTTTTTGCTTCAAGTGTCATTCTTCGTATCCTAGTTTTTTCTTTGGGATGTATGTTTTTTAGCAACTTATTTAATGTTATTTTGATTTCTGGCAACAAGCAAAAAAAATTAATGGTAATTATGGTGATAGCGGCCATTTTCAATGTGGGGGCTAATCTAATTTTTATCCCAATTTATTCCTATATGGCGGCTGCAATAATTTCTGTGGCGACAGAATTTTTTGTGACCGTGGCTACGCTCTATGTCATAATTAGAGATTTGAAATATTTTCCTAAGGTGGAAAAGTTTTGGGCAATTGTTTTTTCTGGCATTATTATGGCCAGCTACTGTTTTATTTTTTCTGAAATTAATTTTTTTCTTTTGGCTTTTTCGGCTACAGCCGTTTATATCTTTTCAATTTGGTTATTTAGAGCGGTTAAAACAGAAGAAATTGCTAGTATAATTAGCAAAAATACAAAATGAGTACACCTAAGATTTTTATAATAATCCTAAATTATAATGGGCAGGAAGTCTTAAAAAAAACACTCTCCAGTGTTTTCCAAGTGGATTATCCAAATTTTGAAATAGTTTTGGTGGATAACAATTCCAAAGACGGTTCTTTTGAAGAGGCGCGCAGAATTTTTCCTAAGATAGCTTGTATAAAAAATAGTGAGAACCTTGGTTTTTCTGCCGGCAACAACATTGGGATTGAATATGCTTTGGAGCGCGGGGCGGATTATGTGTTGCTTTTGAATTATGATGCGGTAGTTAAAAAAGATTTCCTTTGGCCACTAATAGATCTGATGGATAAAAATAAGAAAGTTGGCATTGCTAGCCCAGTGATTCTAAAAAATGAAACGTCAAATGTTTGGTTTTCAGGTGGAAAAATAAAGTGGCTCAAAATGAAAACAGAGCACCAAGAAAATAACTTGAAAGAAAATTATTTTCATTCAGACTACATCACTGGTTGCTCTATGATAATCAAAAAAGAGGTGTTTCGCAAAATCGGACTTTTGGATGAAGACTATTTTTTATATTGGGAGGACGCTGACTTTAGTATTAGAGCCAAAAGGGCGGGGTATAAATTGGCAGTTTGTGCGGGCAGTCATGTTTGGCACTTGGAAAAAAGCCAAGAAAAAAAAGCTAATAAAATATATTGGCTGGTGCTTTCGGGACTCATTTTTTTTCGAAAAAACTCCCCAATGTATCTTCGACCATGGCTTTTTGTCTATGTTCTGCTACGCAAGATAAAAAATAGAAAAGACGTGAAGCGTCAAAAAACTCCTATTAATGAATCAGTGCAAAAAGCGTATAGAGATTTTAAAAAAGTAATTTAATTTCTGATGGTATCAATAGTAATTGTCAATTATCGAAGTAAAATATATCTAGCTAAATGTTTATTTTCAATAAATAAATATTCTTTTAATGAAGAGTTGGAGATTATTGTGGTTAACAATGATCAGAAAGAAAAGTTGACCGAACTAGTTAATAAATATCCAAGAGTTAGATTGTATCAAAATAAAAAAAATACTGGATTTGGCGCTGCTTGTAATTTTGGAGCTCAAAAAGCTCAAGGAGAAAACATCCTCTTTCTAAATCCAGATACTCAATTTCTGAATAACTATATAAAAGAAATTTTAATCAAAATACAGCGATATAAAGATAAAGTAATTATAATAGGTCCAAGACTAATAACTGATAAAGGGAAAACGCAAGAATGGGGCGCTGGCAAGGAAATTACTTTTACTCAAATAATAAAAAATAATCTCGGGATAATTGAAAGCCGTTCTTTATGGGAAAGTAAACAAGACATTATGGTCGATTGGGTAAGTGGGGCGACATTGTTAATTAAAAAAAGTATTTTTGATAAATTGGGTGGCTTTGATGAAAATTTTTTTATGTATGCAGAAGATTTGGATTTATGTGTTCGAGCGAAAGACTTAAATTCAGAATTTCAAGTCTTGTATTCGCCAGAGCTAACCATTTTGCATAGCGGAGGGAAAAGTAGAGAAAGCTTAATTAAACAAAAAATTCAATTTTTTAAATCGTCTCTATATTATTTAATAAAAAGAAGAAAAAAACGAAATAAAAAATGATATTTAATTTATTTTTATTCCTATGTTTATATCTGCCTTTTCAAATTGCGCTTAATCCGGCGGTGGGGATTGATTTGGCTTCGGTAAGAATTTTGATTCTGATTTTGTTTTTTGTTTGGGCATATGAGAAGATTAAAAATAAAAAAAAGTTAGTTTTGCTTGATACTCAATCGAAATTAGTTGTAATCTTTCTTTTGTTGGGCATTGCTTCTTTGTTTTTTGCTCAAAATTATGGCTGGGGGTTGAGGAAACTACTATATTTATTTTCTATTTTCCCACTTTATTTTATATCAAGGGATATTCTAAATAATAGAGAGAAAGTGATAAAAACATTAAAGGCTTTAGTTTTGTCGGGTGCCTTGGTTTCGGTTGTTGGAATTATTCAATTTTGTGCTCAATTTTTTTGGAATTATGAAAATATTTCAAAGGTATATTCCAATTATATCGGACCGATTTTTTGGGGAGAAAATTTGGCGCGGATGGTGTCGGATTATCCAAGCTGGTTAGTTGGTGTTTCGGGACAAAATTATTTTCGCGCAATTGGAACATTTCCTGATCCACATTCTTTCTCTTTGTTTTTGGGAATGATGTTGCCACTCTCGGTAACCTTGTTTTTTATTTCAAAAAAGAAAATTTTTTGGGCGCTTTCTACCGCAGTTATTTTTTTGGCGAATATTCTGACTTTTTCGCGTGGAGGATACGTGGCTATTATAGTGGGGATAACAATTTTTGTCGGTGTTTTTTGGAATAAAACACAAGCAAGGCATAAATTAATGGCTGGCTTGGCAGTGATGATTCTTGCTTTGATGCTCACTGTTCCAGGGCCGGTTTCACAAAGGTTTGATTCAAGCTTTGATTTGCAAGAAGGATCAAATGCTGGGAGAATTGATATATGGCAAAAATCTTGGGAAACAATCAAAACAAAACCATTTCTTGGAACAGGAATCGGTAATTTTTCACTGGAAGTAGATAAGGAATTAGGCTATAGAAATCCGATTTATGCTCATAATACTTATTTAGATATCGCTGTCGAAGAAGGTGTTTTAGCTAGCTTGGTATGGATGTTAATTTTATTTATAACGCTTATAAATTTTTGGATTTTTTCCAAAAAAGATATGATAAACTGCGGTTTTTTTATCAGTTTAATTATTTTTAGCGCTCATTCAATGGTAGAAACTGGTATTTATTCCCCTATGGTTTTGACACTTTTCCTCATTATCATCAGTCTGCAATATGAAAAAGAATAAAATATTGGAAAATTTAATTTATTTGGCAGTGTTTTTTATTCCGCTTTATTTAGTGAGGATAAGAATAGGAAATTTTCCGACAAATGCTCTGGAAATAATGATCTTGGGAATTTTTTTTCTGTGGATTTTCACTGATAAGGAAAAAATAAAAGTTAGAGAGTTTTTTATTAAATATAAAAGGTATGTTATTTTTGGTACAATGATGTTTCTGGGTATTTTACTTTCAACTTTTTTTAGTGGAAACCAATTGCAATCGTGGGGCATAATAAAAAGTTGGTTTTTGGTGCCATTGATTTTGTTTTTTCTCACTTGGAATATAATAGAAAAAGAAAAAATAAATCAAATTTTTCTAGTTTATTCTTTTTCTGCGTTTTTTGTGGCGCTAATTTCTTGTGGATATTATATTGCCAATTTTCTTACTTATGATAATCGATTAGCTGGAATATTTAACTCTCCAAATTATCTGGCAATGTATTTGGCGCCGGCAATTATTATCTTAATTTTTCAAAAAAATAAACTCAAAATTGGCTATTTTTTGTTTTCGATTCCAATATTAGTGGCATTATTTTTTACTTATTCTTACTCAGCTTGGTTTTCAGTCGTTGCATCGCTCATAGTGTTAGTTTTAATAAAGAATAAAAATATTTTCAAAAAAATAGCGATAATAATAATTATTATTCTGGCACTTTTTCTTTCGCAGTTAAATAGCAAAAAATTAACAGATCTATTGTCGGCCAATCCCCGCTCATCACTGGCTTCTCGCAGGATGATTTGGCAAGCTTCAGGAAAAATGATTGAAAATAATTTTATTTTCGGTATCGGGCCGGGGAATTTTCAGCGCACATACTTAGAATATCAAAAATTTTATCCACCCTATTTGGAATGGGCGGTACCGCATCCAAATAACTCGTATTTAACTTGGTGGCTTTATGGCGGAATGTTAGGTGCAGTTGGTTTTTTGGGCGTAGTATTTTTATTCTTGCGAGATGTCTCTATAAGGTCAAAAAAAGAGCCTAGACAGGTTCTTTTTGTAGCTTTGGGGATAATGCTAGTGATTCTAATTCATGGAATTTTTGACACAACTTATTTCAAAAATGATTTAGCAATTATCTTTTGGTTGAATTTTTTAGTGTTGAAATAAGTTTGGGGCTTGTACATTTGTCTATATCGAACGCGCTTCGGCACGAAAGTTTTTTTGTGAAATAAAATCCCGACAGTAATGCGGGATAGGCTATAGTTAATATTTTTTGCAATGCCTACGTATGCTCTCGATATATCCAAACGTACAAGCCCCCTTAAAATTAGAGGATTATTTTGTATAATTTCTTATCTATCTTATTCACGAAGAAAAGCAAACTTTCGTCGGTATTGAGAAAAAAATCAGAAGCATCGAAGGTGCCTGAGATGTCGCTAGTTTCTACTAAGCGACTTTTTTCTCCTGTGGCTGTATCAATTTTCCAAAAAGTATCAGCAGTGGTGAATTTTCCAGTCTTATAATCATTAGGTAAAATAGAATTATCTGGAATATTTCCTGGAAGAGCGCAGAAAACTGTTTTATTGTCTTTTGACCAAACACATTTAGAAACAAATGTGGGCAAACCAAGATTTTTGTATTCTCCTCCATTATAATTCATAACGCCGAGCTGTATTTTTGTGCCACCTTTAACGTCTGTTTGACTAACTAAAACATGACTGCCTGAATTGTCCCAGAGATAATCGGCGCCAAAACTATCCTTATAGAGACTTTTAGTATCTTCACCAAGCAACGATACTGTTTGGAAAGCAGTTGGATAGTAGGCGTCGCCATTATTCCAAAAAGAAATCAGACCGGAGCGAGGAATTTGGGCAAAGGATATTTTATTATGAGTCAAATCAAGAATTTTTTTCCAATTTTTTCCATCTGCATCAGAAACATTCAGGGAGCTTTTTTTGTTGGCAGAATCAAGATATTTATAGATTATTTTTGAAGACACTGCTTGCCAGGAAATTTCAGTGATGCTTTTGTTGAGCATAGTCAGTTGATCATTTTTAACATCAAAAAGCAAAAAATAACTTTCTATGGAATCTTTGTTGGTTTTCAGGAGGATTTTGGATTTATCTGGAGACCAAAATCCACTTATTAGGCTGATAATTTTTTTTTCGGTTAATTTTTTTGAAACGCTCCCGACAAGATCAGTTTCCTTTAGTTCTCCAGAAGCTCCAAAATACCAAATCTTATCACCAGTATTGGAAAGAGTTGGTGAAATAACTGGCTCATCTGAAGCGAGGGATATTTTTGCACTGGAAACAGCGGTAATTTTTGACAAATCTGGCGAGGCGGAATTGTTCAGTGGGATGATTGTTTTTTTAGGCAGTTCAGTTTTCTTGAAAGACAATGTATAAATACCCCAAAAAAGCAGGGACAAAAAAAGGATAAAAAGCGAAAAGAAAAATATTTTTTTGAGGGTGGACATTTTTTAATAAATAATTATGGCAATTTCTTATAATCATTATCATCAAATTTATAATGAGTGGCACCAGCTTGGTCGCAATTTTTTTTACAGGCATTTTCATCAATAACATTTGTAGAATTTCCCACGGATGTATATTTAGAAGAAACAACTTCGAAATTGGCACAAGAGCAAGGCATGAGATCAGAGGGCTTATTAGCGGAGCTTTGGGTGGAACACTCGAATTTGTTCCAAGCTTTTCTTTCTATATTTGTAGCTTTGGGATCGGTTATAGATTCCGGATCAGCTGAAAGAATCCACATGACACTATTTACTATAAACCAAGCCATTAGTGTGATGGTAAAGCCCATAAGACTAGTGGTGAGAAAGGCTTTGGCGTTTTTCATCATTTCTTCTGAACCGGAAGAAATGATATACATCACTCCCGCAATGAAAATTCCCACTGCTGCGACAGTGATAAGCAGTTTCAAACCAAAAGAAACGATATTTTGTATCCCAACGATTAGATGACAAAGAGTACAGGCGCCAGTTTGGTCACCGGCTAAATCTGCATCATCTACGCTTAGTCCGCAAGGCACAATTCCAGCACTGGCCGAAAAAATTGGCAAAAAAATTCCCACGAATAACAAAAAAACAGCGATTTTTATTTTAGTTTGCATAATAAAATTTAAATTATTTTTTTATTGGCTTTTATATATGCCATTGCCTTTCCATGCATAATGGATTGATTCATCTAACTCTCCAGGTTTGAAACAGCATTGAAAAGCTAGTGCATTGTTGCAGTCATTACTTTTGGCTAAAGATGGTAGTTTTCCTTCTGGTGTTTTTGATGTCCCGTAGCCACTATTATAGCCAGCAAAAATTTTTACAGGATCATTTTTATGATTAGATGTGTTATCTTTTATGTATTTAGCAGCTAATTCTATGGATAATCTATCATTAGATATTAAATCTTGACATGATCTTTTCGCGGTAGATGGTTTAATTTGCATTATTCCACAGGCCTTGTCGTCATTAGATAAAACCTTAGCTTTTGGATTTGTGCCACAAGATGATTCTAGCTCGGCTACGGTTCTTAATATTTCTTTTGAGATACCGCCAACATCATCAGGAATTAAACTTTTGCAAACAGAACTAGCGCTCGTTGCTGGTGATTTAGAGAAATCAATTGGAGTTTTTGAGGTTGGATCTGGACAAGCTTGATTATAACCAGCATATTTACTTGGTCCTGTGGTTTTATCATCAGTTCCGGTTATTGCAGATGATGGTGTGGATGTGATGCCTTGCAATGGTTTGAATTGTACCAGTTCTGGATTGATTGTGTAGAGTAAAACATAAGAAACTAGAGCTAGAATTAGTCCGGCGATGGCGTCGGTGATGATTCCTTTGGCTTTTCCGGTTTGGGAGTTGTTGCCGGCAGAAGTGAGATACATATATCCGCCAATCATAATCATAAACATTGCGGAAGTGCCAATCGCCCAAAGTCCGAATTTGTATATACTCATCAGATAGGCTGGAAAATCAGCCGGATCTTCAAATCCCGGAATTTTTTCCATTGGAACATATGTATCTGCAGCCAAGCAAAAAACAGGAATCAAATTAACCAGTAATAAAAGCAGAAAGATTATTTTTGTTTTTGTTATTTTCATTTTGTTTTTTAAAAAATGGGTGAATCTAATCTTCTTCACGATAATTAATTTGTGGAGTAAACGAGAAAACTATTTTAGTGACAAATAGGATTAGGGAAATTGTGAGAACTATTCGAAGGAGAAATGCAAGGTATGCAGGAGTGGAAGAATAGATAGTGGCGAATATTTTTTTTGGTTTTATGCTACCTTCTTTTGTTTCGGGAGGATCTTGCATAGTGATGATGGCATCATCAGAAACTGCTTTTTCATAAAATTGGTTATAGGTGACGCCCCAAATAGCACTCAGCGCTTTTTTGACTAAATTATTTTGCGTGTAGAGTGTGCCAACTGATATGTTATAACTTTCGCCTTGTTTTTCCTTGGACTTTAAAGTCAAGATGCCAGCATCGTCAATCTTGAATCCATACACATTGGCATTGGCAGAATTTATCGAATCACCATCAATTTCCCAGTTCAAATTTTCCGGCGAAACGGGAAATCCATTCGTGGTAGCTTGTAATTTTATTTTGGAATTAGTGTAGGCCCAAAAATTAAGGAGGCTGTAGTCAGGGAATGATTCGCCATTAACATCAAAATATTGCCCCAAAACTGTTTGCTTGCAAACTGTTTCATCGGCTGAGCGGATGGTAATTTCTGGATCGACTACTTGAAAATTTCTGCTAATATTTATTTTTTTACCAGCTTTATTAGTGGCAATTAGGTTCACGGCATATTGTTCGCCAACTTCTTTGAGAATTGGAAAATAGGCAACATTAATTTGTTTGTTTAAATTTTCGTCTTCTTCTCCTTCTGATTTACACCCTTCGAAAAAACAATACTGATAGGTAAAAGGCTTGCCATCGATTGTCCAGAGAAAGTCAGGATCGGTTTTATCTTCAAAATGATCTTTTGGGACGGATATTGCGATAATTTGATTTTTGGTCACAGGGCAAAGAGCTTTTTCTATCGGATTTTGGTCATCATTGCAAATTTCATCTCCTAGTCCAAGCTCAATCCCAGAGGGATTATCAGTAAGAGAGGCAGTAGAAGCTACAGCAGAAGCAATATACGCACCTATTTTTTCCGTAGTAGAACTAATGGGAATAATTATATCCTGAGTGCTTTTGCGAGGATAGTCTTCACCGGTGTTTTCCGTGACAGTAAGAACAACTTTGAGATATTTATTGGAATAGGTAGTTGCATCTGTATCATGAAGGCCTAATTTGAATTTGAAAGTGTCAATTCCGAGACCAACAGATTGGGTTGATTCTAATAAATCAGCTTTCAAAAGAGGCTCTCCCCAGATATCAGAACTAATATCTAGAGCAGTATAAACCTTCCAATTATATTGTAGGTAGTTAGTGTCTTTGGCATTAGGAATGGAAGCATGAATAGAAAGTAAGTCACCATCCCCATCGATTCCAGTCGGATCATTTATAGGATTATTTGGAGAATAGGAGAGAGTAATGTCGAGTTTATTGCTTCCGGGGGTATTTTCTTGGGGGGAAACTAGTGAATCATATAGAAAATTATCTAAATCTCGTGGTGTCTTGACTTGGTCACCATCAATATCAATTTCAAAATCATCAAAGGAAAAAATTTCTGGGGAATAGGTGATGACTGGATTGGGGGCTTCTTCAGTTTCAGCTACATCGGTGTCGCTTATCTCATTATCATCAGCATCTTTCACGACATTATGCATTGTGATAGTGGTTTTGATACTACCAACGCCATTGACAACATCACCATCTATTTCTTGAAGGGTTGTTTTGGTGAGAGTAGTAGTGTAAGTTCCATCATTAGTAGTAGAAATAATTTCATTACTTGTTTTTGGATATTCATCATCAGTAAAATCAGTGTCAAAATCACCTATTTTTTCATTCATTGCCCATGTGGTTTTATAAGAAGAATCATCTGTTGCAGGTGGTTCAGTAGAAACTCCTTCTACAGCTACACCAACCTTGTCGCCTTTTTGGTAGCTCCAGGTGAAGCTAGTGACTCCTAAACCGACCACATTAGCTTCATCGGGATGACCTAAATTAGCTGTGTCGTTACTATTAGGATCAGTGTGCCAAAATTTTTCTTCATCTTTGCCGAAATCTTCATCGCCAGTTTCTTTTTCTAAATTGATTGTGTCTCCCTTATTATCAACAAAATTTTTATATTTAGCGATAGGGAATAAGTGGCTATTTTTTGTGTCAGTACAATCTAGCTCATATTCTTTGCCAGATTCTGTATTACGAATATAACAATGAGGAATTTTTCCTTTTTGGTCATCACCGCCAGAAGGGGCTTCATATCCGTCATTATCAAAAGATGATTTGTAAATATCATCAGAGCTTATCATAAATCCTCCCTTAGCGATAATCCTCGTGGCTTTTATCTTATAATCATCTATGTCAACTTCGCCATCTTTATTCAAATCGCATTTCTCAAAATCATCACTTGCTTTGTATTCTGCTGTGTATTTTTTTTTATCTAATTTTTCATCAAAACAATAGCTATTTTTTAGAAACCAAGTGTAGAATAGATCATTAGGATCATTCATGAAATATGTTGGTGAAGCAGTGACGGTTATTTTTTCTCCTTCATCTGGATTGGCAGGAACGAAAAAAAGCGAAACTTGGGGTCCAGTTTTTTTCTGATCTTCAAAGTTGATAATCTGAGCTTGCTCCCTAACCTTGTTTTTGTCCACACCCAAATCACTAAAAATAGAATCCATAAAGCTAGAGGGATTGCTGGATCCCATAACGCTTCCAACGGATGTGGCTTGAGCTATCCCAGCTTGAGAGAAAAGTAACAACCCAATAAGAAGAAAATTAATGGCTGGATTTATTTTTTTGAACTTTTTATTTTTCATTTTAGATGATAAATTATAAAACTGTCTAAAATTACGAGTGAGAACAAAGCAACAATCCAAGAATAGAATATGGAGCGACTCTTATATACTATTATACCAGAAAACAGAGAAATTACGAGAGTGGGTGTCATTTGCCAAAAAGAATTTCCGGTTGGGATAAGAATTAGTACAAAAAGAAAAAATTGCAAAAAAATTGAGAGTAGACCTATTTTTTTGGAAAAATAAAGCAAAATAAATCCACGCCAGAAAAACTCTTGGATAAAAACAAAAAGATTAGCAAGGATAAGTTCATAAAGCAGAAAAATCCAGAAATTATGCACAACATAGGACGAAAGTAAATAGTTTTTTCGGAAATCTGTATAAGTATAGAGCATAAAAAAAGTCAAAAGGGTGGCCAAAAACAGCAATATTCCCCAGAAAATGCCAGCTTGTTTGTTGCCTAAGGTCAATCCAAAAGTGGAAATATTTTTTTTGAGAATAAATTTATAATAAAGAATTGGAACGATAATTAGAAAGAAAATATTTCGAGTGAGAAGTTGGGCGGAGTTTTGCACTGGGAAAAAAAGAGACAACAACAAACAAAAAACAATCACAAGAGAAGTTGTTGCGATTTCTTTATTTTCAATTAGGCGAGTGGATAGTTTTTTTTTGTGATAATAGCGCATTGGTTTTTATGATTGTCATTCCTGCCCGCTTCGCCAAAGCTTCAGCGAGGCGAGCGAAAGCAGGAATCCAGTCTCAAAGTTTTAAGTTTATACACTAGATTCTCGTTTTCACGGGAATGACAGAGATTTTACGCATAGCCTTGCTCAATTTTTTGAGCGTTCTGTTTTCTTTTTTTCAAGACTGTGAGATATATCATTGTCACAAGACCCATAGTTGCTGGCAAAAAACTTATCCCAGGGAGAATTTCCACCGCTGTTCCTCCGAAAAGCATTAGTAATATATTTATCCCTCCACCTCCACCCATAGAAACTCCAATCATTACCATAAATCCAATAAAGATAAAAATCAAAATAGTCATTATGATTACCAAGGCATAACCTACTCCTGTCGCTTGGAAAAGATCTAATATGTCCTTTAGTCCTGCAGCAATGAAAGCAATGGCAAAAACCGGATCGGATTTTTTGATTTGAGAAAACCGAGAAGTTTTCTTGGCGGGTTTTTGAGGGGCATTATCAACAGGTGGAACAGTTTTTTTGGCTTGTTCTTTTTCCTCAACTTTTTTTTGCTGGTCTTTTTGTTTAGCATCCTCTAATTCTTGTTGTTTTTGTGGGTCGTAATTCATAATCAATATTCAATAAACAATGAGCAAAGATCAATAATACGAATAATTATCTAGCTTATTTATTGTTCATTGTTCATTGATCCTTGTTTTTTTATTCTTCATTAAATTCTTTCTTGGCTCTTTCAATTTCCAGCATTTGCGCTGGATCAGTGGTGATTATCTGGTCTTCCGAATAGGAGGCTACCACTTTAATTGCCACATGATTGGTGCCGGCGAAAAAAATTCCTTCTCCAACATTAGATTCAAGAAGCAGAAATTTTTCTTGATCAGTAAGATAGAATGTTTCACTGATAACATCCACGGCTGCAGGCGATTGTTTCAAAAGCAGTTGAATGGAGGAATTGGTGACAATAGCTTTGCCATAGCGGGAGCTCAAAAAGTCGTTGACATCCTGAGTGACGGTGGTGAGTCCCGTATAATATTTTCGACAACGCTTAGCAATTCCAAAAAGAAAAGAAGCGGCGTCATCATATTTCATCATCACCCAAGCTTCATCAGCCAGAACTAATCTTTTTTTGAGGTTAGTGCGCATTTCATTCCAAATAAATTGCATCACCATATACATAGCAATTGGCCTGAGTTCTTCTTCCATATCGCGAATGTTGAAAACCATCATTGGATTGTCTACCACAACATTGGTAATGTTATTTAGAAAACCGGAAAAAATTCCTTCAGTATATTTTTCCATTCTAATGGCTAAATTTTCTCCACCATCCATACTGCGCAAAATTTGGTATAGATCAGACATAGTTGGATAGGCTTCTTTGGTGAGAGAGTTGAAATTAGTTTCGGCGGAAATATCTCGAACAGCATATGTTTCCTTGATGGCTCGTCCAAGAATTGAATCTTCTTCTGGTGTGATGTTGCCGAGCATGATGTGGAGTAGTCCAAGAAGATTGGCAATGTTATTGCGCAATACATCTTCTGGATCTTCATCTTCTTTGATGTGCGGAAGGTCGAAAGGATTGATGTGATTGTTAGAGTTAAGAGAGATTTTTATGAAAGTTCCGCCCACTGTGTCACAAAGATGTTTATATTCATTTTCTGGATCAATAATAATCACATCAGTTCCCATCATAAGAGATCGAAGCACTTCCAGTTTTATAGTATAACTTTTTCCAGCGCCAGACTTGGCAAAAACAACCATATTGGCATTTTCCATTTTGAAACGATCAAAAATGATCAAGCTATTGTTATGGCGATTTATTCCATAAAGAATTCCTTCGTTGGAAGACAGTGTGGAAGAAACAAAAGGAAAAGTCGTAGAAAGCGGAGCGCTGTTCATACTAGATCCTATGTCCAGTTCATCATTGGCCAATGGCAATGTTGAATTGAAACCTTGTTCAGATTTGAAGATAGCAGGTTTCACATAGACTAGTTGAGCTTCCAAAATAGCTTCAATTGAACGAGTGATATCAGAAAGTTCTTTTTCGTTTTCGCCGTAAGCGGTGATATAGAGTCCAAAGCGGAAAAATTTTTCTGTGCCTTGTTGCAGATTGCTTCGTAGTTCATCAATGTCTTGAATGGCAGTTTCAAGAGCGGGATCACGAATCATACCTTTTTCTTGTTCGATATGAATTTGTGATTCAACTCGGGTGGCATTTTTTTTGAGATCTTTCAAAATATCATAAGTTTCAATCGGGTGGACAAACATTGAGATATCGATTGGCAAATCGATATTAATAATTGGAGAAAACCAATTGCTATTGAGAAAGCGTGGATAAGCCACCACAAAAATAGTTTGTGCCAATGTTTCTCCGACACGAATGAATTTTGGCATTATTTTTATCGCAGCGGGAGCCAGAAGGTCATTGAGACGCGAAACGCCTTCTTGATAGTATTTTTCACCCTCAAGAATCTCGTTGGTTTTAACGGGCGGTTTGGGGTTGGTATTTTTTTTGAATAGGTGGAACATAGACTTATTGTAATTCTAATTTTTCTACATTTTTTAACTCTGACGCGTTGAAAATTTCTGGGTTGTATGAATTGAAAAGCAGTTCAATGAGTTCTTCGGTTTTGAGTGGAGCGATGCGCAAACCAATTCCAGAAAGAGCGGCGATGATGTGATCAACTCTTTGAAGAAGTTGATTTTTGTAGGTTTCAAAATTTTCATTTTTTTCGATGATATTTTTTTGCGGATTCATTAGACTGCCAATGTTTGAGAAAAATCCCTTTTCTTTATTTTCAATGGGAGAAAATGGAATGATAATATAAAAATTCTTTTCCATAATATTGGAACCACTCACGAGTTGTTCGATGAAACTTCTATATTCAGATAATTGCAAACGAAGAAGTTCACTCGGTTGGGTTTTTTCTTTGCTCACAATGAAATCGAAATATTTTCGCATATCTAGTTTTCGCGAGCTCACAAGTATTTGTACTGGAAAATCTACAGAGTTCAAGAAGTTTTGATATTGATTGATGATTGCTTCTTGTTCTTGGGTTGATTTCAAATCAAAGTTAATTGCCGACACAGCCAAAACAGAGCGCATAGCGCCTGATTTCAAAATAACTGTGTCATCTTTGACTTCTGCCACATCCAGATATTTTTGAGTTGGCGAAGAGGACGGTTCGGTAGAGAGTTTTTTTGAGTGTAAAAATTCCATAGTATCAATAATCAATAATCAAAGAACAACAATCAATGATCAATAAATACAAAATAAAAAAATTCTGTCTTTATTGTTCATTGTTCATTGATCCTTGTTCTCTGTTTAATCTTTTTGTTAATTCTTCTATTTTTTTATTATCTAAAACTTTTCTTTTGACAATAGTTTCTTCTTTAGGTTTTTGGATTTTCTTGTTTGCTTTCATATTATCATAATATCGTTTCCAAACATAGACCTTAGGTTTCATAAAAAAGTTTACTCCGGACATTAGAAAGTTGAGAAGTGGTTGATTGTATGGTTTGTAGAAAGCTAGGGCGCCAAAAATTCCCAAAGTGATAATGGCTACGGGAAGAAAAGTAGAAAAAACCAAAGTACTCCAAAAAATCAAAAGCAAAACCCCGGCAATTCCAAGCCAGCCAAGTTGTTTGGCAGTGAGCGGACCGACGATCTTATCTTCGATGTCGATGAATTGTGGGACGTTAAACAACATAATCAATGAGCAATGAACAATGATCAATATCACGATTCATTACTGGGTTTATTATTAATAGTGTTTATACTGGACCAAAGCATTTTGCTTACTTCTTCAGCATTATTATAAAAATCCATATAATCTTCTTTATTTATGTAATTTCTCTTATACGCGAAATATATTTGGTATTTTGCTTCAGCACATGATCCGTAGGCAATTTCTAATTGATTTAGAAATACTTTGCTTCTGTTTCTAGAATATCCCTCAATAATATTTGATGGGACTGAAATTAGGGCTCTTCTGACTTGAGAAGTTAGGCAATATAATTCTTCTTTTGGAAATTTATATGTCAGATCATAACCCTTGTGCGCCAACGCATCAGCTTTTCTTTTTAGAATATCTTTATCTCTTATTGTATTTTTTGTGTCTATATTGTTCATTGCTCGTTGATTATTGATCCTTGAGGTTGACTATATTCCCCGGTGGAACGTTGCTGTTTCGCAGATTTTGTGAGGAAATGCGCATTGGTTGCGGACTCGGAACTGGTTTTTGGGGTTGTTGAATTGGCTGAGGTTGAATCGTTTGTTTTTCATATGGCAATTTTTGCGGAGAGCTGAAATTTATATTGCCTGCATTTCTATTTTCTGTGGCTAATCTTTCTTCTTTGAAAATATCATTCGGTTTTGTTTCTTGTTTTTGAAAATTATAAACTTCTTGGATATTTCTTTGCGGTGCTTGGAATTGCGGATTATTTATTATTGTTCCTTGTTCATTGATTCTTGTTTCATGTTTCGGAAAAACAATTTGCTTAGTATTGACATTAACATCCACGAGTGAATTTTCATCATAAGCTTTCAAAAGAAAAGAAATTTTTTCGCGGTCAGTTGAATTTAGGACTTTGGCATTTTCATTGCGAAAAAGATATGTTCCGCGATCCATAGCGCTGTGTGATTCAAATCCCAAACTAAATGTATAATCTGAAAGCCAATTGTTGATTGATGGTCGCACAGGTTCTGGAAAATTTTTGAGTTTGATGCGCATTGAGGTGATAAGTTGTTCGCCGAGTTCGGGAAATTTTTTGAGAGCGTCGGAAAGGGAAAGTTGTTCTATTCTTGATTGCTCTTGTTGATTATATGGATTGTATTCTTGCGGAATATAATTATGTAGAGTTTGAGGTTGTGGAGATAAATTATTTTGTGATAACTCTGCTTCGGAAGGTGAAAAACTTAGAATTTCATCAAGAACTGGCCCAGTAGCTGGTAATGTAGTGATAAGTAAATAATCATAAGTATGAATCAATTCTTTTAGTTGGCTTTTTTCAATAGGATTTAGTGTCGTGGCATTTCGATTTGTGTTTACAAAATCAACGCAAGCAGATAAATTTCTAGTTTTGACATTATAATTCTTTTCAAATTCAGTTAACCATTGTGAGACTGTAAGAAGCCCAAGTTTTTGTTGATTTTCCATAAGTGCTCGCTTGAGTTTTTCTCGAAGTTCGTCACGAGGAATTTCTGGCACAGAAAAAAGTTTCACAGTTAATCTATTTTCCATATCAATTTCAATTCTATATGATTCCAAATAATAATTGCGAAATACATTAACCACTTCTTCATCAGACAATTGAGGAATAGCGACAATCTTTAGATGGATTAATAATCTTTGTAATTGTTGAAATAAAGGAGGATTATTTTTTTGAATATCTGGAGACATTAAAAAACTTTCTAATTCTTTGATTAGTTTTTTTGCTACTACATCATCATAATGACGAATAGCATCTTGAGATTTTTCTAAAAATTGATTTGAAAAATTCATTTTATATTTGTATATAAATTAGCCCTTTTTAATTCTATCCGCTTGTGCACGTACTGGATCCATTCCTTTTCTTTCTCTTACTCTATCGGCGAATTCTCTGATTATTTTAGCTTGTTCTGGATTCGCTTTTACTGCTGGTATTTCTGGAGTTGTTGCTGTTGCTGCTACTATGGGTGTGCCAGCTTCAATTTTGTTTGCATATATATCTATAGCTTCAACTTGAGTTATTAATCCGTCAAAAAAGTCATCTCGTACTCGATTTAATTGATCAAGAACGGCCGTATTTAGTTGCTCTAATTGAATTTCTCCAAACCTATGAAGTTTGCCAGCATTACCATCAGTATCCTGTTGAAGAAATGAATTCCAATGCCATAAGTCAGTTTTTGTTTGCGCTTTAATGTTCTTTGCTTTTCCACGAGATAATTCTATTTGTTTATCATCAGATGTTTCGGCATAATTTCCTTTTGCATCGATTGCACTCATGCCATATAATTGATAATTTCCTTTTCCATAAGCGATTTCTCCCATATCTGCAATGTGTTTGCCAGCTTCTGATTCTTGCATTCCAACTTTCTTAAGTCTTTTAAATAATTCTCTTTTTAATTCAAATGGATCCATAACAAATCCTTCTTCCTTGGAAAAAGAATTAAATTCATTGGTTTTGGCGATAATTCTAAGCATAGCTGCCATCTTTTCTTTGTCTTTGGCTTTTTCAGCCATTTTATATTCTCCATAGATATAAGCGAAATCAGTACTCACTGCTTCGGCATCTTTTTCATGCTGAGCAACCAATGATTGAATAGCTGCTTCGCCGTGTCTGGATTGGCGGTTCATCCATTTTTTTGGATTTACTGTCCAAAATCTATTGAGAGTATCTCTCCAATTGCCAGTTGCCGGCCCAAAAGCTTTTTTGTCCAATTCTTCTTCTCTTTGTTTCCAAGCAGTCTTTAGTGCTGTTGGACTAAGATATTGCAATGGGCGAAAGATTTTATTTTTTGATCTTCCAGTGCTAGCCAATCCTCTATCTGCTTTATGACCAAGCCATTTTGCAGTTCCCTTCATAAACCCTTGCGCTTTGCCGACGACGGCGCTTCCGGCTGAGCCACTCATTTCTTTAGCAATGCCTAAACCTATCCAGAGGATTATAATAGGAAGGAAAAAAAAGGCAAGCGTGGCAATGTACTCTGGATCGGAGGTACTCTTATTAGCTAAGGTTTCCATATCTAAAATTCCATTTTTTTGAATTTCATTCATAAGGGAAGATGCAATATACATCATAAAAAGCATAATCGGACCAAAAAAAGAATAATCAAAAAGTTTTTTCCACCAATCGCTAGAATGTTTAGCCAGTGGCGGAACGGCAGCACCTACAAAGGCTAATGAAGAAAAAATAATTAAAACTGCCAAGGCGAGAGTGCGGATGACAAAAAGAACGGAAATAGTCAACATAGTCACCATAAAGATGAAGACAAAAACGACCGCTGCCAAAAGACTAGCCGTATCTTTTCCTACTGCTGGATGCATTATGCCTGGCAAATTAGAAATACTGGCAAAGCTAACAAAAGTATCTACTTTATTAGAGCCTATTTCTAGGACAGTGACAAAGTAATACATCAGCATATTAGAAGTATCAATGATGAAACGAGAAATTGGAAAACTGAAATTAACTAGAAGTGCCATAAGGACAATCTTTAAAAGTGTATTTTTGTAGTTATATTTGTCAATTTGAAAAACAGTAGCAAAAGCAGAAAAAAGCAGGAACATAATGAAAGAAACATTAAGTGCATCGCGCACCAATGCCCAACCACCATAAATAGCCTCACTACTAAGAATAGAACTGATACTATTGGGTTCCATTATCCATTTAAAAAGAGCGCCAGCTAAAATTGTTAGCCGTACAAAAAATTCTAAAAGAGTAAGGAGGGTGCAGTCTATAGGGTCAAATACAAAAGAACAGGAGGTGGAATTTCCAGGGTCTTTAACTACTGTTTGAGTTTTTTGATCAGTAGTGTTAGTTTTTTGATTAACTGGATTCCATATCATATCTCCACCGCCATGATTTGATTGTGATATTGTGGCTGCAGCTATACAAGCACTTTTTGTCATAGTTCCTAAATTATCATCAACTGTTAACGGTAATCCTGAGGCTGCATCAAATTCTGTGTATCGATTATAACATAAGCCAAGAGTAGTATCATCTTCCTCCGCCTCCGCCTTCTCCCCTTTCCCAAACCCAAAACCAAGCACTAGGCAAAAAATAATTACTAATATAAATTTGGTTGTTGTTGATTTTTGTTTCATAGTAGCGATGCGAATAATGCGAATAACATGCGAATGATGCGAAATTGATTAGCGATGCGAATGATGCGAACTGCATGCGAATACCGCGAATGGTTAGGATGATTAGACTTTACTGTTGATGACTCGTTTGGGTTTTAAATAGGATTCTCTGAAATTAATAAGCAAACCTAATTTTAATTTTGATGAAACTAAATATCTTTGCATTTGTCCATAGTCTTCTTTGGTGATAAACTTTTTTGCCTTAAAATCAATTAATAATTTTTCTTCGATTATAAAATCTACTATATTACCATTGATATCATTATTTTCTAATTTATTTAGTGCAAATTCCCTTTTGTATTTTATCTTTTTTTCTATCAACCATTTTTCAAATTCATCAGAGTATTGTTTTTCTTTGCAAAATCGTCCTAGTCTATCTTGAATCTTAAAACAAATCCCAACAATCTCATAACACAAATCTTTATAAATTATTTTCTCTGATTCCATTTTTTTATTTTTTGTATTTTGTTCGTTGCATTCGCATGTGTTCGCATATTCGCATCGCTATTGTTTGACAGCATTCACTCCAAACCTCGCGGCTGGTCCGTAGGTGGTCATAGCTTGATTGGTAGCATTGGTATATTTGGTCACGCCGGCGGTGGCCTTGGCGGTTTTGGAACGAACACTCACGAATCCTTGTGTGATAGATTGGTTGATCATTTGAGTGACCAAGGCAGTGGTTACTTCTGGGATGCTGGAGGCGGCCTGAAGAATTTTGTTGGGCATATCTTGGGCGTTAGCCATTAATTCTTTGGTCAAAATACCAGGACTTGTAGCTGTACCGGGGAAACCTTGATTGGCTATGGCTTTATTTTGAGCAGCAAATTTCTTATTTTCAAACACTCGTTGTTGTTCAGCTTGAACAGCAATCTTAAAGCTCCAAGGATTGTTGACGCCAGAAAGATAGAGCTCCATATTTTTGAAATTGCCGGTTTGAAGCATTTGCGAAGGATCACCTTCATAGGATAGTTCTGGATTCTTGGCTTTACCCAAAATTCCTGCTGCTTGTCCAAGTTGGGCACCATAGTTGGCAGGACCGGAAAATCCTTCAGTGGAATAGAGTGAAGAAGAATTTCTTCCGCGAGTCATTTGGCTGATGTAGTCATTCATATAGAGATTGGTTTCATTCATCGGTTCATCAACAAGATATGTTTCCCAATTAATGATGAAAGTCGGCTCGCCATCGGCGCCACTTCCCGCCAGTATATCCACTTGCGAGTTCAACATTTTGACAGCCTGTTGCTTCAAGGTGCCAACGATAAGACCATTGACCATTTCTAGAATTTTTTGCAAACCAGATGTGATTCCGGGGTCAACTGCTGGCCAAAAAGCTGCTTGAGATTTTGGTATATTATAAAAACAAAAAACAAACAGCAAAAAACCGGATAGAACTGTTCTTTTTATAATTTTATTTTTAGTTGAATTCATAATTTTAGTTTCCGAAAATATCTGCGCTTATCCCTTTGTCTTCCAATTTGCTTTGCACTTCACCATAATCGACGCCGTAACTTTCCAGTTTGCTTTTTATGTTATCATAAAAACTATTCAAACTTCCCACAAAGGTTGAGATTTTGGAATAGTTGGACAAATTGGCTAATGGATCAGTTGGATCAAGTTTGATTAGATTTTTCAATTCCTGAGCATACAGTGCATATTGCAAAGCCTCTATTTGCGTATCGACCATATCCTCTGGTACGGGCACTTCTTTTAATTGTTCATAAATTTTCTTTCCGCTTTGACTCAAATCATTGAGAATATCTGGATTGCCGGAAGCAAAAGATAGTATAATTTTTTGAACAGTTTTATCAATGATTGAAATGACATCCGTGGAAGATGTGAGGGGATCCGGTGAGTTGCTGGCAAAAATATAAAGAATGGCCACGGAGTAATTGACAGCATCTTCTCTCATTTTTTCTTGGGCTTTTTCTTTGCTCAAATTTCCATAATTTTGTTTCAAAATTTTTATCTCATCTTTGGAAATTTCTGGTAATTCACTTTTGAAATTTTCTCCATTCATAATAGAATCAAGCAGTGTTTGAATTTCTTCGGTGTCAATTTCTTGATTTTCGGCGTCACTTTGATTTGTTAGGGCGGATATTTTCTGCGCTGTTTCTTGGGTTAGGTTAGGTTTTTCTTTTAGGGTGTTTAGCGAAGCCGTGGTACTTTCTCCTTTGACGCTAGCTGTTGGTGAAACAGTTAGTTTGTCCCCAGGGGCTTTTTTTAGTGGGTCGTACCCTGCTTTGATTTCGGCGCCGTCAGAATATCCATCACCATCTGTATCTGTTTTTTTCGGATCAGTGCCATAAGTTTTTTCTTCCGCGTCGGTGAGGCCGTCTTGATCACTATCAAGAAAAATATTTTTTGTGCCATTGGAATTTTCTTGGGCAGTCACAAAAAAAGCCAAGCTCAAACACAATAAGCTCACCAAAACAATTAGGGTTGCGTTGATATTTTTTAGTTTCATAATTGCAAATAAATTATACCACAAAAAAGAAAAATTTAAAACAAATTTTAGGGTGTGGATAAGTTTTTGTAAATATTATTGTTAATAGACTTTTTCAAAATTCTTTGCTAAATTAGGTATGTGAATACTGCCTTATGAATAGACTTAAAAAAATAGAAAATTGCCTCGTCAGTTTATTTGAAAAAAGAGCTAGTCTTTTGTCTTGGACAATGGCTTTTTTGGGTATTATTTTTATCAGAGGCTTTATCGAGCAGTTTATCGCTTTTTCCAAGCCTCTTTCTCCATATGAGTCAGTTTTGGAATATGTGCATAATTTTTATTTTTTTTCACTGGCAATTCTCTTGATTTGGCTTTTTCTAAGTGTTATTTTGAAAATTAATCCAAAAAAACTATCAGGAGTGCTTATTTTTGCTTCAATATTCGCTCTTTTCCCGCCGATTATCGATATGATCAGAACTGGCGGAGAAGTTTATTGGAGCTTTTATCTTTTTAGCGCTCCGCGAGATTTATTTTGGCAATATATCACTATTTTTGGTCATTTACCTAGTGCTATTGTCTATTTTGGCACTAAAATCGTCTTCGTTCTTGTTATTTTGCTAACGACTGCAGTTGTTTGGATAAAAAGTCGCAATATAGTAAGAACAATCTTTTCATCGATAGCAGTTTATTCAATTCTGTTCTTTTTAGGAGCTTTTCCTTCCTTGTTTTTCTATGCTTTTTCTTTTGTAACGCGCCAAAATGAAATAATGCAGATTCAGCCCTATCAAATTGCTCAATTTTTTGGAGGAATAAGCCAAACAATGGGAATTGATTTTTCAGCTCTCCATTATGCGCTAGCTTTGGCTTATCGAATTGATTTTATTTATTTTTTCTTGTTAATTTTTTCACTTTCTATCTTGTTTTGGCTTATTGATCGCCAAAAATTTGTGGCTGTTTGGAAAAATGCCCGTTTTCCTCAATTACTCTATCACAGCGGACTTTTTTTTATTGGAATAGCTATTGGATCGTTGAATTATAGAAATAATTTGCATCTGGATTTTTTTTCTATTCTTTCAGTTGGCGTGCTTCTTGTGAGTATTTGGCTGGCTTGGCTAGCATCAGTGGTGGTCAATGATCTCAATGATTTTGCGATAGATTCTGTTTCTAACCCGGAGCGGCCATTGCAAAAAAGAATTTTTATGCGAGAGGAATATGCTCATTTAGGCTGGGCTTTCTTCACTCTTTCGATCATTGGTACTCTTTCAATCGGCTTTTCTTTCACTGCACTGATTATCGTCTATCAGATAATTGCTTGGGTATATTCAGCCGAACCATTTCGTCTTAAAAAATTTCCTATAGTTGGGACATTTATAAGTTCTTTGGCGCTTCTGGTAATTTTATTTTTAGGTTATATTTTGATGTCTGATGGGCAAACTATTCATGCTCTGTCTAGCCGAATTATTTTCCTTATGCTTATTTCTGGCACAATTTGTCTCCCAATTAAGGATTTTAAGGATATTGCTGGAGATAAATATGATAATATTTGGACATTGCCAGTTATTTTTGGAGAAAAAAAAGCCCGCCTAATGGTGGCTGTGGGATTATTTGTTTCTTTTATGTTAAGCGTTTTTCTTTTGAATGAACTTGGTCTTTTCTATTGGGCAATCATTTTTGGTACGCTAGCTTTTTTGATAGTGGTCTCAGAAAAAATAAAACCGCGCCAAATATTCTGGCCGGTTTTGGGAATCCTCTTTATTTATGGGTTAGTGATGATAAAGATTTTATTCTTTTAGTATCGATGCGAACAATGCGAATTTTATGCGAATGCCACGAATTTATTTGCATCATTCGCATGTCATTCGTAGATTAGCATCGCTATCTTTTTCCAATCTTCCACACTCAATTCTTGTGCTCTTTGATTTGGGGTTATGCCAATTTTTTTCAGTTTTTCTTCCACTTCTTTTTTATCTAATTTGAGACTAGCGGATAAATTATTGACCAGTGTTTTTCTTTTGGCCGAAAATCCCGCCTTCACAATTCTGAAAAAATGTTTCACCTCTTCTTTGTTGTTTATTATTTGTTGATTGTTAATCTTTGATATTTTAATCACAGCACTATCCACTTCCGGCACTGGAAAAAAACTTTTTTTGTTGACATAAAATAATAATTCCGGCTTAGCATAATATTGAACACTCACAGCCAGAATGCTCATCTGTCCCACTCGCGCGCAAATACGCTCTGCTACTTCTTTTTGCACCATCAAAATCATTTCAGTTGGTGGAAACTTAGTTTCTAGAAAAAGTTGAATGATGGGCGAAGTAATGTAATATGGAATATTAGCAACAACTTTGTAGTTAATTTTTTCTTCTGTAGAGACGAGGCAGTGCCTCGTCTCTACCTTAAGTATTTCTGGTAAATTGATATTTAAAATATCAGCATTTATTATTTCTATTTTTTTACTATCTTTGTATTGTTTTTTTAATTTGTTAGCTAGCGCACTATCAAGCTCAATAGCCAAAACTTTGCCAGCATGCTTAAATAATTTTTCCGTGAGCACGCCTTCTCCTGGTCCAATCTCAATCACAAGATCGTCCGATTTTAAGTTGGCGGATTGAATAATTTTTTCTAAAACATCTGTATCTCTTAGAAAATTTTGTCCTAACGATTTTTTTGGTTTCATATGTTTTTCCTAAAGCTCGGCTTTTAAAATTCCTAAAGCCGAGCTTTAGGAAAAAAGCTAATTTAGCACTTCCTCCACCTTCACCCCAATTACTCCAGCGCCAAGACTTGCAATCTTAGCGAAAGCCACCTTGTCTAGATCTATTATACGCCCTTTTCCTTGTGGTCCATAATCATTGATTTGCACTACGATGGATTTGCCGTTGGCGGTGTTGGTTACCTTGGCATAGTTTCCCCGTGGAATCGTTGTGCTAGCGGCAAACATTCCACCTTTCCAAGCATACCATGTTCCTTGTCCCTTGGCAGCTCCACCCAGTTTCATATAGGTTCCTTGGACTTCTATTTGAGTGACCGGTTCAGCTAATATTTTTTGAGAAAGTTTTATCCGAGAAATTTCTTTGCCATTTTTATAGGTTATTTTGTAAACTATTTCTTTGACTCCTTTGACTCCAGCCGTTTCAATTTTTTTCTCCCGCCAACCAAGTTTGGAAGCAGTTTTTTGAGTTGTCTTGAAATCGATTTCTTCTTTTTCTGTTTTTTCTTCGATATTAATTCTTGTCACAATAATTTCCGAATTGTTTTCTACTGGAAAATTTAGTCGTGGTTCAGTTTTGTCTAGGCGCGTGAGCGTAATGTTGTTTTCTTCCAATGCTTCGCCAATATTTTTCCCCAGCGCATAAGTTTCAATTGTTTTTCCATCGACCTCAATTTTTATCTTAGCTGCTCGTTGAATTTTAATTTTTGAACCGGAAAAAATCTTCGCATTAATTTCCGGAATAATCTGATCATGTTCAGTTATTTTTATATTTTTATCTTTAAGAAAATCGGAAATTGAATTGGCGGAAGTTGAACTTTTAAAAACCAGCCCATTGTCATTCGTAGTAATTATTTTTTTATAATTCTCAAAATTTAATTCTCGACTAGGGGTTTTAAGGAAAAAATAAAAAATACAGTAAAAAAATAAAAGTACGATAAGTATCAGCAAAATTCTTTTTTTAGGGGTCATTTTTTATCAATTATTTTTTATTCCGCCTTAAATCGATATTGCAAAGCTTCGGCGATGTGGGCGGGGGAAATTTTTTCGGCAAGTCCGAGATCGGCGATAGTGCGGGCGACTTTGATGATGCGATAGTAGGCGCGGGCGCTCAGGTGAAAATTGGAAACAGCTGATTTCATAAGTTCCAATGATTCAGGCGTAAGCCGGCAGAAATTTTTGATTTGTTCACTGCCCATTTCACTATTGGAAATAGTTGTTGAATTTTGAAATCTTTCTTTTTGAATAGCGCGAGCTTTTTCGACGCGAACTCGAATGTCGCAAGATTTTTCTCCAAGGACGGCATCTTCGGAAAGTTTTTCAAATTTAATGCGCGGGACTTCGACGTGGAGATCGATTCTGTCCATAATCGGTCCGGAAATTTTTCGTTGATATTTTATGATCGAAGCTGGATTGCAGACACAAGTTTTTTCTGGATCGGTGGCGTTGCCACAGGGGCAAGGATTCATAGCGGCGACCAAAGTAAACCTCGCTGGAAATTCCATTGTGCCTTGGGCGCGAGAAATTGTTATTATCCCATCTTCCAATGGTTGTCTCAAATTTTCCAAAACAGCGCGAGAAAATTCAGGAAATTCATCAAGAAAAAGAATTCCGCGATGAGAAAGGCTAATTTCTCCTGGGCGTGGAAAAGTTCCTCCGCCAACCAAAGAAACCGAAGAAGCACTGTGATGAGGCGAGCGAAATTGTCGTTTAGTGATGAGCGCGCTGGAACGCTTGAGCTGTCCCGCAATGGAAAATATCTTTGTCACTTCCAAGGCTTCGGGAATAGTGAGTTTGGGCAAAATTGAAGGCATTGTTTTGGCCAAGAGTGTTTTGCCACTCCCAGGAGGGCCATTCAAAATCACATTGTGTCCTCCGGCAGCTGCAATTTCCAGCGCGCGCTTAGCATGTTCTTGTCCACGAACATGTGACATATCCACGAGATAATCATCATAAGAAAAAAGTTCTTCCAAGTTTATTTTTTCAGCCGGAATAATTTTTTGTTCTCCGGAAAGATGATCGATAAGTTCGATGAGAGTGGACACGGGAAAAATTTCCACACCTTCTATGACAGATGCCTCAACGGCGTTGTCTTTGGGGATATATAGTTCTTTGATGTTTTTTTCTTTGGCCAAAAGCGCCATTGGAAGCACTCCTTTGACCCCGCGTACTTTTCCATCCAGCGACAATTCGCCTAAAAATATTTTGTCTTTGAAATCAAATGTCAATTGATCCGTGGCCAAAAGAAAACCCAGCGCAATTGGCAAATCATAAATAGGACCTTCTTTTTTGAGATCCGCAGGAGCTAAATTGACCGTCACTCGTCCGGCGCGATGAGGTGGCAAGAATCCGGAATTTCGAATAGCTGCGCTTACGCGATCGCGAGATTCTTTGATGGCCGTGTCGGGCAGTCCAACGATATTAAATTGATGAAGGCCGGCAGAAACTGTGTCAGCTTCCACTTCTACAATTTCACTTTTGAGACCAACTGTCGCAGCCGAAAAAACTTTACTAGACATAAATCAGTGATCAATAATCAATGATCAGCGAACAATAAAAACGAAATAATTATATTTATTGATCATTGATCTTTGGTCATTGTTACTATTAATATTGTTATCACTCCTATTGTAATATAAATATCCGCCAAATTAAATACCGGCCAGAATTTTAGATCTATAAAATCAATGACACAACCAATACAAAGCCTGTCGATAATGTTTGATATTCCCCCAGATAAAATTAAAATAGTTGCTATTAAGTTAATCTTGTTTAAATTTCTAATTTCTAACCTGCCTCGCCGGCAGGCGGGTTTCCAATTTCTAATCAAATTTCCAATTTTAAATTTAAAATTATAGATAAATAAAAATAAAGTAATTAATAATATAGCCGAAATAATTATATACGGACTTAATCCGAATGCCAAATCTTTATTACAAATATAAAATCCGCCTTTGGTGCGGATGATATATTTTGAAATCTGATCAAGAAAAATCAGGAAAGAAAAAATAAAAAAATATATTGTTTTTTTATATTTATACATTCTTAGTGATATTATTCGCATGGGCGCATTCGTAGCGCGCTATTCGCATGCTAACAGTCAAGACAAACTCGTGCACTTGGATTAACTCGAAGTCTTTCCAGCGGAATATCCTTGGCACAATTTTCGCATTTTCCATAAGTACCTTTTTCTTGTTTTTCCAAAGCTTCAAGCACATCTTGTAATTGTTTTTCTAGAGAAGTTTCCACTGATAAATTTTGAGAATATTGATCAACTTCTGTTGCATTGTCATCTTTGTCAGTTCCAAGCTCCTCAAAAGAAGTTTCATAATCGCCCTCTTTTTTGTTGATCGGTTTTGCAATGCGCCCTAAATTTTTTTCTAATTCTTCTTTTTCTCGAAGAAGCATCACTCTCAGTTCACCTAATGTTTTTTGGTCGATGGCCATAAATTTATCTTAATCTAATTATTACTTATCTCAATACAATTTTAGCAGAGAAAAAGTTTGGTGTCTATCAGAGGCTAGGAATATGTTTTATCTTAGATTCTCCTGTTTCATTACTAATCCAAACAGAAATAGCGTCAAAGCGATAGGGTGCATTATTTAGATTCTTAATTCGCAGGTAAACACTAGCAATTTTGTTGAGTTTTCGCAGTTTGGCGCTTGTGATATTCTCCTCCGGCAGGGTATCTTTATATTTTTCGTAGTCCCTGGTCTTTACTTCCACAAAAACAATTTCACTATTTCTCAATTCTTTGGCGATAATATCAATTTCTCCCAATCTTCGGCCAAGATTATTTTGAAAATTACGGTCTAGGATTTTGTAGCCATTATCTCGTAGGAATTTTACCGCCGCCTCTTCACCGAGAAAGCCTAGGTTTTGTTTGGGTGCTAACATAAATTCTTTCTTTACTAATTACCCGCCTCGCGTCGACGAGCAATCGTCTTGCGAGTCGAGGCGGGCTAATCAAATACTAATATACTAATTTTGTTTATATTAGTATATTCGTACAAAATTCGTAATTCGTAAAGAGGTAACAAAAAACACCCCAATCTTAGGTGCTTCAAAATCAAAATAATAAAATTCTCTAGCTTCACCCGCCCGATTACGCATAAGGCCTGCCCGTAATGCTACGCACAAGCGTTGCAGGCGGGTATGGTAACCAGGCGCTTCAAACGCCCGAAATAAAAATTATAGGCTGGAAGCGCCCGGTGTTTGTCATGTATTAACATATAATACGGAAATTTTTTAGCCCGGGTGAGAGGCATCGAAATTATAATATATATGTATTTTATATACATGCCACTGTTTTTAAGCATTTCCTGACTTTTTTTAATGCTTCTTCTTCTACCGTCCTCTGGCACAAGGCCTTTGGTTTTTATAAAGAACTTATTTTTTATTTTTTGTTTTTATTTTAATAAAAAATGTTTTTGTTTTTGTTTTGGGTCTCCAAGGTCAGAAATCTTGGAGCGATCTCGACGCGTTGGTCGGGATACTTGGACAGCAGAATAGTTTTCAATCGTAAATAGGGGGAAATTACGATTGAAAACTATTCTGCCATACCGCTGCGCAAGTTTTTAATGTTCAATATAACTATTATATCAAAAAAATTAGTAAAAGTCAATTATTCGCATGAATAATAGCTAAAAAAACCTTTATATGCGCTGTTAAGTGATATTTTTTGAATACTTTTTATTTTTTATTCTTAAAAAATAAAAAATATCTATTTTTTAAATAAAAATTCTTTGTTTTTTGAGTTATCCACAGGTTATTCAGACAATCGATCTAAACTTGAAAATAGGGTGGTTTTGGTGGTTCCAATGACTAATTTATTCCCAATAGTCGCATAATCTATGGCATAATCATCAGCTGAAGTGATATTCGCATAGCGGACAGCATGATTTTTGTATGTAGTAGAAGAAAAAGTGCTTATAGCAGGCGCAGTTATAGTAGGATAAAGTGGGGATAAGCTAACTGGAAGATTTTTTTCTTCTTTTGCGAGGGCGGTTTTCATGAGATTGTCGTTTAGTGTCGTCAAAAGTAGTCCAAATCTGGTTTTATCGCCATAATTGTAAATATAAAGACTAAAATCTTGGCCGATTTGAGCGGATATTGCGGATGTCAGCTTTAAGCCTAGGGTTTCAGCAAAGTCTTGAAAAGTGACAGGGGTATTAGTTTCATCAGTTATTAGGAATTCAAAAACCCCTATTTCATTCGTCGCTAAAACTTTGGTAGCATAATTACCTAGTGTTTGTTTAAGGTTTTCAGTAGTCGCTTGTGTCAGATCGATTTGTAGATAATTGGAGTTTTGGGAGGATAATACTGAGGTTGTTTCCGTTTTCTCTTCTGGTAAAATTGTTTCCGGCTCAGCTGTGATAATATTTTGTTCTGATGGAGTAGACAAACGAGTCATCCAAAAATAATATCCACCAGCGCTAGCAATTATAATGACAAAAATTAAAAATGAAAATGATGCAATTTTGTGCAAATTAATATCTTCCGGAGAGTATTCTTTTTTTGGAGTGGAGTTAATTTTCTTATCAAAAGAATCATTTGGTAAGATATTTTTATTTTGGGGTTCTTTTGAAATTAGATGTGGGGCTGTGTTTACGTTGAACATTTGATCTGGATAATTTTTTCTTTCGAGTGCTTCCGGAAATGCTTTGTTGTTTTTTGTGGCTACAGGCGCAACCTCGCTGTCTGTTTTTAGGAAGGAGAAAAAGCTGTTAGAATTTTTCATGGATTGTTTTTCTTTTTCAATCTTCTCTAATTCTTTTAGGAGATTATTTTTATTAATAGACAAATTATCGAGAGTTTTCCGTTCTTCTATTAGGGTCAATTCCTCTTTGCTAATTTCAGAATCAAGCGCTTGCTTCTTATTGAGCGCTTCTTGGATTTTTTCATCTGCCTGTTTGATTGCAATTATTTTTTCGTTTAGTTCTTTTTCTTTTTTCGAAATCTCCTCTTGTAATTGGGTATTCTTTTTTTGGAACTCTTCTTTGTTTTGTTTTGCAAGATTGAAAGAATTCTCTGGGTTTTTTTCATCTACCTGTTTGTTTGGGATTGTTTTTAAAAAGGAAAAAAAACCAGTTGGTTTAGTCTGACTTGATTCTTGTTTTTTTGTTTCGGTTGGTATTTTTTTCTGAGCACTAGCGAGGGAGTTTTTTTCTTGAGGAATTTCTTTTGTTTCATTGAAATAAAGAGGTTGTTCCTCAACCGGCGATTTATAAACAGTAGGTTTTTCTTTGACTGGAGTTTCTTGGTTGAAAAATGGACCATTTTTGCTCAATGAGTCAGCCTGTGGTTTTGTATCAAAAGAAAATGTTTTTTTCGGTTCGATAGTTTCAAGAGGAATTTCTTTTTTTGTGGAAGGATTTTGCAGTTCCTTCAAATCTTCTTTCATAGTATGAATTGGAAAATCTTCCAATTTGAAATTGTCTTCGCTAAGATTTATTTTCTCATCAGTCGTTAAATTTTTATTTTGCGGATCATCTGATACCGCTGAATTTTTTCCAAACATTTTGTTAAAAAATAATTTTTATTTTATTGAAATATTATTTGTAGATTCGCATCACTATTATTATTTTACAATAGATTTGAAAATTTGGGAAATGGGATTTTTATGAGCAACAAAAAGCGGAGCGTGATTTTCACATCACCTCCGCTTTTTTAATTTTCTATAGGAAAAGATTATTCCTTATTCACATTCTTCATAGTCAGACTTATTTTTCCTTGATCGTCAATTGTTTTGACGCGTACCGGAACAATTTGACCAACTTTCAAATAGTCTTCTACGTTTTCAACTCGTTTGTCGGCAATTTCGCTGACGTGAATGAGACCATCTTGTCCTGGGAGAAGTTCGACAAAAGCGCCGAAAGCCATAATTTTCACTACTTTAGCTTGGAAAATTTCACCAGCTTTGACTTCGCGGGTGAGGTTATTGATCCATTCTTGGGCTTTTTCGGCGGATTGTTTGTCAACAGATGTGATGAAAACTGATCCATCATCTTCAATGTCAATTTCTACACCAGTTTCGTCAATAATTTCATTGATAATTTTTCCGCCAGTGCCGATAACATTTCTGATTTTATCAGGATTGATATGCATAACGATAATGCGTGGAGCATATTGAGACATTTCCGGATTTGGAACAGAAATTGTGTCAGTGATTTTCTTCATAATTTCCATTCTATTCTTTTGTGATTGAACGAGAACGGCTTCAAGCATTGGAATGGTCACTCCGTCGAGTTTCACATCCATTTGAAGAGCGGTAATCCCTTCGGTTGTTCCGGCTGCTTTGAAGTCCATATCACCATAATGATCTTCTAGTCCTTGAATGTCAGTGAGCACTTTGAATTTTTGATTATCTTTTTGATCAACAATAATTCCCATGGCGATTCCAGAAACTGGGCGTTTGATTGGCACACCAGCATTCATAAGAGAAAGAGTGGATCCGCAAGTAGAAGCCATCGAGGAAGATCCATTTGAAGAAAGGGTTTCACTCATAAGAAGAATGGTATATGGAAATTCTTCCTTGGAAGGCAAAACTGGCACCAAGGCTTTTTCAGCGAGCGCTCCGTGACCAATTTCTCGTCGGCCTGGGCCTCGCATCGGTCGTACTTCTCCGACTGAATATGGTGGGAAATTGTAATAATGGATATATCTTTTTTTGGTGTCTACTTCCATAGTGTCGATTATTTGTTCCGCTCCTGGAGCGCCAAGCGTTGTGACGGTGAGGGCTTGAGTTTCTCCACGAGTGAAAAGTCCGGTGCCATGAGTGCGTGGCAAAATTCCTACCTTACATTCAATGTGGCGAATTTCATCAAGTTTTCTGCCATCTGGTCGCATTTCTTTTTCCAAGATATTTTGATGCACAATTTCATCGGACACTTCTTCAGAAACGATGTCAGCTATTTCTTTGAGCTTATCAACTTCATTAGGATAAGTTTCTTTGATGAAGGCAGAAATTTTTTCACCGATAGCTTTGGTTTTTTCTTCGATAACTTGTTTGTCCTTGTCATAAAGCGCTTCAGCTAATCCTTCCGACAAAAGCATTTCTTTGATTTTACTTTCAAATTCCTCTGTTCCTTTGACAAGCGCTGGCTGGGACTTTTCTTTTCCAATTTCTTTTTGAATTTGTCCAACAAATTCTGAGATTTTTCCAATAGCTTCATGAGCAAATTTGATTGCTTCAATCATTTCACTTTCTGGCACTTCCTTGGAAGCACATTCAATCATATTGATTTTGTCTTGCGTTCCACTGACGAGAAGATCAAGTGAGCCGTCAGTTAATTCTCCATTAACTGGGTTCAAAATTAGTTCTTCCCCGCCTCGCGTCGACGAAGTGTCTCCGCAAGTCGAGGCGGGTCCAACTTTTCCTACGCGAACAGCTGACACTGGTCCATTCCATGGAATGTTGGAAATGGAAAGTGCGGCTGAGGCAGCTATAATTGCAACTACATCAGGATCGTTTTCGCCGTCATATGACAAAACAGTACAAACTACTTGTACATCATTTCTCATTCGGGAATTGAAAAGTGGGCGGATAGTTCGGTCGACTGCGCGACCAGACAAAATTGCATCGTCAGATGGTCGACCTTCACGCTTGATGAATCTTGAACCTTTGATTTTCCCAGCGGCATAGTAGCGTTCTTCGAAATCTACCATCAGGGGAAAATATCCGCTGATTCGTGAGGCGGATTTACTCATCACAGCCGTGGCAAGCACTACTGTGTCGCCATAACGAGCCGTCACAGCACCGTTGGCTTGACCGGCCAAAAGACCGGTTTCGATTTCCAAAATCCGTCCCCCAACTTGGAGGGACCATTTCTTTTGTTCCATTTCGTATTAGCCTTACGCTAATGACGTTATAAACACGATATTAAACTCAAAAACTCAAAAACTCAAAATTAAGTTTATTATTGTGCCTTTGACGCATTAGAATTAGGCTTTATTTATTATTAAATTACTCTATTTAGTAGTTAGATTCTAGCTTGTTTTGGGGGTTTTGTCAATTTTTTTTGGGAAATAAAAAGGAACGGCCGAAACCGTTCCAGGTAAAAGAACATATAGTGGGATTTGAAAAGGATTTTAAATCGGAAATAGCATTGCCACTTTGCGCATTTTTTGGTTGTTCCGTCCAATAAATTTAGCCTCAATTTGATATCATCAAGCATATCGTCGTCAAGACCAAGTTTTTCATCCCCAGATGTTATGAGGTTTCTTGATGGCAACAAAACAATAACCCGATCAATCATTTGTTTTGTAGGCGTTAATTTTAACTCCTAGGACTTACGCGTTTGCTTAAATTTGATTCTGTTTAGTGATAATGAGATAATGTACCCAAGGGGGTAAAAACAAAAATTAAAAATTATCATTATCACTATGCAGCACCAAAAATGTTCATTAGATTTGTATGTTGATTT
>JAURXY010000027.1 GCA_030654225.1 bacterium
ACACTACAAATTCGCTGGATGGATTTTTTGGAAAAATAAAAACGCTCCTGCGTGTCCATAAAGGACTAACACAAGAGCGTAGGTACAAAATTATTCAAGAAATTTTGGAAAAATAGCCTCCCAATTATTTAATTAAACCAATTTTTCCGACCAGTGCCTCTATGGCATCCCTAATGGCTTTGGTCAGTTGAGCTTTGTGGCCGATGAGCCACTCAAGCTGGTTAAAGTTTAATTCCTGAATAATTGCCAGTAAAATTTGAGAAATTTTACCAAACAATTCTGCCACTTGCCCCTTTGTGCCCTCGCGGACTGTTCCATTTTTTTTATCCATGGACTGTTCCTTCTAAAAAAATTGTAAAATAACTTTTTTCTAATTATCAGACCTATTTCTGACAATCAAAGTATTGTATCATAAATGATAAATTCTGTCAATATTGACGGTTTATCAAATAAAATCTATACTAAAGTTAATCAAAAAAGTCCCATAGTTTTCTCGCCCCGATTTATCGGGGATAAGAAAGCTGACATCCGTCAAGGACTTTCTTTGAGCGGATTTTATTATCACTAATTAACTCTAATCTAGCACTAATCTCACGAATAATATTCGAGTCATTCGTGCTAAATTTGTGAGTATTCGCGAAAATGCAATATGAAATTTTCTATCTAGTCGGAGCTTCAAAAGAGTCCGAGCTGGATAACATCAAAAAGGAAGTCGAAAAAACAGTGATCGACTTAGGCGGAGTTTTCTTGGAAAAAGAGACTCTAGAAAAAAGACGTTTGTCTTATATGGTGAAGAAAGAAAATCACGGAATTTATATCGCCCGCAGATTTGAGCTAGAAAGTTCTGAAAACCTAAATGAAATTATCGCTAAGCTAAATCTCAACGGAAATATTCTCCGATATATTATGAGTAAAGCTGACGAACTTCCAGCTCTACAATCAAAAGAAGAAAGAATGAATGAAACTGCCAAAAAAGAATCCAACCAAAAAATGAGAGAAGCAACCAAGCCTGCTACAAAAAAAGAGGAAGCACCAAAAACTAAAGTAATTGAAGAAAAAATCTCTGAAGAATCAGCAGGCGGAGAAGCTATTTCGGAAAAACTTAGTAGCGACGACATCGACAAAAAATTAGAAGAAATATTAAATATTTAAAACCGACACGAAACCACGAAACCAATACGAATCTACGAAATTAAATTTCTTCGTTCGTAGATTCGCATATAATTCGTAGTTTCGCATCGGAATAATTATTATGAATGTTAATAAAGTCATGTTAGTTGGACGACTCACTAAAGACGTTGAAGTAAGAAACACTGCCACAGGGCAAACAGTTGCTTCAATCAGTATGGCTACCAACCGCTTCTGGAAAGACAAAGGCGGTCAACGCCAAGATCAAACTGAATTTCACAATGTTGTGTTGTGGGGACGCCTCGCTGAAATAGCTGGACAATACCTTTCTAAAGGACAAGAAGCTTACATCGAAGGACGACTTCAGACTAGAAAATATACCGCCAAGGATGGCACTGAAAGACGCACCACTGAAATTGTAGCCGAAAATATGCAACTTGGTTCGCGTGCTCAAGGTTCCGCCGCTCCAGCCTCTAGTTATAACAATCCTGCGCCAGCAAAACCAACTGCTCCGATCCAAGAAACTCCTGCCGAAGAAATTCCTACCATCAATTTAGACGAAGAAGAAAATGAAGTGAGAATTGAAGATGTACCCTTTTAATAACCCGACACGAAACCACGAAACAAGAACGAATCTACGAAATTAAATTTTTTGTTCGTAGATTCGCATTAAATTCGTAGATTCGCATCGGTATAACAATAATTTTATGAACAACAACGAAGTAATTGAAAAAAAGATCTGCCATTTTTGTCAGAACAAAATGGATAAAATTGACTTTAAGGATTCCTATCTTTTACGTCGTTTTATGAATTCTCAGGGAAAAATTTATCCACCAAAGAGACACGGGACTTGTGCTCGTCATCAAAGATCTCTCGCTAATGCCATAAAAAAAGCGCGAACTATGGCTCTTGTGCCATTTGTCGCTAGATAAATTCATGTTAAATATAAACGAAATAAAAACCGGAACAAATATCATTCAGGGCGGTACTCCATATGTTGTGCTCTATCACGAGCATTCCAAGACTGGCCGAGCTGGTTCAGTTCTTCGCACTCGTCTCAAGAATTTAGCCAATGGAACTGTTTTGGAAAAAACTTTTCAAGGTTCAGAAGCAGTCGAAGAAGCTGATGTTTCCAAAAGTAAGGCACAATATACCTACAAGGAAAGTGACAGCTATAATTTCATGGACAATGAGTCATATGAACAATTCACTCTTTCTAAGGAGGCGCTAGGAGACAATATCAACTATCTCAAAGAAGGCACAGAAGTTTCTATTTTGAATTTCAACGGCAATCCAATCAATATCGAATTGCCCATCAAAATAACTTTGCGCGTGATTGAAGCGCCACCAGGAGTGAAAGGCAACACCGTTTCCACTGGCGGAAAAATGGTGACACTTGAAACCGGCATCAAAGTTTCTACTCCGCTTTTTGTGAAGGAAGGTGATGAAGTCATCATCAACACAGAAAAGGGTGAGTATGTTTCTAGAGCCTAAATATAAAATTTATTTTCTTCAAAAAAACCAGAATTAATTTCTGGTTTTTTTATTTTTAAGTATGCTTTATTTATTTTCGTCAATCATTCTCTAGTCTTCATTTTTTTCATGCATCACTTTGCCTTTTTCAATCTCCTGAAAAAGCAAAGGCTTATTTTTATTAATTTTTATCATCTCGCTTGGACTTTTTACAATAATTTGCGCTCTTTCTGCAAATTCTGAATTGTTTATCATTTTTCTAACTCCATTGATATTATTAGTTAAAACAAATAAATCGATATCGCTATCTTTTTTGTTCGTTCCATTGGCAAATGATCCAAATAAAATGATTTCTATACTATCATTTTTTAATTTGTTTATTAATGGTTCTAATTTTGAAACATTTAATAATACTTTTATCTCGCGAATTAGATTATTTTTACTATCAGCTTGATACAAAGAAGTTCGCCCGATTTTTTTGCACTTTATAATTTTATTTTCTGACAATTTTCGCAAAGCCAAATTAACTGCCGATTTCTTAACACCTGTTTTTTTCACTATTTCTTTTTCTTGAAATTCTTTTCCGGCATTTTCCACCAAAAAAACCAGCGCCTTTTGTTGAGAGGTTATAAAAATAATCTTTTCAATTATACTCATATTTTTATTCCATTATTTTGGATATATTTCCATTATACTGGAATATCACTTATTTGTCAACTACTCTACTCTGACCTTTCCGCTCCTCTCCACGCCAACTCAAAAATCGCCTTTTGGGAACGGGCGATTTTGAGGGCTTTAATTTTCCTTTTTTTGGAGCAAGCTTTGATTTTTTTTGCTAGCCTTACAAAAGTTCATTGAAAAAAGAAAGAACTTGGATTAAATTTTTTGGGATTTTTTAATCAGAAAATAATTGATCTATTGAAACGGGTTTTCCTTGAGTATAAAGCAAATGAAAAAAAGTGCTTAATGACTGATAGATATTTTTGTTTTTTATCATTACGATAAAATTTTCTTGCGGAACTAAAATAAAAGAAAGGTCCGGATATAGCAAATAAAGATTGATAGAAAAAGGAAATTGCTGATTATCAATGACGCGAACAGTGGCTGGTCTTTGCATGGCAATTTCTTTTGTTTTTTTGGGAATATTATTAAAAATTTCCAGCATTTTTTCAGTAATGATGCCTTGTGTTATAACACCTTTTTCCAAAAATTTTTTCTGCCAGCGATGATTGAAATCATTCCCAAGTTTTTCCAAGGAATCTGCCAAGGCCTCTTCGCTTTCGATTAAAAATGCCGGGGTTTTATATTTCATAACGAGCATTGTTTCATAAAGTTTGCGTAAACCTTCAGCCGTATCAAAATATTCAACAGAAGATCTCTTGTTTTTTATATCTAACATTTTTTCTAAGCTTGGTACCATCGTTCCAAAACTATCTATTTTTCTTTGCCATTCTTCCTGAATGACTGAAGGATTGATGGCAGAAAAATATTCTACTGTATCTTTTTTTGCTTTTTTCAAATAACCCTTATTTAGCAAATTTTTGACATAAATATAGATTGATGTTCGCGGGATATCCACCTCTTTCGCTAATTCGGAAATTTTTGATTTTCCCAGTTTCAAGCAAGCTAGATATATTTCCGCTTCTTGATTTTTGAGTCCTAGTTTTCTTAGTGATTCTTGATATTTCATAAAAGCATTTTATACTTTGTTGACTTTTTTGTCAACATAACAGCACGGTTAATTGCTTTATAATAGGCATAATTAATAAAAATTATATTTCTCGTTTTATTTTAAAACAAAAAACTTTTAAAATGCAATAGTTGATGTAGTTGTTTAACAATCAAAGAGGAGGTGTGATATGGCATTGGGAATTGAGGGAAGCGCCGGAAAATTAAAATTGGTAGCGGTGGAAGAAAAAAAAGACGGGAAAAACAAAAATGAAACACCGTCAAAGATTAACAATAATGATGACAAGCGCTCAAAAAATAAAGGCGCTCAAGAAAGGGAGGTGTGATATGGCAGTAGGATTTGAAGGAAGTGCGGGATCACTGATTCCGCGAATTAAAAGCATTTCTCTGTTCATTAACAATATGTGCAACTTGCGTTGCCCGTATTGTTATGTTTCGGCTTTAAACAAAGAAGTACCTGTCGAAATCAAAGTAGATGATATTATAAAATTCATTAATGTGGTTCACGAAAAATGTGAATTGGAGAGTGTTGTCATTGTCGGTCGAGAGCCTCTTTTATCTCCCAAAGTGATGCTCGAGGTTCTTCAGGAGATACAAAAAATGGGTATTCCCAAAGTTGGCATTATAACCAATGGGACACTCATTACGAAAAAAATTGCCAAAAAATTGGCAGGGCTGGTTTCTTTTGTGGATGTTTCGTTTGACGGGCTTAAAGAAGCCCACGAAAAAACAAGAGGAAGAGGTAGTTTTGCCAAAACAGTAGCTGGCACTAAGCGTCTTCTTGATGCAGGTATAGATGTTTTTGTCCTGCATAAAGTGGACAGTGCATCTGCACCGCAACTGAACGAGTTTGCGGAATTTATGTGGAATATGGGAGTTAAAAATATCCACATATTCACATTGTATCCAAGAGACATTAAAGCCGATGTCTTTATGGATGCAATCAAAGAACTTGTGGATAGTCCGCCATCGGAAATGCTTATTTCTATTAAGGGAGATTATTTCGACAAAGAGATCCTTTCAGCACTTTCTGATTACATTTGCAATGAAAAAATGGTAGAGAGTGTAGAAGGAATATCTTTTATTGAGAAAAGCATCAAACACAACAGCATTCTACGAGTGATGCTGGAAAATGAACCGGCGGAATTTCGCAGAGGTCTGAGAATAGACTGCTTCGGCCGGCTTGTTTTCTGTGCTGATCAAGCGCGAAGCTTAAAGCGTCCGGTGGGAAATATCTCTGAAAGTTTGGAGGAGATATTTTCACGAACATCTCTGATTCATAAAATCATAGACGACTATGTAATATAATCAAACGGTCCCAATTGTAAAGAGCAAAGTTAGATTTTTAAATGACTAAATGCGCGGTCACATGAGGAAAAAGGCAGGCGTCGAGAACTTCGACCCTGCCTATTTTTTTTGATTCAAAAATTTTACCGCATTCAATATTTATTTTTTGTTAACCCTTTTCAAAATTTCATGCACTCATCAAAGCATCTTACTTTTTTGTATTTATCTTCAAAGAAACTCTGAATGAACAAAATATTTTTTCTAAATTTTTTCCAAAAGTTATGACTCGAGAATAATCTATTTCGAAGTTTTCCACAAATATTCAAAAATATTTTTCATTGCTTCGGCGATTTTTTGGTTTTTAATAATAACGCCAGAGGGATTTTTTTTGTCGAAAGCGACAACTGCCAATTTGTCATCGTAAACATTAATTTCGATTTCAAGATCTTGAAAAAGTTTGATAAATTTCATCTCACGAAGCATTTCTTTGGCATTTTTCAAATGCTTTCTGCCTTCAATACTTTCCGGGATCAGATTTTTTACCCTCACTCCATGCGCCACTCTTTTAGGCAAATAATCATTCAAAAAGAAATCTTCCATATCATTTTGTGCGCTTTTGAAATCCGTGATGGCATAAATCATTTTATTGGTATTTTCCCGCCAAGTATCAGCATAAAGATTTTTCACGCCTTCCATTCCTTCGAAATAGCTTACTTTTGATAGCAAGGATTTATTCTGATTTTGATTTTTTGCTGATCTAATAAGTTTTTGGTTTTCCAGTTTGAAATAATCATTTCTTTTTGCGATCCAAGTTTCCAAATCTTTCTCGCTTATCGCTTTGAAAACATCCTTATTGCCAACGCTAATTTTGGAAACCAAGCCTTTTTCCAAAAGTCTTTCCAAGACGGGATAAACAGTGGTCCTGTTTATCATATTTTCTTTCGCCAATTCACAAACCGAGACCTCTCCCAATTTATACAGACTAGCCAAAACATCCCTTTCTTTTTCGCTTAAAATATAATTCATAAAGTTTTCATTACGTCTTAATAATACGCCTTGTTGTCAATCGTGTCAACACTTTGACAAATATTTTTATTATGATATTATTTTCTATCCTGCTATTAGAGCAGTGTGTTATTTAAAAACTTAATAAAACAACAATATAGGAGGTGTAAAATGCTTACCCCAGAAGAATTAGCAATAATAATAAAATTTATTTCAGAAAAACTAAATAAGCCACTGAAAGAGGTGGCGGAGGAAGTCTTGGAAGCGCAACGGGAAATGACAGAAGAATCTCTTAAAGAGGAGTTAAAGAAGTTTAAAAATTAAGGTTTAATTAAATAATTGGGAGGGGATAAAAATGAAAAGAAGAAAGGTTCATAGCTACTTTATAGCAATCAAAGAAATCAAAGAACATCCGAATTTTAAAAAAATATTAGAAAGTTTGGAAACTGAGGGATTTGAGTTGGAAGAAGTAGAGATTACGAAAGAAAAACTTGGTGATTTTAATTTTTTGAAAAAATACATGAGACAAATAAACTTTCTCGAAGCAGGAAGAAAATTTAAAGAAAGTGGTTTCGAAAATGGATATTCCTACTTCTTAATATTCGAAATCTAAACAGTTAAAATTTTTCAAAAAAAAGGAGAAAAGACATGTTAAAAGAAAAAATCACCAATCCGTGGTTAAGATTCCAGATTATGGATATTCTTAATATTTCCGAAGAAGAAAAAATGGAAATAACTAAGAAAGCATTTCTTTTTATTGTTAAATGCACAGGAGATTTGTATATTCCATATGATGAAATAAAAAAATATCTTGCAAGAATTACCAAGAAATATCCTGTCATTGAAAAAATAAAAGACGAGGAAATACTCGAGTCATTGAGATGTTTTATTACTAAAACACCTGGGACATATCATAAAATTACTCATTTGGAAATGTTGACTACTATTAAGATTTTTTTCAAAAATCTTGAAACCATTAAAAAAATTGAAAGGATGATCTATCGTTCATATGTACTTGCTCCCCCTTATGAACCATCGCATGCTTTCCATATTCAATATAAATGGGCGCTATCAAAAAAAGAAAAAAATGCAATAGTTCGGGATGTTATTAAAGAAAGAACGGGCTATCAAAGTGCAATATTTCTTGCAAAACGTTTCAAGATGCCAACAAAAAAACTATATTGGGCGCTTAGTGAAGAAGAAAAAATGGAAATAACCGAAAAAATTATAAAGGGATATCCTGATAATTGGAAAAAGAAGCTTGAAAAAATATTCGGCAATAAGAGAGCAACTAGTGCCATCCGGAAATATTATGAAAGACTTCTAATTAAAAACAATTATGATGAAGCCGAGGTCGTGGGAAAATATCCTACTATAATTTTAAAAGTATTATTATCAAAAATAAATAAATGTTATCTATGGGATGCTTCTGAATTCGCGCAAAGATTTATGCCTGAAAGGAAAGAAATCTTAAAGGAACTAAAGATCCTTGAGGATGCAGAGATGGCATTTTATGCCACTTTATAAAAAAGAACAAGGAACAGAACAACAGCCAGGAAACCCATTGCGGTTCCTGGCTTTTTATATTTTAGCTTTTTTAAAATTATTTATTTTCCAGTAGATCTCCCGCTCCTCTCCACGCCAACTCAAAAATCGCTTTTTGGGAGCGGGTGATTTCTTCGGATTCGATAATCATCCCAAACATTTCTGTGCCATAGCTAGCAATGGCGATTTTGTTTTTGTAGATATTAGTTTCATTAGAAACAGGAAAATCTTTTTCGCTAAGAATTTTCACTTCGCGGAGTTGCTCTGCATTATTTTCCATATACTTTTCAATTCCAGAAAAATGCTTATAGATCCCTCGAATTCGGATGTTTTTTTCAACTCTTCGCGCGATATAATCATTTGTGTAATCTGGCAGATTCTCCAAAACGCCTTCGCCGACATAGGCCAAAATTTCATCACCCTTCTTGAGACTGCGCAAACTGTCTTCATACATTTCCTTAATTCCTTCCGCCCCTTCGAAATAGCGAATGAAAGGTTTTGTTTTGGGCGAGTTATATAAATTTTGCAAACTTGGCATTATGGAATTTATCCTTTCCTCTTTTTCTTTGAGTTTCTTGATTAGTATTTCCGGATCAGCCGGAGAAAAATATTTCACATTACCTTTGATGGATTTATAAATCAAACCTTCTTTCATTAGTTGATTAACAATATCATAGACAGTTGGACGCTTCAGTCCGACTTTTTTTGCCAGAAGATAGGCCGTCGCTCCGCCCATTTCCAAGCAAGCCAAATAAACTTCCGCTTTTTTGTCCTCCATTCCAAATTGTCTCAAAATTTCTTTTATTTCCATACTTTTTTGCCCCCTCTCCTTTACAAGGAGAGGGTTGGGGTGAGGTTTATTCGTAATTTTCCGACTACTGAATATATAATAGCATAACTAGCCTAAAAGTCAATATATAAAGGCTTTATTATATTATTTAACAACAGCCTTAAATATGTTATGACGGTAAATATTGAATATCTCTATTAGAAGTGTATAATGGACAGTTCCGGTTCATTGACAATTAAAAACAATTCAAATAGGAGGTCCTAAAATGAGCATAAAAAAAGAGATTGCTCGCGAAGTCTTAAAGGATATTGGGAGGATTATTAAATTAAAAATAGATAATCTTCTTAAATTACTTTGTAAGGCTTTATACCCCGTATGCGGTAACTTATCCAATAACATTCAAAGTAAATTAGAGGGATTATTGGGGCACGAATATTATGATGCGAAGAAAGCGTTTAATGTAAGTTTGAAAATAAATAAGTTTATTTATTCTCTTTCGGCGGGAGCATTTATGGGATATGACATTAGTAAAATTCCCATAAAAGAATTTGTGAATAACGACCTATTAAAACCAGAGCCTGCTCGCGGGTTCGAAATAGTTATTTTTGCTATTTGCACAGCAACTGTATTTTTAGGTATCGGCTTGCTCGAAGATTGCATAAGGAAACAAATTAGCAAAGATAATCGAGAAAATTGGAACGGAGTAGGAGTTTCTGCTTCCTTGGTGGGGAAAATTATTTCTCTTCCGTTCGACATCGCCACGCTTTGTTCAGATTATTACTACCATAACATCTTAGATTATTTATGGATGGTTGAATACAGGATAAAAAACAAGGAGAAGAAAAAATGAAATTTCCATGGTGGCATTATATGTTCTTAGTGATTTTTTGGATTAATATCATGTTTCCAATAAACCACTATTTATTAAGCTACAAAGAGGGGACTTATATTGATATCATAAACAACACTTTTAAGAATGAGATTCCTCTTGGATATTCAAAAGTATTCATAAAAAAAGTAATATTTACAGCTTCAAAAGTAGAATATGTTGTTGTTTTTACTGACAATAAAGTGGCTGTATTGTCATATCGAGATGCCAGGACTATGCACAAAGCCTGGAAAGAGGCACAAGATGATAAGGAGCGGAAAATCAAGGAGAAAATTAGAAGGAAATGCCTTATCGATAGATACAAATGAAATTTATACAAACAAGGAGGAGAAAAATGACTGAAGCAACAAAATCAAACATCCTGAAAATTATGAATGCATTCATTTTGGATACAAATTTTGAAATAGATTGCAATGATACGGAATTTTCCATCAGCATCCATGATTATCATGATTATCAGAATAAATTAGTTATAAACATTCTGTATAATATAAATAACGACTATATAGAATGTCAATTAAATACAGACAAAGATGTTTCTCCTGACACGCTATTACCAAGAGTTATAGATATCTTCAATATAGCGAGAGCACAAGGAATTAAAAAAATTAAATTGAGATCGCTCGATCAGAATATAGAGAATATTGAACTGATCTAATAATTTTAAAACTCTCCCCCAAAGCCATCGCGCTTTGGGGGTTTTATTTATTCTAAAAAATGAATAATCAACTTTGTGCATATGGATAGAAAGTAATTATTTTAGAATTAAAAAAATCTGAATTTCTAATTCAGATTTTTTTGAAGTTTTTTTCGGGGATTATTCTTACAATAATCCGACTGTATTAAAAAGTGTAATTGTGAGAACTGGCACTAGGGCCACGAGGATTGCGAAATTCATTTCATTCGCTTCTAATTCCTCAGCTTCCCGCTTTTCACATGTTGGGCATTTGCATTTTGTTTCTCCCATATTTTTGTTTTTCCCCTATTTAAAAGGGTTTATTAATAATTAACTTGTTTTTAATAAATAAAAAAAGCGGTGTTCACCCGCTTCCTTATTTAATATATCTATTATACATCATCCAAGAGCAAAAGTCAAGCTAAATCGCAATATTCAAGAAAGCGTTGATGGCTGTGCCGAGAAAAATGCGCAGAGGTGTAGAAAAAAAGAAAATGAAAAACAACAGTATGGCGAAACCAAATTGCTCAAGCATGGCTTGCATTTCAATTCTAACAGGGAAAATAGTAAATAATATTTTGGAACCATCCAATGGAGGAATGGGAATTAAATTAAAAAAAGCCAAGAAGACATTGATGATCACAATGATAATTAGAATTTCATAAAATATGGTACTTACCGATCCAGAAATTAGCCCAGAAACTGTTGACCATTCATTGACATTTTCAATAATATCATTCTTGAGGTACATTGGTATAGCGATAAATCTGGCCAAAAGTGCAGCAAGAAGTGCCACTGTCAAATTTATCCCCGGACCAGCCAGCGCCACTATCATTGGCCCCCATTTTTGATTCTTTAGATTATATGGGTTATATGGCACTGGCTTGGCCCAGCCAAAAGCAAAACCGAAAGAAAGATACATGAAGAGTGGCGCAAAAAACGAGCCCACCATATCCAAATGCTTGAAAGGATTAGCAGTAAGTCTTCCGGCATATTTAGCCGTCGTGTCACCCAATTGTAGCGCCGCTAGCCCATGAGCCACTTCGTGGATAATCACGCTATAGAGAAGTATTGCGATATAAAAAACAATTAGGACTATTTCATTTAACATATTTAGTTTGTTTTATTCGCAGTATTCGCATGCATTCGCCCGCCTCGCGTCGACGAGCAATCGTCTTGCGAGTCGAGGCGGGTTGATTCGCATCGCGATCACTTGCTTTTATTACCCTTATATGCTACATTATATCTTGTAATAAATCAAATCAACCGATTCGGATATTCGTAGATTCGCATCTAATTCGCAGATTCGCATCGGTACATTTTTATGTCTAGAGTATGTGATGTTTGCGGTCGAGGTTCTCAGGTTGGAAACAAGGTGAGCCATTCACAAGTGAAAACTTTGCGAAAATATATGATCAACTTGCAAGCCAAAAAAATTGAAGGTAAGTCCCGAAAAGTCTGCACTAAATGCATAAAGACCATGGCTAAATAGAAAAAAGAGTTTTAAAAAAATCCCCGAGAATATCGGAGATTTTTTATTTATCGCAAAGTTTTTTTATAGACCTAGAGTTTTAACCAATTGTTTAACAAGAGTACAAACAACAGCTGGGGCCATTAAACTATAAACTTCGATTCCCTCATCATCTTTCACTGTGAAAGGTCGTTCTAAGGTTTTAATTTCACCGGTCTTTTCATCGCGTTCATAATAAAATTCAGGAGTAATTTCATAATCATCAACTGTTTCTTTCGCCACATCGGCTGGCACAGCATTTCTAACCATTCCCTTTACAACGCCATGCAAAGAAAACACCTTGCTGATTAATTTGTCATCCATCTCTAATCTTTCTCGAAGTGATTCAATTCCTAAATTATCACCTTCTTTTGCAACCATTCGCACATTATTACATTCTGGATTATCACATTTTAAATAGAATTTTTTCTCTTCTTCATCATAACCAACTTCCTTAGTAGCTAATAATTTTAGATTTCTTGGAGTATGACAAATTGGACAAACCACTCGATATTTCATTCGTTCATCAATAACTGCTTCTGGGATATCAATTGCTAGGAAAATATCTGGGTCTTTTCTATAATCAATAAGTTCTTTAAAAAACATTGAGTAAGAAATTTGATCAAAGTTTCTTGGAAAACCATCAATAAAGAGTGACTTTTTATCCATTTTGTCAATTTCTCTTTTGACTAATGTCATAATAAATTCATCAGGAAGAAGTGTTTTTGTGTCTCTACCAAGTAACGCTTCAATACCCTGTTCAGGAGAGATATATCCTCGATAATTTTCATGCAAATATGCTAATAATTCTTTTCTTTCGTTTTCATCTTCCATAGCCGCATGCACATCTCTCACAACATCACCCACAGAAATATGCCCGATCTTATCTTTACCAAAAATTTCCATAAGTAATTTTGTATAAGTTCCTTTACCAGCATTTTTTTTGCCTAAAAAATAGGCTATAAATGTTTTTCCTTCAGAAAAATATTTTCTCAATTTTTCAATGTCTCCGCCTACTTTTGCTTCAAAATATTCTTTTCTTTCATCTAAATCAGAAAGATTGAATTTTCTGTCTATGCCTTCCACCTTCGTCTTCTGTAGTGGAAATTCCTTTTCATACTTCATAATTTTTGACTTTTTAAAATTTAATTAAAAACCTCTCTCAAGGTTATGAGACTATCTTATCAGATATATTCTTTCCTTGCAAATCCACTCACAAATAAATTATTCCTCCGCTTTTTCTTGTTCTTTTAGCTTCTCATAAATCTTTTTGTTGATTTCTTTCATGATTTTTGGATCAGCTTTGAGCGTAGCCTTGGCTGTTTCTCGTCCCACGCCAAGCTTCATTTCACCAAAATTATATGAGTTGCCTTTCTTTTCAATCACTTCAAATTTGACTCCTGTGTCGAGCACATCTCCTGACGCACTCACGCCTTCGTTATACATGATATCAAACTCACAAGTCTTGAAAGGCGGAGCCACTTTATTTTTGACAATTTTTACTTTTGTACGGTTGCCCACAATATCTTCGCCTTTTTTGATTTGGGCTGATCTTCTCACTTCAATTCTCACTGACGCATAGAATTTCAGAGCATTGCCTCCCGTTGTTGTTTCTGGGTTGCCAAACACTACTCCAATTTTCATTCTAATTTGATTGATGAAAATCACAGTGCAATTTGATCTGGCAATAATCGCAGTGAGTTTTCGAAGAGCCTGCGACATGAGCCTAGCCTGACGCCCCATATGAGAGTCCCCCATATCCCCTTCAATCTCAGCTTTTGGCACCAAGGCTGCTACTGAGTCCACTACGATAATACTAATCTCCCCAGAACTCACTAGTGTCTCCACAATGTCCAACGCTTGTTCACCATTATCCGGTTGAGAAATCAAAAGATCATTAATATTAACTCCGATTCTTTTAGCATATTCTGGATCAAGGGCATGCTCAGCGTCAATAAACGCGGCCACGCCACCGGCTTTTTGCGCGTTAGCGATGATATGCAAAGTTAGAGTTGTTTTTCCGCTTGATTCTGGCCCATAAATTTCCACCACTCTTCCGCGTGGAATTCCACCAATGCCCAAAGCAATGTCTAGTGAAATTGCTCCAGTTGGGATGGAAGCCACATCCACTCTTTTCACGTCCCCCAATTTCATCAGCACTCCTTCGCCAAATTTTTCTCTAATCTCATCAACAACTGCCAGTAATTTTTTGCCATCCTTTTCGTTTGAATCTTTCATAGACTTTTGTTTAATTATTAGTTTTTATTCCCCTACGAATTACGAATTTTTACGAATGTACTAATGTGAAATGAATAATTTTTTACTGTCTTATCAAATTATTCGTATTTCGTACATTCGTACCGATTCGTAATTCGTAAAGACTACTGATATTGTATCACTCCGCCAAAATCTTGGCAAGAGCCTAATTTTCAACTGTACTTTCTTGTGGCTCCTTATAATTAGATTGCACACTCAGGCTCTGTGTAGTCTCTTTTTTGAATTTATTGATCGATTTAACATCAATCGTATTTAGTCCTGATTGCAAAGTTAGATTTTCCTTAAACCGACCGTCATCACCCACCAGAATTGGCTGATTGTTTATATATAAAAGCGCCTCCTTGTCTGTCACGCCCTCAATATAGACTGAATTTCCTTCCACCTGACTATTGTTTTCGGGACTCAAAATGATGAGGCTTGGCGCGTTGGCGAAAGAATTTATCTCCCCATACAACAAAACCAATCCGGCTAAAACTAAAACAATAATCGCTGAGATAAGAATTTTTCTCGGGGTAAAAATAAAAGGAGAGATGTTAATTGGTTTTTCTTTTTTGTCATTTTCTTTTCCATTTTTTTTCAAATTAGCTCGGACTTCTTTTTCTCTTTCATAAATTCGAATAAGTATTTTTTCGTCCACTCCTAAAAAATCTGCGTAACTTCGCAGAAATCCCTTAACATAAACATCAGCTGGCAACTTATCCCAGACGCCTTCTTCTAGATATTCCAAATAGGCTGGCTGAATTTTGGTAAACCTCGAAGCTTCCGCAATCGAAGTTCGTTTGTCGCTTCGCAGTTTTTTTAGTTTTTCTCCCAGCGTCAATGTGCCAACGCTTTTTTTAGTAAAACCATTCATAGTTATATTTCCCATTTATCCCGTTTATCCTGATCCGCAACGTTATTTTCATATTCAATACTACCCTCTTCGGCCACGCCATAAACTTCACGAGGCTTGGCGCCATCAGCTGGTCCAATCACTCCCTTTTCTTCCAATATATCCAGGATTCTCGCAGCGCGCGCATAACCAATTCTAAATCTTCTTTGTAAAAATGAAGCACTGGCTTTTTTTGCGCGCTTTATCTCTTCTTCAATTTGTTTCAAAAGTTCATCATCTTCTCCACTGCCTTCCTCCATTTTGAAATCGGTAATTTCCTTATTTAATTTTTCTGTGATATCTTGCTCGTCTTCTTTTTCCCCGCCTGCCTCGTTATGCGAAGCATTACGGGCAGGTTTTTTGTCCTCCTTCTTTTGTGAGATGATAAATTTCACCACTTTTTTCACTTCTGATTCGCTCACAAAAACTCCTTGGATTCTTTTTGGTTTTGGAGAGCTCGCACTCAGATAGAGCATGTCTCCATTGCCCAAAAGTTTTTCTGCCCCACCCATATCCAAGATAGTTCGTGAATCAATTTGAGTGGCCACCTGAAAGGCAATTCTTGTTGTGATATTAGCTTTGATAAGCCCTGTGATAACTTCCACAGATGGACGCTGAGTTGAAACAATCAAATGAATGCCCACAGCGCGCGCCATCTGAGCAATGCGCACAATTGCCCCTTCCACTTCTTTGCCGTGACTACCCATAAGATCGGCTAGTTCATCAATCACAATGACAATATATGGCAAAGCTTTCAATTCTTCTTCGCTAGTTTCATTAGTTTCTGGATTAGTGTGTTTTATCTTATAGCCTGATTTGAGTTTTTCTCGATACGAACTGATGTCTCTAGAACCAGCATCTTGGAGCATTCGATATCTTCTTTCCATTTCTCCCACCGCCCATTTCAAAGCATTGACCACTTTGCTATTTTCCACCACCACCTCAGTTAGGAGATGCGGGATACCATTATAAAGTGAAAGCTCTACTCGCTTTGGATCAACCATAATAAATTTCAAATCTTCCGGCGAATTTTGGTAGAGTAAAGTTGTGATCACGGAATTTATCGAAACTGATTTTCCTGTGCCAGTGGCTCCCGCAATCATGAGATGGGGCATCTTGGCTAAATCGCCAAAAACACAATTTCCACTCACGTCCTCTCCCAGTGCCACCATCAAATTAGAAGTTCTCTTTTTGAATTGTGGTTCTTCGATCATATCACGAAGTCTCACGATCAGTGAAATTTTGTTAGGAATCTCAATGCCAATTAAGGATTGTCCAGGGATCGGCGCTTCAATTCGAATTGGATGAGCAGCCAGCGCCAGTGATAAATCGTTTTGCAAAGCCAAAATTTTGGCAATTTTCACTCCCACTGCCGGACGAAAACTATATTGCGTCACTGACGGACCAATTTTGACAGTGCCTCTCTCCACTTGAATGCCAAAATCATGCAGGGTTTTTTCAATAATGGCAAAATTAGCTTCCACATCTCCACCTTGCGCCTCGCCATAAGTTTTTTCCAACATCTCCGCTGGCGGAAAAACCCATTTGGAATTTTTTGAAATTTTTGGAAAAGTAAATTCCTTGGTCGGCGCTTCCAAATCCAATGATCGTCTTTCCATTATTTTTTTGGAGTTTATTTGCCCCTCAATTTCATCTTCAATTTTCGACGACACGAATTGATCGCGTCCTTCCACGAATTCAATTTTCCCGATATTTTTTTCGATTTCCGTTTCTTGTGAAATTTTTTCTGTGTCGTTCTGTTTTATCTCTGTGTTATTCTGTTTTTCTAACTCTGTGTCGTTCTGTATCATTTCTGCGTTATTCTGCGTTTTAATTTCTTCTGTGTCATTTTGTGTTTCTTCTTGTTTTTTAAATTTCAAAAAGAAATGCACAATGGAAAAATTGAAAGTCAAAATTATCCCTAACATAAAAATAGCCAACAGCACCACGAGACTTCCGGCTGAGCCTAAATATTTTGCCAAAAAATGACTCAAACCATAACCGATGTACCCTCCACCCTTGCCTTTGCCAGCCATTTTTAGCATTTCCTCGGCTAGATAAAACCAATGAAAGATTCCCGCAATACTAAGCAGAGAAACTAAAAGGCCGATAAACTTCGTCACATAAAAGGCCGTTTCTCGACGAAGTAACAAGACTATGCCTGCAAAAATCAAGGAGATTGGAAAAATAAATTTCACATAACCGATTGAATAGCCAATCATCTTATTGAGAAATTGCCCAAAAGATCCGGCCGCATTAAAAAAGCCCAAAATGGAAAGCACTGCCAACGCAAAAAGAACTACGGCCACCGCGCTTCTTTTGGCGTCCCCTTTGAGATTAATCCTCGGCTTTCTTTCCTGCTCTTTTTCCCCCGAATTATCCCCTTCCTTATTCTTATTTTTTTTATGTCTTCCCATATAAATCTATTCTACCACAAAATTTGAAAATCAAAAAACGCTCCTAAAATTAATCCTTGCGACCCACAAATTCAAAATAATTTTCTTTATTAATTATTTCAAAAGAAGAATTTTCATAATTTTTCGACCATTCCGCTGGAGCCTTAACTTGCTTTTTTTTCCATTTCATTTCATAGCCAAAAAGTTTTCCGTCCTGTTCTTCTATAAAATCTATTTCTTGTTGATCATAAGTTCGCCAAAAATATTTATTTGGACGCAATTTTCGATGAGAATTTCTTTTTATTCTTTCTATGATAAGAAAATTTTCCCAAAGTGCGCCCGTGTCATTTCGAAGCGACAATAAATTAAAATTTTGAATCAAGCTATTTCTAATTCCCAAATCATAAAAATAAATTTTAACAGATTTTGAGATTTCTTTCCGCATATTCCGGCTAAAAGCTTTCAGCGTAAAAACTATAAAAGACTGTTCTAAAATATCAATATATTTTTGCACTGTGAGCCGGCTTATTCCTAGATTTTTCGCCAATTCAGTATAGGAGACTTCTTGTCCAAGTTGAAGCGCCAAAAGCTTCAAAAGATTTTCAATCACGCTGGATTTATTAATTCCTTCAAAGGCTAAAATATCTTTATATAAATAATTCGAAACAATTTCATCCGCTCTTTCTTTTATACTATCCTCATTTTCCGCTAAAAAAACTTCCGGATAAGTTCCAAAGCGCATAATATTTTCCAATTTGCCGTCTATTTCAAATCGATTATATTCTTGTTCCAATTCAATAATTGAAAAAGGATACAGCGTAAATCTTTTGGCTCTTCCCGTCATTGGTTCGCTAGTTTTATTCGCCATTTCAAAACTTGACGAACCAGTAGCGATAATTTGAATTTCCAGGCAATGATCCACCAAAATTTTCAATATCGTTCCAGCATTGGACATTTTTTGCATTTCATCCAGAACTACCAATTTATATCTTCCTAGATATGATTTTAGCCGGTTTACTTCGGGAATTTCAAGATTTTGCCTCACGCTGAGCAATTCACAATCAAAATAATTAGCTTCTTCACCGTATTTTTCGATTATTTGCTTAGCTAGGGTCGTTTTTCCCACCTGCCTAGCGCCGTAAATAATAATAGCTTTGCCCTTAAAAAGCTCCGCTTCTATTTGTTTTTGGGCTATTCTTGAGATTATTTGCATAATTTTGCCTAAATTTGTTATTATACTTACAATTTTAGGCTAAATTTTGATATTTGTCAAGCACCGTCCAAGTTTCCTAAAGTGAAGCTTTGGGATGAATAATTCATAAAATTAGTATAAATTATGTGATTACATTCTCAATTTTAAGCTGAATTTTGATATTTGTCGGTGCTATCTTTTAGCACAAAATCAAAAACACCTACCTCTTATGTATAAAAAGACACGCCATTTCCAATTGGACACGGCGTGTCTAGAAACCAACTTCTAATCTCTTAAAGCTTTTCTCTCACTTCCTTTAATTTCTCCTCTTCTTCTGTCATTTTCTTAAGATCAGCAAAATTCTGGTTAAATGACTCTATCCAATTATTCAACTCTCTTAGAAATTCTAATTTTTCTTGAGGGCTCATTTTTGATTCAGCTTCTTCCAAAGCTTTGTCAATCTCTTTTTTTATTTTTTCTTGATCTAAATTATTATCCATATTTTTTTTAATTTTCAATTATTACTAAGCCAAAAATTTTCTAGTATCCAAAATTATTTACCCGAAGACGCTCCTTCTATATCCTGAGATAAATTAAATTTCGCACCACCCACTGCTGCTCTCTTTCTAGAAATTTCTTCAAATTTACCAGTAATATAACCCATCGCACCAGCTACTGCGCTAAGACCACCAATCGAATATAAAATAGCTCCACCACCATCAGGACCAGCATCCATGCCCATATAAGTCATCAAAGCGCTCATAGAAATTCCCACCGCACCAATAACTTTCATTAGTTTGTCGCTATTGATATCTTTCATCTTAGCATTTAACTTTTCACTATTTAATAATTTTATTCTATCCAATAGTTGCGGGCTATCTTCAAAATTTTTCATCATTTGAGTTTTATTTTTGAAAAGCCTTTCAAATTCTTCCTTAATTTCCGGATTAAGTCTTTTTTCATTTTCCTCATCCTCTGAAACTTGACTGAGTTCAGTAGCATCATAATTTCGCGGATCTTTCTCATATGATTCCGCTGATTTTTTATCCACACCAGCTCGATAATCCTTCACTCCTTTTTGATGAGATAGATATGCCAAGTCCCCTTCTAACTTCGAGTCAGGCTCTTGACTTGTTGATGATTTTTTAAAACTTTCAAACATATTTTTTATTTCCCTTAATAATTACATCCGTATTATACCCCCCCCCCCAGCAACAATCGTCAAATCAAAAAAACGCCTCATATTTCCCGAAGCGTTTTTTGTATTGTATTCAAGGTAGAGACGAGGCAGTGCCTCGTCTCTACAATTTTATATCTTCAAATCCGAATATTCCCGCAAAGTTTTAAGCGTTGCTTGGACAGTTTCATTTTCGGTATTGAGCAGTTTCACATTTTTGAATTTTTCAGCGATTTCAAAAAGAACTTCCTTTGCCCAAGAAGGAGCGAGTGCCTTTACTCCAGAAAAATCCAACTCAATCAACTCATCTGATGGTATATTTTTCAGTAAATCTGATTGCATAGTTAAAAAAGCTCTTTGCCCATCCGAAGGAGATAATAATAATTCACCGAATTTTTTAATTTCAATTCTCATACGCTAATTTTTCTTGTGAATTTTCCGTAGTTTAATTGTAGCCTATTTTGACACTAAAAGTCAAAAATCAAAAAACGCCTCAGATTTTTTACAGCGTTTATATCAAATCAAATCGCGGACAGTCCGCAATTTAGCGGACTGTCCGCTGAGATATACTAAACCATAATGAGGGTGAGTATTCACCTGTCAATACTCACCCCCTCTAAAGTCTCCTAACGCTTCACTTTAGGAGACACTAAACTTTATAAAGTTTGTCAATATTTAAAGATTTTATAAAGTTTCAAAAAACGCCTCGGATTTCCCAAGGCGTTTTTTGTATTCTACAAAATAATTTATTTCCTATACCCCGTCCCCGCTGGAATTAGTTTTCCGATGATCACGTTTTCTTTGAGACCTCGCAGTTTATCTTGCTTGCCTTGTGAGGCAGCGTTAATCAGAACTCGAGCGGTTTCTTGGAAAGAAGCTGCGGAGAGGAAACTATCAGTTGAAAGAGCCACTTTAGTGATGCCCAAGAGCATTTTTTCACCTAGCGCTTTTTCTCCTCCTGCTTTTTTGATTTCGGCATTGGCTTCCAAAAATTCATCTTGTTCCAAGATATCTCCCACAGAGAAATCTGCGTCTCCGGAAGAAGTCACGGTCACGCGACTAAACATCTGACGGATAATTGATTCAATGTGTTTGTCGTTGATGCCTTCACCTTGCGCTGCATACACTTCCTGAATTTCTCGAATGATATAGCGATAGACTTCTTCCCAGCCCATTGTTTTGTAAAGTTTTTTAAGATCAATGTGACCCTCGGAGAGTTGTGTTCCCATGCCGATTATTTCACCTTCAGTTACTTTCAAAGTACTGCCAGTTGGAATTTGATATTCTTTGATAGTTTTTTGTTTGTCCTCAGCTTCAATCTTGACCACAAAATTCTTATCTTGTTTTTCAATGGCCAAAACTTTTCCATTAACTTCTGAAATAATCGCTTCACCTTTTGGTGGACGAGCTTCAAAAATTTCTTCCACCCGAGGCAAACCTTGAGTAATGTCAGATCCTGCAATACCTCCAATATGGAAAGTACGCATAGTTAGCTGTGTTCCTGGCTCACCAATGGCTTGCGCGGCCACAATTCCCACAGCTTGACCAATTTCCACTACATTACCTCTACCAAGGTCAGTGCCATAACATTTTTGGCAGACTCCTCGCGGAGTTTTGCAAGTGACCACTGTTCTAATTTTGACTTTAGCAAGACCAGCTTTCTCAATTTTTTCTCCTTGCTCTTTGGTAACTAAATTATCTTTTTCTACGATAACTTCACCAGTTTTTGGATCAATGGCATCTTCAGTGAGCACTCGGCCAGTGACACGACTTCCAAAGCTTTGTCCGATTCGATCAGAATCTTCCTTGAAAATGAAAGCCCCACCTTTGTCTTTGCAATCAGCTTCACGAACAATGATATCTTGCGCCACATCCACCAGTCTTCGAGTCAAATATCCAGCCGTGGCTGTTCGAAGAGCAGTGTCGGCCATACCTTTTCTCGCTCCATGAGTCGAAATGAAATATTCCAACACATTCAAGCCTTCTTTGAAACAACTCTTAATTGGAAGTTCAATAGTTTCACCAGTTGGTCCCGCCATCAGTCCTTTCATTCCGCACATCTGCACAACCACTGATTCAGACCCTCGAGCCTTGGAATAAACCATTGAATAAACTGGTCCTTCTTTGTCCATCGAAGAACGCACCGCATCTGTGATTTTGTTTTTAGCATCATTCCAAATTTCAATAACTTTATTTTTTCTTTCTTCTTCAGTGAGAAGTCCCATATTAAATTGCTTCTTGACCACTTCCACTTTTTCCTCAGCATTGTCCATGATTTCTTTTTTGTTAGTTGGAACGGACAAATCTTTCATACCCCAACTGATACCAGATTTAGTGACAGATCGGAAACCTAAATTTTTGATTTCATCCACGAAGATTGCGGCCGCTTCTCGCCCTGAAACTTCCAAAACTTTCGCCACTAAAAATTTCAATTCTTTCTTGGTCATTTCTTCGTTGAGGAAATCAATTTCTTTTGGGATAATCAAATTTAATTTTATCCTTCCCACGGAAGTCTCAAGTAATTTTCCTTCATGCGCTACTTTTATCTTCGCTCGCACATCAACGTGTCCAAGCTCAGTGGCTAAAATGGCTTCATCGAAATTGGAAAATATTTTTCCTTCCCCCTTGGCACCGGCCAAAATATGGGTAATGTAATAGCAACCCAAAACCATATCCAAAGTTGGAGTAGTAATTGGCTCTCCACTGGCTGGTTTCAAAAGATTTCGAGATGACAACATTAAATGTTCTGATTCCCAACGAGCTTTGTCAGTCAAGGGAACATGCACTGCCATCTGGTCACCGTCGAAGTCAGCGTTGAAAGCTGAACAAACCATTGGATGAATTTGAATCGCCTTGCCTTCAATCAGCACCGGTTGGAAAGCTTGGATTGAAAGACGATGCAAGGTTGGAGCACGGTTAAGAAGCACATAGTGATGGGAAATTATTTCGTCCAAAATGTCATACGCTTCTTCCGTTTCACCTTCCACCATTTTTCCTGCGCTTCGAACATTGTAGGCCAATTCTCTTTCGATTAATTTGTTGATAATAAAAGGTTTGAAAAGTTCCAGCGCCATTTTCTTTGGCAATCCGCATTGATGCAATTTCAGATTTGGCCCAACCACAATTACGCTTCGTCCGGAATAGTCCACTCGTTTTCCAAGTAGATTTTGACGGAAACGTCCTTGCTTGCCTTTTAAAGTATCAGCCAAAGATCGTAGTGGTCGTCTTTGCCCAGTCGAAGCAGCCACACTCACCTGAGAGCGTCTAGCGCTATTGTCAAAAAGAGCATCCACCGCTTCCTGAAGCATTCTTTTTTCATTTCGGGTGATAACTTCCGGTGCACCAATCTCAATGAGTTTTTTCAAACGATTATTACGATTGATGATTCTTCGATAAAGATCATTGAGATCACTTGTGGCATAACGTCCACCGTCCAAGGCTACCATCGGTCGAAGGTCTGGCGGAATAACAGGAATGATTGTCGGAAGCATCCATTCAAGTTTCATGTCGGCTTTCAAAAATCCTTGAAACAATTTTATCCTTTTGAGAATTTTTTTCTTATCTTGATTTTCATCATCAGTCAAAGTTTTTTTCAAAGTTTCAATTTCAGTTTTTGGATCCATGTTACACAAAATATTTCTCACTGCTTCTGCTCCAATGCCGGCAGAAAAAACCTGCGCATATTTGGTGGATAAATTGAAATATTCTATTTCAGAAATTATTTGCAGTTTTTGCAAACTTTTCAATTCTTCTTTGGAAGAACGGTAGATATTTTTCAACTCTTCTTGTTTTTCCAAACCTTCTTTGGTGTCAGAGGAAAAATTCTTGGCAATTTCTTTTTGCTTATTTTTGAATTCTTGTTCCAATTGCACCAAAACTTTTTCTCTTTCTTGCTCGTCCACATTAAAAACTATATAGCTTGAGAAATAAACAATTTTTTCCAAATCCATTACTCCCATTCCAAGCGCCAAACCAATCTTGGAAGGTACACCTCGCAAAAACCAAATATGAGAAACTGGCACAGCAAGTTTGATGTGTCCCATTCGTTCGCGTCTCACAATTGAGCGTGTCACTTCCACACCACACTTGTCGCAAACGATACCTTTGTAGCGAATTCTTTTATATTTTCCACAATAACATTCCCAGTCCTTAGAAGGTCCAAAAATCTTTTCATCAAAAAGACCTTCGCGCTCATAGCGCTGAGTTCGATAGTTTATTGTCTCCGGCTTGGTGACTTCACCATGTGACCAATCCAAGAAATTTTCTGGACTAGCAATGGAGAGTCTCACGCTGTTAAAGTCACTTATTTTGGTTGTAGAGAATGAATCCATGTAAATTAAGTATCTCGTCTTGCGTCAATTATATATAATTAACGCTAGATTCGAATAAATTGATAATTTATACTATTTTTAAACTTGCTCTAAATTCTGTTCTTCTTTTTCATCCTCATCAGCCTTTGCTCCCATAAGTTCTACATTCATTCCCAAACCTTTAAGTTCGCTCACAAGCACATGGAAAGAGGCTGGTATATTTGGACTCTTTATCATTTCACCTTTGATAATTGACTCATAAGCTTTGCTTCGTCCCATCACATCATCAGATTTAATTGTGAGCATTTCTTGCAAAGTATAAGCGGCGCCATAACCTTCCAAAGCCCAAACTTCCATTTCTCCAAATCTCTGTCCACCAAACTGAGCTTTTCCACCCAATGGTTGTTGAGTGATCAAAGAGTACGGTCCGATTGAACGCATATGAATCTTGTCGTCCACTAAATGATGGAGCTTCATAACATACATCACACCCACTGTTGATTCATTGTCAAATTTTTCACCTGTTCTTCCATTAATGAGTTGTGATTTTCCATGTTTTGGTAGTCCGGCCTTTTCCAGCTCCATTTCAATTTGTTCTTCAGTTACGCCTTCAAGCGCTGGAGTAGCGGCCTTATAACCTAATTTCAAAGCTGCCCAACCAAGATGAGTTTCCAAAATTTGTCCAATATTCATACGACTAGCCACACCAAGAGGATTAATAATCATATCCACTGGAGTTCCGTCTAATAGATAAGGCATATCTTCTACAGGAGCTACGCGAGAAATCACGCCCTTGTTTCCGTGACGTCCAGCTAATTTGTCTCCCACTGAAATTTTCTTGAGTTGCGCAACAGACACTTGAATTTGCTCTATCACTCCAGTTGGAAGCTTATCGCCTTGTTCTCGCGAAAATATTTTTATATCCACTACTTTGCCGTATTCTCCATGTGGTAAGTAAAGTGAACTATCTTTGACATCTCGAGATTTTTCTCCAAAAATTGCGCGAAGCAATCGTTCTTCTGATGTCAAATCACCTTCACCTTTTGGAGAAATTTTTCCGACTAAAATATCGCTAGAAGAAACTTCTGCGCCAATTCGAATTATTCCAGTTTCGTCCAAATTCTTAAGTCTTTCTTCTCCGATATTTGGAATGTCGCGAGTTATTATCTCGGGTCCGAGTTTTGTGTCGCGAACATCAATAGAAAAATCTTCAATATGAATTGAACTATAACGGTCATCTTCGACTAATTTTTGTGAAATAATAATTGCATCTTCGTAGTTGGAACCTTCCCAAGGGATAAACGCCACTACTACATTTTGACCTAAGGATAATTCCCCTTGATCAGTAGAAGCACCGTCCGCTAAAAGTTGTCCCTTTTTCACCAGCTGACCTTTCTCCACGCGGGGAACCTGATTCATAGAAGTGAAGGCATTTGATTTTACAAAAGTTTGCAATCGATATTCTCTTTTCAAATATGGTTTTTTTGCTGCTGCCGGAGCTTCTTCTTTGACGATAATATGATCTCCATCAACTTCGATAATTTCTCCATCAGCCTTGGCGATTACCACTTGTCCGGAGTCTGCTGCCGCCTTGTCTTCAATTCCAGTGCCCACGAGAGGAGCTTGTGGCTTTACGCAAGAAACAGCTTGACGTTGCATATTAGAACCCATCAATGCTCGGTTGGCATCATCGTGTTCCAAGAAAGGAATAAGGGCAGTTGCCACTGAAATACATTGCTTGGCACTCACGTCAATATAATCTAGTTTTGTTGCTTCGATTTCTGTGGCTTGACCTTTCACTCTCGCTCCCACCACTTCGTCCAAAATATTTCCACTCTTAGAAATATTAATTCCGGCGTGAGCAATATTTTTTCGGTCTTCCACTGTTGCATTGACATATTCAATTTCTCGACTGATCCACGGTTTGATTTTGATCGTTTTCTTTTCTTTGCTTTTAGCAATTTTTTCTGCTGAATCAGATGAAATTTCTGTCCCTATTTCAAATTCACCTACTTTTTCATTCAAAATTTTTCCAACAAGTTTTTCCGCTTGATTTTCTATTTCGTGATAAATTTTGAGGTACGGTGTTTCCAAAAAGCCATAAGAATTTATCTTAGTATAAGTAGCTAAATGACCAACAAGACCAATGTTTGGTCCTTCTGGAGTTTCTACTGGACAAATTCGGCCATAATGTGAAGGATGAACATCTCGCACTTCAAAACCAGCGCGTTCTCGAGTGAGCCCTCCTGGTCCCATCGCACTGATACGTCTTTTGTGTTCCAACTCAGCTAATGGATTAACTTGGTCCATAAATTGAGATAACTGTGAACTAGAAAAAAACTCTTTGATTGAGGCAGCCACTGGGCGAGAATTGACAAGTTGTCCTGGTACTACGGTCAAAATATCGCAAGTACTCATGCGATCCTTGATGTTTCGGGCAGTTCTCGTTAGTCCCACTCGTAATTTGTTTTGCACTAATTCACCCACTGAGCGCACTCGTCTGTTTCCAAGATGGTCGATATCATCAGCAATCGCTCGCGGATCATTGTTTAGTCGAATAATTTCTTTGATTATCAAAATCAAATCCTCCAGCATCAAAACTCGATTTTCTTCATTGTCAGGACGATTAACTTCCAATCTTTGATTCAAGCGATATCTTCCCACTCCACCAAAGTCATATTTGTCAAAACTGAAAAACATTGAATCCACCACTGATTTAGCATTTGATTCAGTGGCTAAATCACCCGGACGAATTCTTTTGTATACTTCCTTGTATCCTTCTCCTTGATTTTTCGCCACATCCTTGGCAATTGTTGCTTCGATGTGATTTATTTCTCCATTATCAGCACCTTTAAATATATTCAAAAGTTCCTTGTCAGTTGAATAGCCAAAAGCTCGCAGGAGTGAAGTGATAGCCACTTTTCTTTTGCGATCGATTTTGACAAAAATCGCACCATCCAAATCAGTTTCGATTTCCAGCCAAGCTCCACGATTTGGGATAATTTTCGCGCCAAAAAGCTTCTTGCCTTTGGTATAAGCCATAGTGAAAAACACACCAGGGCTACGAATTATCTGGCTAACTACCACTCTTTCTACTCCATTTATGATAAAAGTTCCTCGATCGGTCATGAGGGGAAAATCGCCGAGATAAATTTCTTGTTCCTTGATTTCTCCTGTACTTTTGATGATAAGTTGGACTTTGCAACGCAATGGAGCCTCAAAAGAGATATTTTTATTCTTGGCCGTCACTTCGTCATATTTGGGCTCGTCTAAATAGTATTCTTTAAAAGAAAGCTCTAGATCTTTTTCGGTAAAGTCGCGAATTGGATTAACTTCATCTAAAATTTCTCGGAGGCCTTTTTCTATGAACCATTCGTATGAGTTAACTTGAGATTCGATCAGGTTTGGGAGAGAAACCATAGAAATATCTCTAAAAAATTTCCTTTTCGAGAGTGAAGATCCCGACCCGAAAGATGTTTTAACTTCCAGTTTTTTGTCAACTTTAGCCATAGAAATAACGCTCATTTCCGGCTTTTTTTTCTGGGAACGTTCAGAAATAAAGCTTTTACATGAGTTATGTTAAAAGTATTAAGTTATTTATTTTTTTATCACCCTAAGTAAAATAAAACGAATTTTCTAAATAAAAATGTATCGTGAAAACATTATACATTGAAACAAAAACAATTGCAAGTGCCTTGCAGTCCATTTCCACCCGATTTTAGTTTTTTTGTCTTTATTCCTGCCGTTTCTGCTATCTTTCTGATTTGTATTCTTATCTTATCAGAGGAATGAAAAGTTGTCAACTTGACAGATTATTTTTATAAAAAGAAGGGATGTTTTTTAAACATCCCTCTAGTGTTGTTTGCTTGTTTTCAAGCATTTTTGACTAATTTCCCATGTTTTCGGATTGTCTCCTTCGCCAACTGTTGAATCATCTTCTGCTCGTTGTCCGAAGCTAAATGAAAAGGGTTTTGCCATTCAGCATGCATAGCCACCAGCTTCAGTGGAACAATTTGATTTTCATTGAAGAAAAGAGAATCCAACACTTTTGCGAAACGAGTGTTTTTTATAGCACTCAAAGTAAGGGGATTCTTTTCTGTATAGCGAATTGATATGCCGATATATACGATACCAACAATCGAACAAACCAATCCTACCCAGGGAGAAAAACAGAAAAAATTGTCAATCATAATACCCTCCTTCATAATTACCATTTTTATTGAGCTGAGAAAGAACTAGCTGGAGGAACTCCAAGATATGCTAAAATATTTATAGTGCCTTTCAGTTGGGCTACTGTTTTAGCATAAGAGTCTATCAGCTCTTGGCTCGTCTTCCCTTGTGAGCTTTTAATGGCCGCCTGATAAAAAAGATTTGTTTCTATCTGAAAGATTTCCAGAAATCGTTCTGGTATTTTTTCTTCATATCGGAAAAGTTCCCAAAGCTTTTCCGGTAGCCCTCCCTCATCGCTACAAACGTAATTTATCAACAATTTGTTTATCTCCTGTGGTTCAAAAACATTCGTCTGTTTTTTCATTACATCCTCCTTCCTTTATTGTTTTGAAACCTAAGTTAAATAAATCTCCAGGGGCATAATAATAAGTAATGTCATCCTCTTTTGTATACCAAATCACTTCTTGCCCAAAAAATTTACCGCATCTTGTCGCGGAAGCAACCCCAGCGATTCTTACTTTTTCTCCGAAACAAGAAATCAATGTATCCCCGACAAATACATGGGAAAGTCCCATTGTTTTATCGCTTGAAGCATCAATGCTTATCTTTCCGCTGTGTGCTCTAACTTCTATTTTCATAACACCTCCCATTTTATTATTAATAGATTTATCTTTATCTATTGTTTGTATAAAGTACTTCAAATCAGTCTAATATATAATAAATTATTAGTCAAACAAAACAGCCCTAAAGCGGTTTTGTGAATTTTTCAATTTTCAACACCAATTTTCCAAACACCTTTTTCATATTTTTCACGGTTTTGTTAATATAACCGTGAAAATGCATGCCTTTTTGATGCTTTTTCACGGTTTTGAGTATATTCCTCCAATCTAAAACATTTTTCAATAAATCAAAACCACTATTGAAACATTTTTTGGTGTTTTTATTCTTTTAATTATTTCAATCTCTTTCTATCTTTCAACGACAAGAAATTATTTCAAAAGTTTTTGAATATCTTCCTGACTAAACTCTTTTCTATAATCAATTAGCTTCGGATGTTTGATTCTTCGCAGTTCTTCGTCATAAGTTGCCATAATGTTTCTTGCTCTTCTTTGATAGACTAGCCAATTTTTCGTAGAAGAAAAGTTGTTAAATTTCCTAAGGAATTCTTCTTGCGTCAACATTCTGCCTAATTTTTTGAATTCTTCTTCAATTTCTCCTGCCAATCCAGTTTCAAAAGCACCAATGGTCAATAATATCTCTTCATACATATAATTTCGGGTGAAATCTTTTTTAGCTAAATCTAAAAGTTTTCTATATTCCTTAGCGTTTTCTAGGAACAAAAAATCATATAGCATGTCCGTATAAGTCCCATAGTTTTTCACCGCCACAAAATCCTTTATGCAATCAGTAAAATCTCTGCGATATTCTTTTGTTTCTTCTCGCGTTTCAAAAAACTGACTCGTCAATTGATTGATAAATTTCGGATCCATCGTCGCAATCCTCATTACTTTCTTGAAATCATTTTCCACTCGAATGAAGTACTTTCTAACCATTTTTCCTTTTTCGTTATTCTCCAGCATTGCCAGTTCTTTTGCCATATCAATTGAAATAATATACTCTCTGGCTAAAATTTTTCCACTTTTAGGGTCAATGGCTTTTACCTTATTTAAGCCACTAAATCCATCGCCAAATTTGGCGAAGGCTACAAAAAAATCCAAATCTTCCACAAAACCATACTTTCCAATCCTATCTTTTATCCAGTTAGAAAAATCCCTACCTACACCCAACCATTTATACAATTCCCTAGCATTCACAAATCTTTTCTTTTCACCATTGAAATCTTTTTGAATTACTTTTATGTTTATTAATTCATTCATATTTTTTTTGTTTTATTTTATTTAAATTTTTGGGCGTAACATCAATAAATTCAAAACTATTCATAAAAAACCATTCCAACGGATTGAGGAGCTCTTTGCATAGAGGGCAAACATAATCAACATTGCCAATTTGAATTGCATTTTTATAATCATGTTCACACATAATTTCTCTTGGTTTTTTTTCTTTTATTAAGTTTTTTGTTTTGCTTTGACATAATGATATTATATCACCATATCCAATTTTGGCAAGTTTTGACCTGTGGATAACTATTCTTTGTTTTTTAGATTCCAATTCCACGCGTTGGCCACTGATTTGGCGATGCGGGTGGTGGTGAAATTGTCTTCTTGATCGCTGTCCACGGTCACTTTTTCGATATCCTCAAGCTTTAGTTTATTTTTTCGAAGAAGTTGATCAATTTCCGGCAAAAGCTTTTCAGAAAGACTATGTTCTTCGACAATATCCAAAAAATCCACTTCTTTTTTGTTTTGAAGCAGTATTATGCTAATTTTTCGCTCCTGAATTTTAATTATAATTTCCATATTCAAATCATCTCACAAAAAAAACAAAAAAACAATCCCGAGCGCTCGGGATTGCTTTCCATGCAAAGTTTGCATATTTGACGAAAAATTATCTATTGCAATTTGCTCCTCTACCCATTCCACGGCCTTGTCCATCTCCATTTCTGAGTCCCAATCCTAATTCAGCTCTGATTTTTTTCGCTTCCTCTGTCTTTCCTTCTAGCGCCAGCTTATGCGCCTCGGCAAAGCGAGAAAAATTTCCTTCATTTATAACTTGGGTCGCTCGTCCTCTGCCAGCCATTAGCTCCTTCCATGCGTTATAGTCATTGTTTTCAAAGGCCTTAGTCATAGCATCATGACGCTCAGTTGTATAATTTGGACCTTTAACATTCGGATCGCCTTGATAGGCACTAGCATAAAGCGCTGAACCAACTAGACCGGCAGTAGCCACTAGCATACTTGTTCCTATTAGAAATTTTTTGCTTAGATATTTTTTAGCTTCCATAATTTTTAAGTTTAATTATTAACGATAGAAGTGATCAGCTTCTTGAGAAAATTTCTCTCGACTTATCTTACTACGCAACCTTCCTATTTTTTCTTTCAACTTACTTCTCTCGATGCATTTGTCTGCCATTCCAAGGCCTAATTTCTTGAGCTCTAAATTTGCGCCCCTCTTCCTTTTCACCAATTATCTTCACTTTCTCACCAATCTCTTTTTTCACCCTAGGACGAACAAGCGCCTGAGAATAATCTACTTCCCAAACTTCCCCATCCCAATCTCTAAGATATATTTTTTCTTTTTCATTTTTATTTTCAACTATCTCTCCAGAAATAAGGCCTTCCTCAGGCTGAGACCAAACTTTTTCCGGAGTTCTCACAATCTGACTATACGCGGAAAAATTTTTGTTCATATAACCTTCCATATTATCAGAAAAATTAAGTTTATATAGAATAGCTCCAAAAATTATTATCGCTAAAATAAATATCCCGCCCACATATGTTGTTTTATATTTATATCCACGGCGAGTTTTGGCAAATTCTACTATCGCTAAAATTGCAAAAAATATCAAAAGAATAATCCAAATGAAAGGTAAACTTAAAAACAAAATTCCCATTCCATGCGGACGACCCACGATTTTTCCCACTTCAAATTGGGAAAAAATACTAAAAATTATCCCCAGAGAAAATGCTCCGGCGAACACAAAAAATATTAGTAGCGCTATCACAACAGCACGACAAAGCCAAAAATTCCATCTTGATTTGGGGGAAATTTTTTCCTGCTTTATTTTTTCCAATACTTTTTGACTTATTGACTTTTCCATATACTAAAACTTAAAATTATTTTTCCCCAATTCATTTTTCAATTCTTTTTTTGCCCGATTGAGCAGCGTGCCAATTGTGCCAACCGGTTTTTTCAAAATATCACTAATTTCATTATAATCCTTATCTTCCATAAACCGAAGCATCAAAACTTCTCGATAATCTATTCTTATTTGCGAGAGAATTTTTCCGATGATTTTCGCCATATCTTTCGCCTCTATTTTTTTTGCCAAATCACCTTCTGCCTCAAGCATATTTTTGAAATTTTCATCCGCATCAAAAGAAACTACTGTCTGCATATTTTTGTTTTTTCGCCAAAAACTTATCACATGATTTCTGGCAATCCGGTAGAGCCACGAAGAAAATTTCAAACTTTCATCAAAATCATTTATATTTTCATACGCTTTCAAAAAAATTTCCTGTCCCAAATCCTCAATTGTTTCTTTGGGTAAATTACTGATGCGTCTGATATAACGCAAAATTTTGCTTTCATAACGCTCCATTAGGAGATAATAAAAATCAGGATTGTTGGCAACCAATCCTGCTAATTCTTCATCACTTTTATTTTTGAAATTTTCTTTTTCTTGCATTCCTTGCGCTTAGAAATTTAGACTAGTTCTTTCTCTCTCTCCTTTACTACGCAAAAAAGCTCAAAAATATTTCAAACTTGCGAAATGTGTTTTTGTATTTTTCCCCACCCCATAAAATAAAGAATTATAAATTGAGATTTTTTGAGCGTTAAGAAATTCCTCATCTTCTCCCGATGTACTCATCGGGACTAGGAATTTTAGCGAAAAAATCGAAAATTTATTTCTTTATTTTATTCGGGTGGCCTTTTTCTTTTTTGCCACTTTTCTTTTGGGAAAAGAAAAATGGCGAAGAGCCTATTTTATTTTTTCAAAATCAAAATTCCAAGGATCATCTTTTCTGCCGGGGGCAATGTCGTCATGCCCCAAAACATACTTAATTTTATATTCTTTCTTAAGATAAGCTAATAAATTATTGAGTGCGCCGTATTGTGCATCATTAGGCTTTTCTGATTTAGTGTTTACTATTTCAATTCCAATTGAAAAATTATTCACCCCCGCTCTCCCATCTGGAACTTTCGACTCTCCCGCATGATAGGCAATGTTTTTGTCCTCGACTAAGCGATATATCTTCCCGTCACGAGAAATGATGTAGTGAGGCGAAACGCCATATGGCTTATATTCTTTGTAAATTATATCATCTAAATCATGCACATCCTTACCAACAGCATTGTACGATGAATGAATGATGATTGTGTCAATTTTTCTAGTACCTGAAACAGAAAATCCCCAATCCGCTAATTTATTGATTATTTTCGGCTCATCTATATTTTTCACAATTTCTTCTTTTGGCTTTTCGACAATTTCAGTGTTCGGAGCAACTGCCACATCCTCTTCTGTCTCACTTGATATTTCAACTTTTTTTTCGTCGTTTTGTATATTTTCTACATTATCTTGCGTTTCTTCCACGTTTTCTGTTTCATTTTTTTCCAGATTTATTTCGGTTTTTTTTGAATTTGTAAAATTGCAACCGCTCAAAAAAAGCATCGCCATAATTATCCCTACTGTTTTGCCAAAATTATTTATCATATTCCAATTCTATCATATAAAATAAAAACGCCCCAGCTTATCCTGAGGCAATTATTTTCATTTTTCTTCGACACTGATTATTTTTTTCTCCAGTTTCTTAATTTCATCTTCTGCTTTATCATAATCGTCCCAATCTTCACCATTGAGACAATCTTTCTGAAAAAGCACTAGTGCTTCCAGTTTTCTTAGCTGTGTTGTTTTTTCTTCTTGTGTCATAAAACGCAAAATTTAAAAATAAAAAAATACCTTATTATTAGCAGATAATAAAATATATTCGTGAATTTCCTCCTTAATAAATTAAAATGCAACCTAAATAGTATACTCCTAAAAAACGGTTTTGTCAATCTAAATTTTTTCAAATTACATGCTATAATAAATTTATGAATACATTTAGGAAAATTTTGCGTCTTATCTTGCGGATTGTTTTTTTCTCCGCAGTTTTAATTTTGGCTTTTTGGTTGAGGACAAAATATATTTCCAATCATACCGCCACACCTCCTTCGCAAAAAGTTCAGGAGCAAATAGTTGCCTTGGAAAATCCAAGAGCAACCGAATTTCAATGGAAATATAATGGCAAGGATTATAAATTATCAAAAACTTTCTACGGCTCACTTTACAATTTTTATGCTAACAGCCCAAAAACATATAGCTACCAAGGAGAGCTTTCCCATGATTGGGAAAAAGATTATTATGCGATGTTTCTGCGTCATACTTCTAGCGATGATTCCATTTCTCTTTTAGCCACCGATCTCCAAAATTTAGGAGCACAAAGAAAACTCAACGCTGATCAAATCGTCGAACTCACCTTGGCTTTTGTACAATCCATTCCCTATGATCACTTGCGCGCCGAACAGATACTTTCTGGAAACGGCGTCACTAACTATCCCTATGAAACACTTTTTGAAAACAAGGGAGTTTGTTCTGACAAAAGTTTTCTTCTTGCCAATCTCCTAACTCAAATGGGTTATGGCACCGCTCTTTTGGCCTATGACGACGAGCATCACATGGCAGTCGGAATTGGATGCCCCGCCGAATTTTCTAGCTATGATAGTGGTTATTGTTACGCCGAAACAACCTCCACTGGCTTTCGCATTGGCATGATTCCAGAAATTGATTCCAAAGAAGGCTCGGCCATTCCAATGGAAAAGAAAAATTATTCGCAAAGTAGTGAGCTGAGTCAATTTGACGCCAAGAAATTAGGCGAGCCCAAAATCATTTCAGTCTCTTCCGGCAAAACCTATGCCGGCATCGCTGATTCTTTAGCCTTAGCCAAAAAAATTGACGCGCTCAGTCGCGAGATAAACACACTTGAAAAAAATCTCTCCGCGCAAAAAAATAATTTCTCTGCTGATGAAACAAAACTTTCCGAACTCGAAAAGAAACTCAAAAAACTTGAGAAGAAAAAAGATTATGAAGAATATAATGATCTAGTCGAAGACTATAATGATCTACTGAAAAAATATAAAAAGAAAATCCAAACTTACAACGAACAAATTGATGTTTATAATAAAAAAGTGGATTATTATAATTCTTTGGTGAAGGGGTTTTAGAAAATATCGCTGACTCGTCCGACCGCTAGTTGATTCATCTGATTATCGCTATAATTATCAATATGAGTTGCTATACACAAAAAAGCTACATTTGAACCTTTCACTGCAAACCAAACTCTTGGGGATTGATTAGGCCTGATATTCGGAACAGAAAGTTCAATCTTCCAGATGCTCCACAAATCATTTTGTGTCACTCTATGCAATTTTGCTGGAGCAATTCTTTGTTGGGGATTAGTTGGATTAAACTGAAACTCGCACAACATCTTGAAGGCCTCAAGAGCTTTATCCAAAAAAGAAAACCGCCGCTTTAATTTGGCAGTTTCTTTTTCAAATGAAGGATGATAAATAAATTCAAGCATGATTGTTGAAATCAGTTCCTCGATAGAAAGCTAGTTCATAAAATATTTCTTCATTCAATTTTGTTCCTGAATAGGGGGCTTCGGCGTGTGTCAAATCTTCCAGTTGTTTTCCGTTCAAATTTCCATATTTTGCGATAACCCGATCAAGCATTTTCATTTCTTCCTCAGAAAAAACAGAAATTTTAGGATCCTTTAGGCAAGTATAAACTTCAGTTGGATTATATCCATTATGTTCATTTACTGATTCAATTTTTAGTGTCTTTTCTTTTGCCATTTCTCGAGTTATTTCATTTAGAGAAACCGGAACTGGTCCCATTGGCAATGCTTTATATTTATCACCTGTGAAATATTTTTGATTCTTTTCAAAAAAATCAAAATCAACGAAATAGAGCAATTTCGCCAGTTTTTTCTTTCCTCGCACTTCTTTGCCCAACTTAGAACAAAGATAAAGAATAGCTTGTTTATATTTTTCAGTATGTAGAGTCATATTTTTTATTATCTAAATAATGCCACATTATAATCATTTTCGCAACTTTTTTTCAAACCATCAGACCATATTATAATACCATTTTAAATTATAAATAATTTCGCATTAACTTTATGGATGCGACTTTTAAGAAATATTTTTAATTCACTTATATTTTTAATTTTTGTTAATTCATTTTTCTGACTCCACTTTTTTTAAATTATAATCACATTGACATTTTTCACATGCAGAGTGATTCAATTTAATTCTAAAATAATCATTATGAAGTATTTCTCCAAACAAGAAAAACAATGAGAATAAAATAAATTGACACCAATCTACGCATCCATCATTCTTATAAACTAATATAGCATAAACTAAATAAAATAATTTAAACGGAGAGAAAAGTTGCGCTGGTAAATCACCAAAAAAACTATTCATTTTCTATAATTTAATAATTAATTTTCTGGGATATAAAGATCGCCCTGTTCTTTCAAGAGTTGCACTAGTTTTTCATCGGAAAGAATATTGCCTCTCTCATTATTTACTTTTTTAGTTTCATCATTTCCTTCTTGCATTCCCTCAAAAAACATTTTATTTGCTTCAATCAAGGAAACTTCGAATTCCTTAGCTACTATTCCCATAACTTCATCTTCCGTTTTTTGTCTTAAGTTGGCATCACTGCTTTCGAGAGATTTTTGATATTTGGCAGTTTCTCCCAATCCCATAAATCTTAAATAAATTTTTCTTGCTTTTGTAAAATTGGCCGTATCTAGTTTTGGATTTTGATAACCTAGCTCCGGAGTATATTTTATAGCAGTTCCATTTAATGCTTTCATGTCCTCGTTAATAACTGACCATTGAGGATTATTTAAGCTTTCACCCACATTGCTTCTATAAATAACAACGAATCTTTCTCCATCTTTTACAACAACCCATCTGCCATCTGAATCTATATATCCGCTTTGTTTCTGAAGCTTAAACACATCATATAATTTTGTACCTAACTTAATTTCAAATTTTGAATTTCCCTCATTGATAGTCTTTTGAATTTTATACGCTTGGACCAAAGACAAAGCGCCTAATCTTCCTTCTTTATATTTTATTTCCTCTGTTTTTTCGTCATTTTTAATAGTATTTATTTCTTTATCAGAACTGCTAAAAATTACTACAATCGTTATAATAAACAGCACGAGAATAGCAAATCCGTATCCTATATTTTTAATGTCATTTTTACTTTTTTGATTTGTTGCATTTTCCATTTTTTTATTATTAAAAATTATTCAATTAACCAACTTTTCCCCAGATCCCTTTTTATTACCTCCATGCTACACCAAAAAATAAAAATAACAAAATCCTATCCTGCCACAAAAAATACTACCTAATTTCCTAAAGCTTCGCTTTAGGAAGAAAAATAAATTATTATAATTCTCTAATAAAAAGTTTCTAAGATAAATAATTTATTATTTCTTAGGCTTTTTCAAAATCGAAAGACCCTTGGCGCTATACACACATCCAGGTTTGGGGTATTCATCTGGATCAGGACAACAATCTTCATCCATATGGGAATGTTTTTTAGTTTTACTTTTGCTTGGATTATCACTTGGATGCTTGCAAGATATTTTTGCAACGACCGGACGAGGCAAAGGCGCTTTTGGCATCGGTGCTTTTGGTGTCGGCACTTTTACTTCCGGTGGAAGTTCTTCAATTATAATTTCAGGGAATGGATCAGGGAGTTTTTTTTCTTCCATTTTTCCGAATATTTTTTCTGCTTCTCCTTTTGGACTATAACTCAATAATATTTTTTCTTTTGTTAGCGCTTTATTTTTATCTACTTTCTTATCGCTTCCGAAAGATGATTTAGTTATATCAAAATTCAAAATCCAATTCACTAGAAGCATTATCAAAAATAGTATCACAACACTTCTAGTTGTCGGATCGTACCATCTTTTTTTCCGTTGCTGTTTATATTTATGCATATACTCTATAAAAAAATATTTCAACTTACAAAAAACAGCCCCCTCGCTCATTTTGGACTGTTTTTTTTATTTTGGAGCGGGTAGGGGGAGTCGAACCCCCGTCCTCAGCTTGGAAGGCTGATATAATAGCCGTTATACGACACCCGCCTGCCTGATTTGCCTACTTTATTATTTATCCTCAACTGATTGAGTTTGATAGATTTTATTCTTAGTTGGGGCTATTTAATAAAATAAGCAAATCTGGCAGGCACGCCCTGTTGTCTCATTGCAAGTTTGGCAGGCACGCCCATCATTTTCTACTATCTTACTATATATCCTCAACTGTTTGGGTTAGCTAATCCTAATTCTTAGTTGGGAAAAAATATAACAAAATAAGAAAGTTTGGCAGGCACGCCCATCATTTTTTATTTCTATGATAATTTTTCAAAACTTTTTCTAAATATCCTCGACCCCAGCCACTTTTCAAATATCTTTCTCTTAAAATAGCATCCTCTTTATCTAAAAAAATTTCACAATATACCAATTTCCACGGTCTGTGCTTTTTAGTCGATTCATTCATCCCCGCATTATGTTCTTTCAACCTATTGTTTATATTGGAAGTAAAACCCTTATATAAATCACTATTCTTTTGACTTTCTATCACATAGACATAAAACATTTTTTTGTTTTTGTAATTCTTGGTCGGAGTGCTGGGAATCGAACCCAGTCAATATGGTCCCAAACCATACGTACTACCGGTATACGACACTCCGCCTGCCTGATTTGCCCGCTTTATTATTTTTTCTCAACTATTTAGGTCAGATAAACTTATTTCTTAGTTGGGGCTATCTAACAAAATAAGCAAATCTGGCAGGTAAATCAATATTCCTATCTTACAGTCAAACAAAATCTTCGTCAACTCAAGGATAGCAAAATCCCGTTTACCCGCCTGATTTTTCTATCTTATCATAACGCCCCAACTGTTTAAATTCGCTGATTTGAATTCTTAGTTGGGGAAAAATATAACAAAATAAGAAAATCTGGCGGGCAGGCACGGGATTTCGCTGCTATCTTCCGTAAAATCTATTTTATCGCTTCTTTTAATGCTTTTCCAGCTGTAAACTTTGGAATAGACATTGCAGGAATTTGAATCTTAGCTTTTGTTTGAGGATTGATGCCCGCTCTTTCGGCTCGCTTCGAAACTCGAAAAGTTCCAAAACCCGTAAGTGTCACTTTTTCATCATTGCGCAAAGCCTTAGTCACTACTTCTTCAAAAGTCTCTAGCACTGTTGCAATATCCTTCTTAGACAATTCAGTCTTTTCTGAAATTGCAGATATAAGTGCGTCTTTATTCATATTATTTGCCATAATCCACCTCCTGTTCTAGTTTTAAATTTAAATTAATTCTGCTTTTTTTATCTAGCAAATTCCGTCACTCGCAATTCGCGAATAACATTCACTTTTATTTCCCCTGGATATTTCAATTCTTTTTCAATTTTGTCTGCAATCGCTCGCGACAATTTGATTGAGCCAAGATCATCAATTTTGTCAGGTTTCACAAAAACTCGAATTTCCCGACCAGCTTGAATAGCATATGTTTTTTCCACTTCTGGAAAAGACATGGCCACCGCTTCCAATTCTTCTAATCGTTTCAAATAATTTTCCAAGGAATCTTTTCTGGCTCCAGGACGACTGGCGGAAATCGCATCAGCCGCTGCTATAATCATCGATTCTGGAGTTTCAAATGGATAATCCTCATGATGAGATTTCATCGCATCGATAACATCTTTGCCCACATGAAATTTTTCCAAAATCTTTATTCCGATTTCAACGTGCGTGCCTTGAACTTCATGATCCACTGCCTTGCCAATATCATGCAAAAGTCCCGCCTTCTTAGCTAGTGCCGCATCGGCTCCAAGCTCGTGAGCTAACGCACCAGAAAGATGCGCTACTTCGATTGAATGAAGCATGGCATTTTGCCCAAAACTAGTTCGATAACGCAAGCGTCCGATAATATGAATCAGTTTTGGATCCAAGCCAACTACTCCTACATCATAAACTGCTGCTTCACCGGCTTCTTTGATTTTGTTATTCACTTCATTTTTAGCAAACTCAACCGCATCTTCAATTTTGGTCGGATGAATTCGGCCGTCTCCAATTAGTTTGTCCAAAGCAATTTTGGCAATCTCTCTTCTGATTGGATCAAAACCAGAAATCACAATCGCTTCTGGTGTATCATCTACAATAATTTCAATGCCCGTTAATCGTTCCAGTGCTTTTATATTTCGTCCTTCTCTACCGATAATTCTACCCTTTACTTCATCAGATGGAATGCTCACAGTAGAAGTTGTGGCTTCTGCTGAATGTGAACCAGCATATCTTTGAATAGCTTGTGTCATAATGTCCTTGGCTTTTTTGTCCAATTCTTCTCGACCATTATTTTCCATGTCTTTGAGTTTTTTGCCAAAATATTCTCGGTTTTCTTCCTCGGTAAGTTGGAGTAATATTTTTTTGGCTTGTTCTTTTGGAAGTTCAGCTATTTTTTCCAATCTTTTTAGTTCTTGCTTTTTCACTTCATCAACTTCTTTTCGAATTTGTCTGATTTCTTCAGCTTTTTTTTCTAAGCTTACTCGCCCACGCTCAATTTCCTCCATTTTTGTGTCGAGGATTCCTTCTCTTTTTTCCAGCCTTTCTTCAGAGCGAATTATTTGATTCTCTCTTTCTTGCTCCTTTTTCTTAGCTTCCTCAAGAATGTTAACCGCCTTGTTTTTTGCTTCAAGAACAATTTCTTGAGATTTTTTTTCTGCTTCTTCTAGAAGATTACTTGCCTTTCCCTCGGCTGTGTGAAGTTGCTTTTTTGCAATAGTTTGCCTAGCGTAGTAGCCCGCGATTGAACCAACTACCAAACTCAAAACACCAACAATGAGAACTGTTAGACCTAATTCCATATTTTTTTTCTTTATTCAATTGATAAATCATACGGTTTTTTTCAAAATATTACCTAAAAATGCCATATTTATGCTTCTTTTATCAAGAGAAACGAGATAATTAAAACAAATTAAAAATGTATTGCTACAGATAAATCTTACTTGAAAGAAGCTTTTTTGTCAAAGACCTCGACAAGTGCTATTATTATTAAGTAAAAATAAAAATTATTTATGCCAAACAAAAAAACTGATACTTCGAGACCAAAGCCTGTCATGCTTATTGTTCTTGATGGCTGGGGAATAGGCGAAGAGAATCGTGGCAATGCCATTTCCAACGCTGACCTTCCCACTTTCAAAAAATTAGACGAGTATTATCCAAAAATTGCCCTTCAGGCGTCCGGAATTTCGGTTGGTTTGCCGTGGGGAGAACCAGGCAATTCCGAAGTTGGCCATATGACCCTTGGTGCAGGAAAAGTAATCTACCAGAATATGCCCCGCATTACTATGGCCATTAATGATGGCGAATTTTTCAAAAACCCTGCTCTTTTGGAAGCTATTGAAAAATCTAGGAAAAATAAATCAGCTATCCATCTTATGGGACTACTTGGACGTGGTTCGGTTCATTCTACACTGGATCATATTTATGCCCTTCTTGAAATGATGCGTGATCAAAAAGTTGAAAAACTTTTTTTGCATGTTTTCACTGATGGACGAGACAGCGCGCCCAACTCCGGCATTGAAGCCATCAAGGAATTGGAACAAAGATTAGAAAAATATGGCGTGGGAAAAATTGCCACTGTCTCAGGACGATATTTCGCTATGGACAGAAACAATAATTGGGATCGAGTGGAAAAAGCCTACAAAGCGATGGTGAGGAGTGAAGGGGAAAAAATTGAAAACATTGAAAAATATTTGACTGCTTCATATAAAAAGGAAATTTATGATGAATATATTGAGCCCGCCGTTGTCACAAAAAATGGCGAGCCAGTGGGACCAATACAAGATGGCGACTCAATAATTTTTTTCAACTACCGCGAAGATCGCGCCCGACAAATCACCAAGGCTTTTACTCTTCCAGGTTTTTCCAAGTTTAAAGTAGAAAAATTCAAGAATCTTTTTTTCGCCACCATGACTCAATATGAAGAAAGTATTCCGGTTGCCGTAGCTTTTCCACCAATCAAAATTGACATGTGTCTAGGGAAAGTTCTGGGTGAAAAAAAACTTAGCCAACTGCGAATTGCAGAAACAGAAAAATTTGCTCATGTCACCTATTTTTTCAACGGTGGCAATGAAGAACCCTTTCTCAAGGAAGATCATATTATCGTTCCTTCCAAGGATGTTTCCAGCTTTGACAAAGCGCCTGAAATGAGTGCTTCGGAAATAACCGAAAAAGTTTTGCAGAATATTGAACGGGACAAATATGATTTTATCCTTTTGAATTTTGCCAATGCTGATATCGTCGGCCACACCGGTAATGAAAAAGCTGCGGAAAAAGCAGTGGCGACAATTGATAAATGTTTGGAAAAAATAATTAAGGCGGTGATTTCCAAGGGAGGTCAAATTCTCATCACCGCTGATCATGGTAATGTGGAGGAAATGTTTGACATTCACACTGGAGAAAAAGATACCGAGCACAGCGCCAACCCAGTGCCACTTTGGTATATCACCCCTGACAATTTTCGCGATGCCCCGAAAGAAAAAGTCACCTCAGAAATCTCCGGCATCCTGAGCGACGTCGCCCCAACAATCCTCGACATCATGAAAATCGAAAAACCCCCTGCTATGACAGGAGAAAGTTTGTTGGAATTTTTGAAATAAAAAAATAATCTATCTTAATCAAAAAAACGCTTCCGATTTTCGAAAGCGTTTTTTGTATTTTTATTGTCGCAATTCATAAATTTTTATGATTTATAACATTACGCAATAACCACACGAATTTTCTACCCAACTACAAAATCCTTGCTCTTTTTTTATACTATGGTATAATAATCTTGTAATAATTAATCTTAAAATTTATGTTAAAGAAACGCTATCTACAAGCTAAAATAGAGAAAGATCTTGAAAGTAAGATGGTTTTCATTGGAGGTCCCCGTCAAGTCGGGAAAACCACCCTCTCTAACCTAATTGGCAAAGAAAAATATCCGGTTTTTTCCTATTTGAACTGGGATAATTCGCAAGATAAAAAAATAATTATGTCTTCAGAATTTGATCCGAAATCAAAACTGCTCATTTTCGATGAAATTCATAAATATCCTCGCTGGAAAAACTATATCAAAGGACAATTTGATAAATATAAAGATCGTTTTTCTATCATTGTAACTGGAAGCGCTCGCTTGGATTTATACAAAAAAGGAGGAGACTCAATGATGGGGCGCTATCATTATTTTCGACTTCACCCTTTTTCATTGGCTGAATTACTTTCTGCTAAGCTTCCCAGCATTGAACCTTTTACCGAATTAAGCTTTCCTGAAAATCAACAATCTTTTCCAATCTTTCAAAAACTTTTAACCTTTGGCGGATTTCCAGAATCACTTTTTGCTGAAAATATGGAAACATCCCGTCGTTGGCATAATCAGAGAATTGAACGCATCGTCAAAGAAGATATTCGAGATATTGAAAATATTAGAAATCTGTCACTATTGCAAATTTTAGTTGATAATTTGCCTGATCGCGTCGGATCTTTACTGTCTCTCAATTCTTTGCGCGAAGATTTGGAAGTAACCCACAAGACTATTTCTTTTTGGATGAACATTTTGGAAAATTTTTATTACCACTACAGAATTTATCCCTATATGTCCAAAACAATCCGCTCACTCAAAAAAGAACCGAAAATGTATCTTTGGGATTGGTCGCAAGTTCCTGATGACGGAGCAAGATTGGAAAATATAGTTGGTTCGCATCTTTTGAAACTTTGCCACTATCTTCATGATGCCAAAGGCTACAAGGCAGAGCTGTCTTTTTTGCGCGATATTGATCAACGCGAAGTTGATTTTCTCATCACTGTCGACAAAAAACCGTGGCTAGCAGTTGAAGTGAAAACAACTGAGCAGAAAATTTCCAAAGACTTGTATTATTTTGGAGAAAAATTGAAAATTCCTTTCCGCTATCAATTGACAACCACTGCGAATGTTGATTTTATCAAAGACAATATAAGGGTAATGAGTGTTGATAAATTTCTAAGCGGTTTAATATAATCCAACGAAAAAGATATTGGCAAGCCTAAAATTTTTCCTAACAAAAAACTCGAGGATCAACCTCGAGTTTTTTAATTTTGTTGTAATATGAATTTTCTATTTTATAATCTTATCCACTATCCCATATTTCTTAGCTTCTTCAGCACTCATAAAATAGTCGCGCTCGGCGTCACGTTCGACTTTTTCCAATTTTTGTCCGGTGTGACGCGCCATAATTTCATTGAGTCTTTTTTTGATACTCAGGATATGTTTGGCATGGATGTCGATGTCCGTAGCTTGTCCTTGCGCGCCACCCATCACTTGATGAATCATCACTTCGCCATTTGGCAAAATCATTCGCTTGCCTTTTTCTCCAGCCAAAAGAAGCAGAGCTGCCGCTGAAGCTGCCATTCCCACACAAATGGTGGAAATACTTGGTTTCACATGTTGCATGGTGTCATAAATTGCCAAAGCCGAAGTCACTTGCCCCCCGGGAGAATTGATGTAGAGCTTGATATCTTCCTTGGAATTTTGTGAAGTCAAAAACAAAAGCTGGGCAATGATTGAGTTAGCCGACACATCATCAATCGGCCCGCCAAGAAAAATAATTCGGTCTTTCAATAGTCTCGAGTAAATATCATAAGCTCGCTCGCCATAACTAGTTTTTTCGATGACAGTTGGAATTAGATACTGGTTATTCATAGATATCTGAACCACCTGATTTTCACTGATTATCCTGATTGCACTTGAATTAAAATTCAGTGTAATCAAGTGATCTCATGTGCTAATCAGTGGTTCTGATTAAAGTTTTTCCAAATAATCAAACACCTTCTCATTCTCCAAAACTCCCTTACTATAAGTATACAATCCTTCCATGTCAATATTCTTCTCCATATCTTTGACATTTTTATAGTATTGCAAAGTCTTATTCATTTCGGCTTCAACTTCTTCAGAAGTGGCTTCCAAACTTTCCATTTTAGCCAATTCTTTGAGCGCCATCGCGCTAATCACTCGTTTCTCAGCTTGCGGTTCCCAGTCATGAATCAATTCTTCCTTGTCTTTTTTGATTTGCGCCAAGTATTGATCAATGTCCATCCCCATCGGCGTAAGTTGGTATTCAAATTCTTGAAGCATTCGATGAGATTCTTGATGAACCAAAATTTCAGGTAGTTCTACGGTGGAATTTTTTATTATCTCTTCAATATATTTCACTCTCTTTTCATCTTTCATTTTATGCAAAGCTTCGTGCTCCATTCCTTCTCGCATATTTTTCTTGAGTGCTTCCAAATTTTCAAATTTTCCCAGTGACACTGCAAATTCATCGTTGATTTCAGGAGTTTGCCGATCTTGAACTAGATTTACTTTCACTTTGAAGCTTGCTGGTTTTCCAGCTAAATCTTTTTTGTGATAGTCCGCTGGAAAATTCAATTCAAATTCTTTTTCTTCGCCCTCTTTCATGCCAATGACTTGTTCTTCAAAGCCAGGGATAAAAACTCCTCGGCCAATGATGAGTGGATGTTTTTTGCTAGTGCCGTTTTCAATTGGCACACCACCTACTTTCACTTCGAAATCAATTTCTACATTGTCATTTTTTTGTGCTTCGCGGGTCACTGTCACCAACTTCACTCGGCTGTTGGCCAATTTTTCCAATTCTAATTCCAAATCTTTTTCATCCACTTCTGGTTTTTTTTCTTTGTACTCTTTGTTAATTTCTTTTATCCCCTTCACATATTTTTCTTCCACCTTGATTTCCGGCATCACCGCTACCACAGCTTTATATTTCAAATCCTTTCCCTCTTCGATTTTTAAAACTTCCACTTTCGGACTACCAATGGCTTCGATTTTTTCTTTGACGATAAAATCCGCATAACTTTTTTGCACCGCTTTCTCAGCTGCGCCATTCAGGATCACTCCTTTGCCAACTTTTTCCTCAACCATTTTTCTTGGGGCTTTGCCAGGACGAAATCCGGCGATATTAAATTCTTCCGATGTCTCTTTGGCAACTGCATCCAAATATTTTTCCCATTCTGCCGAAGGAATAGAAACTTCAAATTCAATTTGCGATTTAGGTAAATGTTTCATATGCTTTTCTTTACTAATTACTAATCGAATACTAATATACGAATAATGAGATAGAATTAAATAAATAATTTTTAATTTTCGCAGGAATTACTGTCTGAGAATTTTTATTTTTTCCAAAATTTTTCTGCGTCGCCGTCGGTTGTCAGAAAAATTTTGGTTAAAAAATAAGAATTCGAGTTAATTTCAAGAAAATTTAAAATTATTATATGTTAGATTAGCAATCCGACTATTAGCAGTGCTACGATATTAAGAATTTTAATCATAGGGTTAATCGCTGGTCCAGCTGTGTCTTTGTATGGGTCCCCAACAGTGTCACCTGTCACCGCAGCTTGATGAGCAAAACTGCCTTTGCCTCCAAAGTGTCCAGTTTCAATATATTTTTTCGCGTTATCCCAAGCTCCGCCTCCACTTGTCATAGAAATTGCCACAAAGATTCCTGTTATAATTGATCCAACCAAAAGTCCCCCGAGCGCTTCCACTCCCAAAACAAAACCAATTAGAATTGGAGTAACTACCGGGATAAGAGCTGGTACTATCATTTCTCGAATTGCAGCTTTAGTCACAATATCCACCGTGCTACCATAATCAGGTTTTTCTGTTCCATCCATAATGCCTGGTTTTTCCTTGAATTGTTTTCGAACATCCTCTACCACTGCTCCAGCAGCTTTCCCAACCGCTTGCATACAAAGTGCTCCAAAATAATATGGCAAGAGTCCACCAATAAAAAGACCCGCCAAGACTTTTGGATCATTGATCATAAATTGAACAGTGTTTGGAATGCTATGAGTAAAGTCAGCAAATAAAACTAACGCAGCCAAAGCAGCTGATCCGATAGCATATCCTTTTGTCACTGCTTTTGTAGTGTTGCCAACGGCGTCCAAGGGATCGGTAATATTTCTAACATCCTCTCCCATTTCAGCCATTTCCGCAATACCTCCAGCGTTGTCGGTAATTGGACCATATGAATCAATCGCCACAATTATCCCTGCCATCGAAAGCATCGCCATTGCTGCAATCGAAACACCATAAATTTCAGCTAGTGAGTAGGCTGAGAGTATCGCAAGCACAATCACAATCACTGGCAGTGCTGTTGATTTCATTGAAACAGCTAGTCCGGCAATCACATTTGTTCCATGTCCTGTTTTTGAAGCCTCAGCAATATCTTTTACCGGTTTATATTTTGTTGAAGTATAATATTCAGTAATAACTACCATTAGAGCCGTCACAATAAGTCCAATAAGCGAAGATAGATAAAGACTAAGTGTGGAATATTTTCCGTTGTCTGCCATGAAAAAATTTGTGGCAGGATAAAAAGCAATTGCAGCTAGAACTCCAGAAACAATCAATCCCTTATACAACGCTTCCATAATATTTTGACTCCCGCCTGCATCGCTATGTGAAGCATTGCGGGCAGGTTTCCCAAGCTTCACAAAAAAAGTTCCAATGATTGAAGTGATAATAGAAATAGAACCTAATATCAAAGGAAAAATAATCGCGTTAGAAAAATTTGCGAAGAGAAGAGATCCTAATATCATAGTTGCAATGGAAGTCACGGCATAAGTTTCAAAAAGATCCGCCGCCATTCCAGCGCAGTCACCAACGTTGTCGCCAACATTGTCCGCAATCACCGCTGGATTTCTTGGGTCGTCCTCTGGAATTCCTGCTTCAACTTTTCCCACAAGGTCAGCTCCCACATCTGCTGCCTTGGTGAAAATTCCGCCACCTAGTCGGGCAAAAATTGAAATTAATGATCCACCAAAACCAAAACCGATGAGAGCATGGATGTCTCTAGTTATAAAATAAAATCCAGAAGTTCCGAGCAGTGCCAAACCAACCACTAGCATTCCCGTAATACTTCCCCCTTGGAAAGCCACCGTCAAAGCTTTTTGCATTCCACCTCGAGCTGCCTCGGCAGTTCTCACATTCGCTCGTACCGAAACATTCATTCCAATGTACCCTGTTAGCGCTGAAAGAATTGCACCAATAATAAAAGCAATAGCTGTTAACCAACCTAGACTTGGAATTAGCCCGATAACAACGAATAACACAACTGCCACCACTGCCACTGTTTTATATTGACGATTGAGATATGCTTTCGCTCCTTCTTGAATAGCTTTGGCAATTTCTTGCATTTTTTCATTGCCACTTGGCAAACGCAAAACCTTTTCAATTAATATCACTCCATAAATGATAGCGGCTACTGCTCCTCCCAAAATGAATAGTGTCGTCATAGTTTTAAAATTAATAATTATTTTAAAATTTTATTCGCTTACTTCTTGTGTTTCTTCTTTTTCTTCTATCATTTCCTCTTTTATTTCCACTTTTTCAGTTTCATTTTTTTCATCTTCGATTTCCTCACCTTCTGGTTTCAACCCCTTAATATCAATTTTCCAACCGGTAAGTTTGGCAGCCAAGCGCACATTTTGCCCACGCTTACCAATAGCTAGTGACAATTGATCTTCTGCGACAAAAACCACCGCTTCATTTTTTTCTTCATCAATGTCCACTTTCAAAACCTTAGCAGGAGAAAGAGAAGCTGAGATAAATTTTGCCACGTCTTCATTCCAAAGCACAATGTCAATTTTTTCTCCGCCCAACTCATCAATCACCGCTTGCACTCTTGTGCCTTTTTGTCCGACACAAGAACCAATTGGATCAATGCCGTCTTCTGAAGAAGTTACTGCAATTTTGGTTCGCTCTCCCGCTTCTCTAGCGATGGATTTTATCTCCACTGTACCGGCAAAAATTTCCGGCACTTCCAACTCAAACATTTTTTTCACCATATCTGGATTGGTTCGACTCAAAGTTATCCCAGGACCTTTTGTTCCAACATCAACTTTTTGCAAATATACTTTCACTCTTTGCCCTAAACGATAATTTTCTCTTTCAATTTGTTCATTCGGAAAAAGCACTCCAATTGATTTTCCAAGATCAACAAATACATTTCTTCCTTCCACTCTTTGCACCACACCACTAATAATTTCTCCTTCCTTGTTTTTATATTCTTCAAACATTGAATCTCTTTCCGCTTCACGAATTCTTTGAATGATCACTTGTTTGGCTGTTTGCGCCGCCACTCGTCCATAATCACTTTTTTGTTCTAATTCTGTTTCGATAATATCACCAATCACTGCATCCTTTTTTATCTTTTTTGCTTCTGCTAAAGTCAAATCTCTTTCCATATTATATCTTGGCAATCTTTCTTCCTCGCTTTCTGTGTCATTCTGTCTTTTTTCTGTGTTTTTCTGTATTTTTAATTCTGTGTCATTCTGTTCTTCAATAAATTCGCGCGTTGTTTCGTCTACTACTTCTTTGACAAGAAAGAATTTTGCTCCACCTGTGAGCTCATCAAATTCAGAGCGAATATTTTGTCCCCGTTTGCCATAATCTTTTTTGTAAGCTGCCGCCAGTGCCGCTTCAATTGTTTCCACTACTTTTTCTTTGGAAATTCCTTTTTCCTCGCAAAGTGCTGAGATAGCACTGCTAAAATCACCAGTTCTTCCTGCTGATTCATTTTCCTCGTCTTTTTTCGCCTTTTTCTTTGCCATAATATAATTTACAGAAAGCAACACAGAAATTTGCAGAATGACACAAAAAAATTCTGTGCCGTTCTGTATTTCTTCTGCGTTTTTCCGTGTTATTTTTAAAAAAAGTCCGCTTTCCGCGAACTTCATCCAGACACTATCTTACTTTTAGATACTATCAAAATAACAGCAATAAGTCAATACTAAAAAATAAACTCCGCATAATTATCCTTATTTATCAATGTTACATTACTTTGTGCATAAGTTTTCAAAAATATTTCCGGTATCTTAAATTTATCTTTTTTCCATTTAATTTCAAAACCATTGAGTTTTCCGCCAGCATCTTCAAGATAATCAATTTCTTTACCTTCTTTTGTACGCCAAAAATATGTGTTGCGATCCAACCCATTGTTGCTGTTGAATTTCAACCTTTCGCTAATCAGAAAATTTTCCCAAAGCGCTCCCACATCTTGACGCAAATTCAAAGGATTTAGATTATTGATAATAGCATTTCTAACCCCTGTATCAAAAAAATATATCTTGCGAAGTTCTTTCAATTCGCTCCGCAAATTTCGACTATATGGATTGAGTCGAAAAATTATAAAAGCTTTTTCCAAAATTTGAATATAGTTAGCTACTGTATTTTTGTCTATACCTACGGTTTGCGCTAATTCATTATATGAAACTTCATCGCCAATTTGCAATGCTAACGCTTGCAATAGCTTCTCAATCGCTTCGCTGTTTCTGATGCCTTGAAATTCCAAAATATCTTTATATAAATAACTTTTTGCCAAACTTTTCAAATTTTTTTGAGCTTCTTTTCCACCATCAATCACTTCCGGATACATTCCAAAAATAATTCGTTGCTCCAATAGTCGATTCAACTCTAGTTCAGAATAAATAGCCTTCAGTTCTGAATAAGAAAAAGGATAAAGGAAAAATTCATTTTTTCTGCCTGTGAGTGGTTCTGCGATTTTGTTGGAAAGATCAAAGGAAGATGAGCCTGTAGCAATTATTTGATTCTCCGGAAAATTATCGGCAATTAACTTCAGAGTCAGTCCGATATTTTTGATTCTTTGGGCTTCATCGAGAATGACTATTTTTGCTTTTCCTAAATAAGCCTTTATTTCAGTAGAAGTTTTATCCGAAAAAGCCTCTCTGATGTCTGGCTCATCGCAATTGAGATAAATTGATTCAACAAGATATTTTTTTTGAATTTCTTTGACCAAGGTAGTTTTGCCAACTTGTCTGGCGCCATAGATAATCACAATTTTGCCTTTAAAAAGGGCTTTTTCCACAGAATCTTGAATTTTTCTCTTTATTATTTCCATATATTTTCTCTTTTTAGTGAATTAACTAACCTAATTATATATCCTTTTGGTGAATTTGTCAATCATTATCTCTTTTTTTATCGGTAAATACCTAATTTTTTAGTACTTACGCTAATTTTATGCAAAATTTTTACTCCTTTATTTGAAGCTTATTTGTCATATTGTATTTTATAAAATACATACTGCCAAACTAAATTTGACTTTTTTCCAATTTTGTGCTAGTATTTGGTGTTATCATAATAGTGTGATGACCGGCTAAAAACTTCATTTTTGGAGCCGTCAACATAAGGTTCCTTAACAATTTCATATCACACATAAACTTAAACTTCTCGCATAAGCGAGAGAAAGAGAAGGACAAAATGGTTGACACCGAAAAAAACAAGACAGAAAAAAAAGAAAAAAGAAGTACTGGGAGAATGATTTGGGAAGCACTCCAGACTATTGGGGCTGGTGCCGGGATCCTGGCATTACAGCACGCGTTGAATGAAACATTTACAAGCGCCGGCAAAAAAGCTGGCGAGGTGGTCAGTAAAAAAATCGGCGATGCTTTCGGATTAAGTTCCGAAGAAGCCGAAAAAACCGATGATGATGAAATATCTCTTGGGAAAGTATATGTGCGAGGAATATTGACTCCGAATGAAGTAAGGGATATTAAAATCTGGATTGAAAGTCTGAGAAATTCTAGTGAGACTGAAAAACTTGCTGATGAATTTGTCAGGCGCATTCATAACGCTCTTGTAAAATCAATAAAATCGCACGAGATTGAGACAGGCACAAAAGATAAACCCAGAAAAAAAACCGTTGTGGATGATACCGAGGGAATGAAAATCGCAGTAGGTTTGATCCGTGATATCCTCGCGGAATCAACAGAAGAAAGAAGATTTGCGATATTGAAAAGAGAAAAAATTAAAATTCCAGTTAAAAAACCTACCCCCGCAGCCGATGCAGTTAAAAGATTCGGCACAAAGACAAAAGAAAAAATTAAAGAAACTGGCGAAAAAGTCGCACAAGACCAAAAAGCCAATTTTACCGACCTCGGCTCATTCGCCGAAAATGCCCACGCAAATGCGAAACAGCGTCTCAAAGACGCATTCAATAACAGGAGAAAATAAATCATGCAGATCATCATCGTAGTAGTCATATTGGCAATTGTGCTGTGGGTATTTAATACCACAGTTAGAAATCTCGTCAACGCCGGCGTTATGAACACGCTGGCATGGATTGTTAGTCACACTCCAACGATTGGTGGAATATTGGTAGCGATTTTAGCTATTATCTCCATACCAATCCTATTGGGGGTTGGCTGGATTGGCATGTGGACATCCATCGGCAATTGGGCACTTTCGCCCATGGCTGGATGGATAATTGCCATCGGGGGAATAGTGGGAATTTTTTTTCTTGGCTGGTTAACTCGTCCACTAATTGCCATAGCAGTTATGATAATCGCGTTCGGTTTGTGCTTTCCAACTATTAAAGGAGCAATGAATCGATACAGCGCAAGCACTGAAATACAAATAGCAAACGAACTTGATGGACAAGCCCTGCAAAAACCATTACAGGGAGTTATGCCAGCAACAGTAATCAAAGATGCCGTTTTATACAAAGACAACGGTGAAATAACAACAATAGCAGTATCAGCAGGAACAGAGGTTGTAACTGTCGATTTAGAAAGACGACAATTCGTCGGAAATCCAGAAGCTTTTGCTCATATTATGATACCGAGCATTGTCGGAGATTTCAAAGATGGAAGTATTGGCTGGATCCCGGTACGAAAGTTGCGCCTTGGAACAACCCCACCCTCCACCACCGACAACACACCGGCGGAAGAAAAAAAGGTAATTATGGAAGTTTCAATAAGCGGATCGGAGTTTTCGCAAAACATTAATACTCTCCCGCTAGGAGAATATGAAGTAAATTTCAGCCCAGTTGCAGCGGCGGCTGGAGCAACATATTCTGTCCTCCTTCCAAATGGCGGAATAGAGACAAAAGAAATTAAAAATAATTTCATATCCATTAAAGGAGGCGAGAAGGGATGTGGGCTTTGGACGGCAATAAAGTCCAAAGTAAAAATTTCTCAATGAGAAAAAAGGGCAGGGGTCAATCATGACTCCCTGCCCTTAAATTTTGCAAAAAAATGAAAATTAGAACAATGTACTCGTCGCGCGAAGCGCCATGTCAACGGCGCGAATGATCACAAAACCGGAAAGCGCGACAATTATCCCGATGACCGAATAGGTCATATTTTTTTTGGCCGTTTCAATCATTTTGTCGTTGCCTGAAGCCATCAAATATTGACCACCAGAAATAATAAACGCGATGAAAGTAATGAGTCCCAAAATTTCGAGCATCCAACTCACAATATTCACCAAAACAACTTTCACATTTGGAGAATCCGGAATGCCCGTTTTGGCAATCGAATCAAAATCCAATCCGCCTGCACTAGTATTAGTGTTATTGTTATTACCGGTGTTATTATTACCGCCTGAAGGAACTTTTGAAGCTAAATAGCTAGCGAACTTGCTTGCTTCTCGGCCATATACACCACCTTGAGAAATACCATTGCAATTAATTGCTGAGACTTCACCTGTCGCCATCGCTTCCATACAATCATTTTTCATTGTGTTGAGATAAGATTGCATCGTGTTACAAATAGGCGCGCCAGAATAAAAAACTTTACACTGAGCTAAAATCTTTGCATTGCTAGCTTCATCAGTATTGCATAGCCCTTGTGCTTCTCCATCACTTTGCCCTACCATACATTGCGAAGGAAGCGCAACTATCGGAGCAGTTCCACCTGAAGCAGAATTGTTATTATTATTTACGCCTGAATTATTTACATTCGTACCTCCATCAGAAGAATTACCCACTGGATTAGAAGTCAAGCCCGATAAGGAAGTAGCTGAAGGAGTAGAGGAAACATAAACTTCACAACATTTTTGATAAAAACTGCAGGAATCTCCTGCATCAACAATTTCCGTAGCTCCTACTGGATCACAACTAAATCCCATAGCTTGGCATGTGCCAGTGCCATCCTCACCATCTCCACAAGTTGTTCTACCTTGTGCATTTTCACCGGCAGGAGGAAAATTCGGATCATAACAACAAGTTGTTTGAAATGTATTTTCATAACAATGAGATCCTACAATCATTTCTGATCCGTCTGAACAATCTCCCATTTCACATTCACCTTTTTTCCATTCTTCTTTATCATTCCAGCAAATATCCGCAGCCCAAACACTATCCACTGATAATAAAAAAACAATTGCAACTAAACTCAAGAAAAATAAATTTTTTATTTTTATATTATATTTCATAAAATACTTTTTTAGAATGATTCTCCGCTTAACATATATTGCGCCGCTTTGAAAACTACAAAACCAGAAAGACCAACAATCACACCAATAATAGAATACAACATAGCTTTTTTAGCTTTCCCTGCCTGCGTTTCTTCTCCTGCAGCCGTGAGATACATTATCCCAGCGATGATAAAACCGATAACTGAAACTATACTCAAGATTCCAAGCATCCAATAGAGGATGCCTTCCACAATCCCATAAATTGATCCGCCAGGTAAGCCATAAGAATTGTTACTTAAACCTCCGCCACCCATACCGCCAGATCCACCAGAACCACCACTGATTACAACGCCCCAATCAATATCCAGTGCCAAAGCAATCTTTGGCAAAAGAATCATCGCGCCGACATATGCCAGCAGAAACATTTTTTTTGTCCTCTTCATTTTTTTTATTTTTAATTATTATTAAAACATTTGCCCATTGAGCAAAAATACTGCCGCTTTGAAAATTACAAAACCGCTGAGTCCAACAATCACTCCAAGAATTGAAAATGTCATCGCCTTTTTAGCTTTGCCAGCTTGAGTTTCATCGCCCGCCGCCGTGAGATAAAGAATTCCCGCAATTGCAAAGGCGCCAAAAGAAACCACTTCCAATATTCCCAAAGACCAAAAAACTATATTAGAAATAATTCCAAAAATCGGCGACTCGGGCATATTGAGACTCTTCACCGCCGGATCCTCCAAGTTCCATTGCGCCAAAATTTTTGTTGGCAAGAAAAAATAAGCTAAAAGAATTATAATTGATAATATTTTATTTTTCATTTTATTTTTTTATTTGAAATTATTCGTAGATTCGAATGTCATTCGCCCGCCTCGCGTCGACGAGCAATCGTCTTTGCGAGTCGAGGCGGGTAGATTCGCATCGCTACTAAAATTATACCACACTTTTCCAAAAAATAAAAACAACCCGTAATCCACAGGTTGTTTTCAAAAAAATATATTTTTCTTTAGAATCCTTTCTCTGCTCCCAGCATTCCTTTGGCAAAATTCAAAGCCACGAGACCTGCAAGGGCTACGATCACACCAAGAATAGAATACATCATAGCACTTTTAGCTTGACCGATACGAGTTTCGTCTCCCGCGGAAGTCAAGTATAGTATTCCGGCAATCGCAAACCCTATTACTCCCACGATTCCTACAACCGCCAAAAGCCAATACATTATATTAGAAATAATATCCATTAGAGAACTAACTGGAAGTCCTGTTCCTGCTGGAGTAGCTAACTGAGCACTCGCCAAAGCAGGAGTCAAAATCAAAGACATTGAAATCATTGAATACGCAGTTTTTTTAATTTTATTTTTCATATTTCCACCTACCTTTCTATTTTTATTTCTCTTTTATTTTCTCTCTTTCCAATTTTCAAATTTTATTTCGCCATCACTCCAATCAGTCCGGCGATTTGTCTTGTCACAACCAGTGCGCTGAGGGCGACCACAATTCCGATTATCGCATAGGTGATTATCTTTTTGCCAGAATCAATTTTCTTTTCATCACCATAAGCGGTGAGATACATTCCTCCACCAATGACTAGGGCAATTATAGCAAGAATTCCAAAAATTGACAACAAGAAATTCAAAACATTGATGGCGATTTCTTTGATCGTGAGAGCTTTGTTCACCCAATTATCAGCCGTTCCTCCAGTGTTAGAATTAGAATTGAGAATCTCTTTGATTTGTTTCAAGAATGTCGGCGAAGCCAAAGCAATCGCGAGACCCACCGTTGCGCCCGTCCAAGTTTTTTTCGCCCGCGTCACCATCGCTTCATTGCCCGCCGAAGTCATATACATAATTCCCCCAATGATAATGAAAATCACCGCCACAATCACAATCAGTCCCATAAGATTATTCAGTAGTGAATCCAACACTTCCGAAACGCTAGTGGGCTTAATTGGATTTTTAAATTCTATTGGGGTATTAGCATCATGAATTATTTCAGCTTTACCAGCACAAACACCTAAGGCTTTCAATTCAGCACAAGTTTGACCATTTATTAGTTCTCCATTTTTACATGTTCCATCTTCCTGCGGTTCCATACAAGATACAAAATCACCCTCTGCCGTTTTACTCATACCACAGCATGCCTTTGCTGCTTGCGTTAAATTATAACTTCCCAAAAACCCCACCGCCAAAATCACACCCAGCAAAATAATTTTTATTTTTTTCATCATGTTTTTCTTGTCATCCTCGCGTATGCGGGGATCTAGTGTAAAAACCTAAATCTTTGCGACTGGATTCCTGCTTCCGCAGGAATGACAAAGTTTTTTATTTTAAAATTTAAACAATTTTTATATTATTCGCACATTCGTATTAATTCGTAATTCGTAAGGATTACAAATTACTCACCCTCTGCACCGCTGTCTTGATCGCATCGGAAACCGTCGCTTGACCTTTGTTGACACTGTCAATCATTTCGGCAAAAATCGATTCCACTGCTGTTGCATCTTTTTGTCGCCAACTTTTTGCCACCAAATTTCCCAGTGCGAAAACTCCAATCTTGGCATCAGTTTTTTGCAGTTCGATGAGATCGCGCCGTGCCGCCGGTTGACCGGTTTTCAGAAGAAAACTCACGGCTGGATCAAAGTTTGGATTGGTTGTTTTTCCGACTCCCGAAGTTGAAACACTGCTTCCAAAAGATCCATCTGGCTTAGCTCCAAAATATGTCAAAAATTGCCAAGCTTCTTTTATCCTTGTGTCGTTGCTCACTGTCGGAGTATTCGGAGCAGTTTTAGAAATAGCATTTTTTCCAACCACAAACCCCCAATAATTTGCCACATTCATCGCCGGTTTATTTTCAAATTGTGGCACGCTCGCGATTCCAAAATTCAATTTTGGTGCCTTAGCTGAAACCGTGTCAATGTTCCACGAATAATTCAACATCATCGCCGTTGTGCCTTCAGAAAAAGCATCAATGGAATAATGCATATTTGTATTCCAAGTATAATTAAACGATCGCGAATCGGAAAATCTTGTATAAAAATTCAAAGCTTCTTCTCCAGGATAAACAGCGCCTCCACTCAAGCTAGCACCAGAGATAGAATCATCAAAAGAAGCCAATCCTCTTTCATCAGTCATTTTTGTTCCGTTTTGCATCATAATTAGACTCAAGATATCCGTCGCACGATTAATGTTATTTGCCGTTCCAAGAGCAGCTCCTGATTGAATTATGTTTCCCGAAGCATCCACTTGAGTAAGTTTCATCGCAGTATCGATAAATTCATTCCAAGTTTTTGGAGGAGTAGTGATGCCAGCCTGATTGAAAAGATCTTTGTTATAATAGAGTGCTAAACTATCCACCGACATTGGCACGCCATAAATTTTTCCTTCATTCACAAAATCACTCACAACCACATCCACAAAATTATTCCTAAATTTTTGTTCTGTTATCATTTTCAAATCTGTTGGGGTGGGGGCTAGAGCAACTTTGTCAGAAAATGCCGGTACCCATGAATTATTGATCATAAAAATATCCGGCCCTTGCCCTGTTGCCAATGCATCAAGCAATTCCTTGCGATATGAATCTACTGGAATTTTTTTATAGTTTATTTGAGCGATATTGATATTCAACTTAGTATAATTGTCAAAAATTTCACGCATTGCCAAATCTTGGTCTAGTGGTCCCCAAACTTCTAGACTCAAATCATACAAATGAGAATTTTTCTCTTTGCAACCACAACCGGAAACAATCAAAATTGTTCCTAGGATAAAAGTTGCGATAAATATTTTTTTTATTTTCATAATTTTATATTCTTATTTTACCAACACTAATCCGAAATGAAAATTACTCACGCTTATTTTTTTGAAAATCGATAAATCACTTTTTTCAATTATAACTGCCAGCTCATCCTGTGAAACTCGACTTTCCATCTCTGGTCCGAGCGATCGATCTCTGCTTTCCCAATCAATAAGCAAAATTTTTCCTCCAACCTTGAGCACTCTTTGTGCCTCCTCCAAAACTTCTTGCTTTTTCTTGTTTTGATAGAGCATATTGATAATAAGCACCCAATCCACATCTTCATTTTTGATCTTTGATCCTTTTTTTTCTTCTAAATTAGCCCGATAAGCATCAATATTATTCAGCCCCAGCATCTTAGCTTGGCTTTGCATTGTTTCAATTTTTGACGATTGAATATCAATTGCATACACCAGCCCATTTTCACCAACTTTTTTTGCCACTGAAAAAGTAAAAAATCCCGTGCCACAACCAAAATGCGCCACTCGCATTCCGGGCAAAATTTCCAAACCTAAAATTATCTCCTCCGGATTTAGAAACTTAACTGCAAGATTTATTCTATTATCAAATTCCATATTTTTATTTTTATTTTTATATTACTACTTATTATATTACAATAAATTTAGAAATCTAACAACACCAGAATTATCCCCAAGTAAAAAATTTGATAATAAGTATATTCCAATCCTAAGATAAGCCTGAACGAGGGTCATTTTCAAAAATGGACTCATTGAGTTAATTTGTTAATTTATGACTAATTTTTTTAAATAATTTATCCTTGGCATCCATCATCTTTTTACCAAAACTGT
>JAURXY010000007.1 GCA_030654225.1 bacterium
TCTTTTCCCAAAAGAAAAGTGGCAAAAAAGAAAAAGGCCATCCGAGCTCATAGAAAGATAAATTTTCAACTTTTTCGCTAAAATTTATAACTCGGCCCGACCAAATGCGTCGGACCTCAAACAGGATAAATTTCTTAACGCGAAAAAGTTTCAATTTATTTCTTTCTATTTCGCAAGGATGGGACAAAAATGCAAAATTCTTTTTTCTTAAATTCAGCCTTGCGGAGTACTCCAATATAAATTCAAGTGAGCTGGCGTTAAGAATTTACTCATCTTAGCTTGACGTACTCGTCAAGCCTAGTAAATTTAGCCAGCGAACGCAGAATTTATTGGAGTACGTAGCTCGGCTGAGAGTTCTTTTTGTTACTTTTTCTTGCGGAAAGAAAAAGTAAGGGGAGAATTTCTTAACGCCCGCCTGCTTCGTAATGCTAGCCAAATAACAAATCGGGGTTTTAGAAGATTATAATTGCTTTATAATATCTCAACTTACTTTTAGTGGCGAAGCATTGCGGGCAGGCTCAAAAAATCTCAATTTACCTGCCTGCCGGTAGGCAGGTAATTCTTTATTTTATGGGATGGGAAAAAATGCAAAAAACAAAAAACAAAATTCAAGAACGGTTGTAGAAAAGTTGAGCTTTAGGGTGGAGCCTAAACTTTTCGAAAAGCTCAACTTTAGTGGAGTAATTATGAAAGAAAAATAAAATTATAAGAAAAGTAAATTTTTTGCTATAGTTAAATCAGCTCGGTGTATTTTTTGTATATTTGTATTTTTGTAAAATTTCGTAATTTTGTAGCCTTATGCAAAAAGAACTAATATTAAATCAAGAAAAAATATCATATACTTTCAGAAAAAGTCGACGTTCGAAGTGTATGAGACTCACGATCAGAAATGACGCGACTTTGGTGGTGAGTGTGCCGTGGCGACTGAGTGAAGAAACCGCGATGAAGTTTGTGAAAGAAAAGGCGGATTGGATTCTTGGGAAGATAAAACATTTCCAAAGTAAGGAATCGAGTTTGCCAACAGCAACGAGAAAAGATTATTTGAAATATAAAAAGTTGGCGCGTGAGATTGCTGAGAAGAAGTTGAAATATTTCAATGAGTTTTATGGTTTCTCATACGGCCGAGTTTCTATTCGCAACCAAAAGACTCGCTGGGGGAGTTGTTCAAAGAGTGGTAATCTAAATTTCAGCTATCGGATAATTTATCTTTCCGAAAAACTTTGCGACTATATAATCGTTCATGAACTCTGCCATCTTGGCGAGTTCAATCATTCCCGAGATTTTTGGAATCTCGTGGCAAAAAGGGTGCCGGAGTATAAGAAGATAAGAAAAGAGATTCGAGGGATGTGATTTTTCTACCAAATATCCACTTTTCCCTCCGGCACAATTATTTTCAAAGCTTTTTCGAGCTCTGTTGTGTTTTGGATGCAGTAGGGGGTTTCGAGTTTTGACCCGCTGATTGAGAGATAGACTTTCATAGCACCTAGTTCGCAACGATCAAAAAGAGAAGAAAGATTTTTGAGAATGGATTTGTCGAAGTTTGGCGGGAGGGTGATGATGAGTTTGGAAGCCTTATTTAGATTCTCCCTCTCCTGTCGCGAGTACGCGACATCCTCTCCCGAGGGGAGAGGAGGATTGGAAATAGATTTTTTCATAGGCTCACCGCCATTGTTTCTTTGAGTGTTGAGAATTCTTTTGAAATTTTCCAATTCATTTTCATTGACGACTTTGACTGTATCGCAAAGCAATTTGAAACTGCCATCTTTGTCGGAAATTTTTCCACTCGCCAAAATTATTTTTTCTTCTTGCCACATTGAGCCAGTCGCTTCCAGAACTTTGGGGAAAACCAAAATTTCCATAGTGGAATTCATATCTTCCAGTGTGACAAACATCATTGTTTTTTGATTTTTGAGAAAAATCTTTTTTATCTTGGAAATTATCCCACCCACTGACACCATTTGCCCAACTGACTGCGCTCCAATATTTCGAATTGGCAAGGCCATTTTTTCAAAATATTCTTGATAATCTTTGACGGGATGATCGCTAATATAGAGTCCAAGAAGTTCTTTTTCCCAAGTCAATTTTTCTTTTTTAGAAGCTTCTATGGAGGCTTCTAGTTTTATCGGGGGTAATTTGATGTCAGCGTCTCCAAAGAGGCTAGTCTGATTGGAATTTTTAAGCTTCTCGATGTTTTTTGAATGCGCCAAGATATTTTCAATGGAGGCGATGATGGAATTTCTTTCGGAAAATTCTTCTAGTGCGCCAACCTTGGAAAGAGCTTCAATGGATTTTTTGTTGAGATCTTTATGACGTACTCTTTCCACAAAATCATTAAGACTTTTGAACTTTCCATTTCTTTTTCTTTCCTCTACGATTTCATGGGCAATAGTGTGGCCAACATTTTTAACGGCGTTTAGTCCAAAACGAATTTTTTTTGTATTTTTTTCATTGTCAGTTATCACCGCAAACTGTTCAAAACTCTCATTGACATTAGGTGGCAAAACTTCAATGCCCATTTCTCGGCATTCAGCAATTTCAATCGCTACGCGATCAATGTTGTCTTGATCAGAAGTGAGAAGGGCCGCCATAAATTCAGCTGGGAAATGTGCCTTAAGGTAGGCTGTTTGATATCCAACCAAGGCATAACAAGCGGCATGGCTTCTATTAAACCCATATCCCGCAAAAGGTTCAATATAGGCAAAAACTTTTTCTCCTACCGTGCCAGCGATACCTTGTTTCATGCAACCTTCAATGAATTTATGTTTTTGTTCTTGAATAAGCGCGAAGATTTTTTTGCCCATGGCTTTTCGAAGCACATCCGCTTCGCCAAGCGTGAAACCGGCCAAGGCTTGAGCAATCTGCATAACTTGTTCTTGATAGACCGCTACTCCATAAGTTTTTTCCAAGATTGGTTTCAAATTTGGATGCAAATATTTGATTTCTTTCTCGCCGTGCTTTCTGGAAATGAAATCGGGAATCCAGTCCATTGGTCCGGGGCGGTAGAGTGCCACCATAGCGATGATGTCTTCCAAAACATTGGGTTTCAAAAGTTTCAGATATCTTTTCATTCCGGAACTTTCCAATTGAAACACACCGGTTGTTCTAGCTTCTTGCAAAAGTTTGAAAGTTTTTTCATCTTCCAGGGGAATATCATTGATATCAATATCTTGGCCATAAGTTTTTTTCACAATTTTCAAAGCATTTTGAATGATGGTGAGATTTTTTAGTCCCAAAAAGTCCATTTTGAGAAGGCCAATTTTTTCCACAAAACTATATTTGGTGGAAGAAGAATATTGTGTCACTGTGCCATCACCCTTGCCAGTGATTTTTTGCAAAGGGGTATATTCTGTCACGGGTTCTTTGGTGATAACCACTCCACAAGCATGCATCGAAGCATGACGCACGACGCCTTCCAAGCGTGAGGCGCTATCAATTAATTTTTTTCCACCCTCATCATTTTTGTGCAAATCACTAAATTCTTTCACTGACTCCAGAGCATCAGAAATTGTGGAAAACATTGGAATCATTTTGGCAGTTTTGTCACAAAAATCATAGGGGAGCCCGAGAGCTCGTCCGGCGTCTCGAATGGCCGCGCGCGCAGCCATAGTTCCGAAAGTAATAATTTGAGCGACATGATCATTGCCATATTTTTGCCGAACATATTCCAAAACTTCATCTCGCCGGTCGTCAGCAAAGTCCATATCCACATCGGGCATGGAGATTCGTTCAGGATTTAAAAATCTTTCAAACAGCAAATCATATTTTATCGGATCGATGTTGGTGATGCCGATAAGATAGGACACGAAACTTCCCGCGGCACTGCCACGTCCTGGGCCCACCACGATGCCTTGCTCTTTGGCCCAGTTTACAAAATCTTGCACGATAAGAAAGTATGATGCGAAGCCAGTTTTTCGAATAACATCTAATTCATAATCCATTCTTTTTTGATGTTCTTCGGTTATGTTTTCACCAAATCTTTTTTTGAGACCATCACTGGTAATTTTCAAAAGATATGTTTCGGCCGTATATCCTTCGGGTACATCAAAATGGGGGAGTTGAGTTTCGCCCAAAGTTATTTCCAAATTGCATTTATCCACAATTTCCTGGGTGTTTGATAGTGCCTCCGGAACTTCCTTGAAATGGTCAGCCATCTCTTCAGGACTTTTGAGATAAAGCTCAAAATCCATCAAATTCATTCGATTAGTTTCTGTGACTTTGCGGTTAGTCTGAATGCAGAGCAAAATATCTTGAATTACGTTGTCTTCCTTATTTATATAATGAATATCATTAGTGGCGACCAGAGGAATGTCGAATTTCTTGGAAATTCCAATCAGGGCATCGTTGGCAATTTTTTGGTTAGTCATTTTTGGATGATGCTGAATTTCCAAATAGAAATTACCTTTGCCAAAAATTTCTTGATATTCCAAAGCTAAATTTTGGGCATCTTCAATTTTGCCGTTTATGGCAGTTTCTGGAATTTCTCCTTGCGCGCAAGCGGATAGTCCAATTAGTCCCTCGCTATATTTTCGCAAGAGCGCTTTGTTGATTCGCGGTTTATAATAGAAACCTTCCAAATGCGCCACGGAAATTAGTTTCATCAAATTTTTGTATCCAATTTCATTTTTTGCAAGAAGAATTAGATGATAGCGAGTTTTGTCAACTTGCGTGTTATTTTTGCTCAAATAATCTCCAGATGTCAGATACATCTCACAACCGATAATTGGTTTTATCCCACGCTCTTTGGCTTTGATATAGAACTCAATAGCGCCATAAAGCACACCATGATCGGTAATAGCGAGAGAGTCCATCCCAAGTTCTTTGGCACGGTCAAGAATCTCATCGACTTTGGCGAGACCGTCGAGTAAGCTATAGTGAGTGTGGACGTGGAGGTGAGTGAATTTTGGCATAAAAAATAAATTCCAAATTACAAACATCAAATCTCAAATAATATCAAAATTATAATTTTCGAAATCAAAAACCGATTTCGATATTTGAATTTTGGTTATTGTAATTTATTTGGGATTTGTAATTTGATATTTGTGATTTTAAAAAATAAAAACTGGCTCAATCTAATTGATAATCCAGTTGAATAAAATAATGGCAAACTTTTTCATATGACTTGTTCTCCTCATAGCCCGGGATGACCCTTGGGTTTTGCAGGGGAATTTATTTCTATTTAAAGTATATCATAATCTTTGGAAATAAAAAAGGACGGCTGGATTATATATCCGGCGCGTCCTTTTTGGCAGAGTTAGATGCGTATTTTTTTCAAAAAGCAAGAAATTGCGCTTCCATAGCTTACAATACAACTCCACCGACCATCTTTATTTTTTTTCAAAACCTTTTTGATGGTCAGAGGTGTTCCGCCCGGCAAGGTAATTTTTTCACCTGCCCGCGGTTTTTTTTCAGCGGGAATATACCCTTGACATCTGCCAAGGTCTATCCCGCTTTTTATATCCCCTCCAACTCGGAGAAAAGAGCAGATGATGATTTGATTTGAATTCTCATCTTTCAGTGTGCATTTGACCACACTTTTTCCTGTGGATACACGCATGACTGTTACAATTATTCCGAAAATAATTTGATCGCCTTTTTTTGGAATAGAGCTGATGATCATGACGCCTCCTTTCCCGCAAGTATTTTGCAGGGGTTGATTTTGTCTGGAATGGGCTCGTCAATAGGATACTTTTCCTTTGTTTGCGATACCGTATCTATTTTTTTATTAAACCCATCGATTCTTTTTTTCAAGTCCAATGCATCATTTTTAATTACGGAATCCTCATTTTGCAGGGAATGTAATTCTCTTGTCTCCTTGCTTGTTTTTAAATAATTATAAGTAAATTCTACTGTCTTTATCGTTGCGATTGTAAGCGATAAAAATAAGATAAAAATTAAAAAATTTATACCACTGTTTTTTTCTTCTGATTCTGTTTTTTCTGTCGGTTCAGTCATTTTCTCCTCCTAAGTTTTTTTATGGACAGTTTATTTCAAGCAATGATATTTCCCTTGGTAAGAACTTCTTTTTTTTGAAATATGGTGATAATAATAAATCACCCAATTTTTCATTAAAAAGAGTAATAAAAAAATTAAGATCGCACCCCATTTCATTTATAGAAGCAATGGAATATTTAGGATCATATCTCATTTCATTAAACATGGCCTTATTTTTCATTATCTCAGTATGGATACTATTCATCTCAATTATTATTTTTTCTTCTGCGCTTGGCTTCGCACTAAATTCAACAAAGGCCAATGCGAAGAGAATTAGCAATAGCCATTTTCCTAATGAATGCATTTTGACCTCCATGGAGTTTGATTTTTTTTGGTGAATATTCTGTTTTTAAAGAAAATCAAATCATGCTTTTTCTAAGACTGTTTATGTTAAATCAGGCTGTTAAAAAAGTATATTTAAGGATATAATAGAATATATGATTAAGTCAAGCTTTGAATTAGAGGAAAAATTAAGAGCCGAAGGATATGAAATTATCATCGGCATTGATGAGGTGGGGAGAGGACCGTTAGCTGGTCCTGTTGTTGCGTGTGCGGTGGCACTGCGCGCTCCCTCTCCTGTCCCGACTTTGTCGGGACATCCTCTCCCTAAGGGTGAGGAGGATTTGGAAAAATTCAATCTTATTCGCGATTCTAAAATGCTTTCGGAAAAACAGCGGGAAAGCCTGTTTGATTTTATCGGGGAGAATTTTCATGTGGGGGTGGGGATTTGTGATCATCGGACAATTGATCGAGTGAATATCTTGGAAGCTTCTTTTCTCGCAATGAAAAGTGCGGTTTCGCAGTTGAAAAATAAAATTCAAAATTTCGATAATTCAAAATTGATAATTCTTTTAGATGGCAACAAAAAAATTCCCAACTTTTCCTTTGAACAGCGGGCGATTGTGAGTGGGGATAAATTGATCAAATCAATTTCCGCTGCTTCAATTTATGCTAAGGTGACGCGAGACCGCATGATGGGGGAGATGCACAAACTTTATCCCGAGTATAATTTTGCCCAGCATAAAGGTTATGGCACAAAAATTCATATGGACGCCCTCAAAAAACACGGCCCCTGCGAAATCCATCGCAAAAGTTTCCGGCCAGTGAGGAAATGTATGGTGTGAAGTTGATTTTAGTTATCATTTGAGATAATATGAAGGTATGAAACAAGAAATTCAAAAACTTATAGAAAAAGCGGTAAAAGACCTTGGTTATGAAATGGGCGAGGTTGAAGTTGACTATCCAAAAGTCGAAACTTTTGGTGATTATACGACGAATGTGGCGATGGTTTTAGCTCAAACGCTCAAAAAGAATCCAATGGAAATTGCCGAGAGCCTAAAGCTCGGCTTTGAAAAATTCCTAGAGCCGAGCTTTAGGAAAATTGAGATTGTTGCGCCGGGATATATTAATTTCTATCTATCGAAAGAATATCTGCAAGACAAAGTTCGAGAAATAAATGAGAAAGAAAATAAATTTGGTGAAAGTAAAATTGGAAAGGGAATGAAAGTTAATAATGAATTTATTTCTGCCAATCCGACTGGGCCACTTCATCTTGGCAATGGTCGAGGAGGATTTTTTGGGGATGTGATTGGGAAAGTTCTGGAAAAAGCTGGTTATGAAAATACAAATGAATATTATGTGAATGATGCAGGAGGGCAATTAGTTAGTTTATGGCAAAGTGTGAATCTAAATTCAGGCGAGGATGCTATTTATAAAGGGGAATACATAGAAGATTTGTATAAAAAGTATTCTAAAAAACCTTGGATTATAGATACATTCACTTTTGAAAATGCTTTTATTTTTTCTGAAGATATTTTAGAAAATATTATCAAAAAGACAGTCAAGGAAAAAATGGAAATTAATTTTGACAGTTGGATTTCAGAAAAGAAAGATTTAGTCGACAGCGGTTATGTCGAGAAGGCGATTGAAAAATTGAAAAAGAAAAAACTGACATTTCAAAAAGATGGTGCGATATGGCTTGAGACGACAAAATTTGGCGATGATAAAGATCGAGTGCTAATCAAGAAAGATGGACAGAAAACATATTTCGCCTCGGATTGTGGATATATCTTAAATAAAATAGATAGAAAATTTGAAAAAATAATTGAAGTTTGGGGCGCTGATCACCATGGCTATATTTCAAGATTTCGCGCAGCAACCGAAGCGCTTGGATTCAAAGGTGAACTTAAATTTGTGATTGTGCAACTGGTACGTCTTGTGAAGGATGGCAAAGAAGCTAGAATGAGCAAGCGCGCCGGGAATGTTGTTTATATTGATGAGCTGATAGACGAAGTTGGCTTGGATGCCGTGAGATTTTTCTTTTTGATGTATGATGCTAACACTCATATGACTTTTGATCTTGGCTTGGCTAAAGAAAGATCTGAGAAGAATCCGGTGTACTACATTCAGTACGCGCATGCTCGCATATGTTCTATAATACGCAAAGCTAATGAGAACCCTCTCCTGTCCGGAGTACCGGACATCCTCTCCCAGAGGGAGAGGAGGAATAAGGTGGATTTAAAATTATTAACTCACGAAAAAGAGTTGAGTTTGATTAGAGAATTGAATAAATTTCCACAAGTTGTGGAAGAAATTTCGCAAAGTTATGAAGTGCATAAATTGCCGTATTATGCTATAAAACTGGCGGATAAATTTCATTCTTTCTACAACGATTGCAAGGTGCTAGATGATGAGAATCCAGAGCTAACTGGCGCTAGACTAAACCTCATAAATGCTGTTAGAATAGTGTTAGGAGAGACATTGCGAATACTTGGCGTTAACGCGCCAGAAAAAATGTGATTCTTTACTAATTACTAATCAAGTATTAATATACTAATTTACTAAAAACATCTGTTTCTCTTATTGGTATATTCGTAAAAAATTAGTAATTAGTAAAGAAAAAAAACTAAATTAATTAACTAAGACAAAACTATGAAGATCGGAATTGACGCGCGCACAATTTTGAATCCTGAGAAAGGCGAGGCAATTGGAGTGGGGCACTATACCTATCAACTCATTCGACATCTTCTGGAGATCGACAAGGTGAATGAATACGTTTTGTTTTTTGATTTTCGCGTGCGAGAAAAGGATGTGAAAAAATTTGCGCAGGCGAATGTGAAGATAAAATTCTATCCATTTTCGGATTATAAAAAATATCTTCCTGGTGCGTATAATGAAATTCTTGGAACTGCTACATTGATGAGAGAAAATTTGGACGTAGTTCATTCAACATCGCCAATGAGTCGAATCCCGGTTGGGTATCGCGGAAAAACTATTGTTACGGCTCATGATTTGGCAGTCTACAAAGTACCGGATGTTTTTCCGAAACTGAAAAGCACCAAAGCGCGAGCCACAATGAGTCTTATGGTGAGCAAAGCCGACAAAATAATTGCCGTCTCTGAGTCTACCAAAAAAGATATTGAAAATATTTTCAAATATCCAGCCGAAAAAATCAAAGTGATCAATGTTGGTTTTGACAAACGGCTTTTTGAAGAATCAAAACTAACTCGTGAAAAAGTTTTGGAAAAATATGGAATTCCAACTGACAAAATATATATTTTGTTTTTGGGAACAATTGAGCCGATCAAAAATATCACAAGACTTTTGGAAGCCTTCAAAATTTTCAAAGAAAAATGTCAAAAAATCAAAGGCAAATGCGATCACAAACTTATCCTAGCTGGAAAGAATGGCTGGTTGGCGCAGGAATACAAGCAGATAGTAAAGGATCTGGATCTTTCCAAAGATGTGATTTTTACCGGTTATGTAGTTGGCGATGAACTCGTTCCACTTTTCAAAAATGCTGATTTCTTTGTGATGCCATCGCTCTATGAAGGTTTTGGTATGACAGTGCTGGAAGCTTTTGCCACGGGGACGCCAGCGATTGTCTCAAATGTTTCTTCTATTCCGGAAGTGGCCGGAGACGGCGCATATCAGATTGACCCAATTGACACACAAAGTTTGGCCGAAGCGATGACAAAATTTGCCACAGACGAAAATCTCAAAAATGATTTTCGTGAAAAAGGAAAAAAACAAGTCGAGAAATTCAACTGGGAAAAATGTGCAAGAGAGACTCTGGAAGTATACAAAAGTTTTGAAAAATAATAATACTACAAGAGTACAAGAATTTACAAATTTTTGTACAATTTTGTAATTATGTAGAGCTATGGCATTCAAAAAAGTTGAGGTGAAGCAATCGTTTCCCAAGATGGAAGAAGAAATTTTGAAATTTTGGGAAGAGAATAAAATTTTTCAAAAATCTCTTGAAAATAGAGTGGACTGTCCGCTGTATACTTTTTATGATGGACCGCCTTTTGCAACTGGAACTCCACATTACGGTCATTTGGTCGGTAGTGCAATGAAAGATATCGTTCCACGCTTTTGGACAATGAAAGGTCGCTATGTTCCAAGAAAGTGGGGTTGGGATTGTCATGGATTGCCAATTGAAAATATCGTCGAAAAAGAATTGGGCTCAAAAGCAAAAAAAGATATTGAAGAAATGGGTGTGGATAAATTCAATGATCTTTGTCGATCAAAAGTTCTTACTTATGTTTCGGAATGGGAAAAAACAGTGAAACGCTTTGGGCGTTGGGCGGATATGAAAAATGCATACAAAACGATGGATTTATCCTATATGGAATCCGTCTGGTGGGTTTTCAAGGAACTTTATGACAAAGGATTGATTTATGAAGGTTATCGCTCAATGCATATTTGTCCACGCTGTGAAACAACTCTTTCTCAATCAGAAGTCGCAGAGGGATATAAGGATGTGAAAGATTTATCAGTAATTGCTAGCTTTGAATTAATCGACGAGCCAAATACTTTTGTTTTGGCTTGGACAACAACGCCATGGACATTGATTGGCAATGTAGCTTTGGCGGTTGGCGAAAATATTAAATATGTTTTAGTAAAATATGAAAATAATTTTTATATTCTTGCTAAAGAAAGAATCCAAGATGTTTTTAAAAATAAAGAATATGAAATAACAAATGAGATAGATGGAAAGAATTTAATTGGAAAATCATACAAGCCTCTTTTTGATTATTATTCTTCTCAAGAAAAACTAGAAAATCAAGAAAATGGATGGAAAATTTATGCTGGTGATTTTGTGACAACAGAAGACGGAACTGGAATTGTGCATATCGCACCAGCTTTTGGAGAAGACGATATGAATCTTGGCAAGAAAGAAAAGTTGCCGTTTGTTCAGCATGTTGGAATGGATGGAATAATAAAATCAGAAGCAATTGATTTTGCTGGGCTTCATGTGAAGCCTGAGGGTGACCTGCAAAAAACTGATGTAGAAATTATAAAATATTTAGCAAAAAATAATTTGCTTTTTAGTAAGGAAAAATATGAACATAGTTATCCGCATTGCTGGCGATGTGAAACGCCACTCATCAATTATGCAACTTCTTCATGGTTTGTGAGCGTGGAAAAAATTAAAGAAAAAATGTTGGAAACTGCCAAAGAAATAAATTGGTCGCCTGCTCACATCAAAAATGGTCGTTTTGGAAATTGGCTGGAATCTGCGAGGGATTGGTCAATTTCTCGCCAAAGATTTTGGGCCTCCGTGATGCCAATATGGAAATGTGAATGTGGAGAATTGAAAGTTTTTGGATCAGTAAAAGAATTAGAAGATTTATCTGGAGAAAAAATAACTGATATCCATAAGCACATTGTTGACAAAATTAATTTTAAATGTGAAAAGTGCGGAGAGGAGATGAAAAGAATTCCGGATGTGCTCGACACTTGGTTTGACTCAGGTTCGATGCCATATGCTCAAATTCACTATCCATTTGAAAATAAGGATAAATTTGAGAAAGGTTTTCCAGCCGAATTTATTGCTGAGGGAATTGATCAGACTCGTTGCTGGTTCTATTATCTGCATGTTATTTCTAATGGAATAAAAGATAGTCTAGCTTTCAAAAATGTGGTGGTCAATGGAATAGTTTTAGCTGAAGATGGAAAAAAAATGGCCAAGCGACTTCAAAATTATCCGGACCCGAATTATGTTTTGGAAAAATATGGTGCGGACGCTCTTCGATTTTATCTGACGTCTTCTAGCGTAATGCAAGCGGAGAATTTGAACTTCAAAGAAGCAGATTTGTCCGATCTTGTTCGGGGAATGTTTCGTATGCTTTGGAATTCGTATTCTTTTTTTGTGCTGTATGCTAATATTGATGGCTTTGTTCCTACTGGTAGAGACGCGATTAATCGCGTCTCTACAGGAGGCAACCTTCTTGATCGCTGGATAATTTCAGAACTCAATATGCTTATGCAAGATGTTAATGAAAACATGGAAAGGTATGAGCTCACTCGCGCCGCTAGATGTTTTCCAAAATTCATCGACAATCTTTCCAACTGGTACATTCGCCGAAGTCGAAAGCGATTTTGGAAGAGTGAAAATGACGGGGATAAAAATGAGGCTTATGCCACATTGCATTATGTGCTAGTCACGCTTTCAAAATTGATGGCGCCGTTTACGCCGTTTATTGCGGAAGAGATTTATCGAAATTTATCCGGTGCTGTAGAGACGCAAAATTTTGCGTCTGTACACTTAGAATATTTCCCAATTGCTGATGAAAAATTGATAGATGAGAAATTAAATAAAGAAATGGCGAAAGCTAGGTATATCGTTAGCAAGGGATTGCAATTGCGAGCATTAGCAGGGATAAAAGTTAGACAACCGCTAAATGAAATCAGATTCGGCGAAGACATAACAGAAGAATTAAAAGAAATAATTATAGAAGAGTTGAATGTAAAAATGTTTGTTTATAAAAAAGAATTAAATAGTTTAGGAAATGACGGTGACATAGAATTGGATACTAACATAACAAAAGAACTCAAACTCGAAGGCCAAGCGCGAGAAGTGATTCGTTTTGTGCAAGAAATGCGAAAAACGGCTGGCTATGAAGTTGACAATCGAATCGAAATATTTTATAGTGGTGAATCAATAGTTCTTGAAAAATTTAATATATTAATCGCCAAAGAAACTTTGGCGAATGGCATAATGTCTTCTGATGATCTTTCCGGAGCTGATCTCAAAAAAACTTTTGAGATAGATGGAGAGAAATTGGAAGTTGGAATTAGAAAAGCATAACCCTATAAAATAAGGAGAAGAAGATTGATAATATTTAGACAAATAATCTCTGGGCTTATTATCAAAAGTAATGCTCGGAATAGTTCGCGAGCGGATGTTTTTGAAAAACCGCTTTCGGAAGCGGAACTTAAACAGCCAAGTGCTTGGAGGGATGGTGCACAGCCTCCTGAAGAGTATATTCCCGATTCATTGACAGTGATTGGGAACTGGCAATCAGAGAAACTTTTTCGCTAACCATTTTTTAAAAACTTTTAAGAATGGGGAGGGAGTATGTTTTATGTAGACCTGAATTTTTATGGAATGATTTTTTCAGGAGTAGCCCTTTTGGTTCTTGTAATTTATTTGGCTTGGGAGAAGGGGCGTGAATAATTTTTTCAATTTTTATCGGCGGTTTCGCGAATCTTTCGCAAAACCGCCGCTGTTTTTTTCGCTTCGCTTGCCAAAAGGGCAAAAGTCTGCTATAATGGTTATACAAGTGGCTTCCGCCAGCTGGCGGATTAGCCATAAAAGTGTTGAAAGCCGGGTGAAAAGCCCGGATTTTATTTATTTACGAAAATACGAATCTAACTAAAGTACGAATTCGTAATTTCGCTTAATTCGTACTTTCGTAAATACTATTATGATTAAAAGATTAAAAATCAAATTAATAGAAGAATGTTTTGTGGAAGTGGTCGCGATTGCGATTATATTTTTCATTTTTGCCGTGCCGATAATGGCGAGCGAGATAAATCCTGAGAAAGTTATTCAATTGGTTAATATTGCTAGAGAAAAAGAAGGCTTGGTGCCACTTAGTCAAAGTGAAGCACTTTCCAAAGTTGCCAATGACAAGCTCAATGACATGATCAATAATAGTTATTTTGCCCATACTTCGCCTAGCGGAAAAACTCCATGGCATTGGTTTGAGAATGAAAATTATGAATACCAATTTGCCGGCGAAAATTTAGCCATCAATTATACTTCCGCTGAAGAGCAACAAGTAGCGTGGATGAAAAGTCCAACGCATCGAAAAAATATTTTGAATGTTGATTACAAAGAAATTGGTGTGGCGTTTGGTGCCGGAGAAATTGATGGAAGGATGTCTTTGCTTGTAGTTCAGGAATTTGGCAGTAGAGCTGGAGTAGCGGGAGCATCAAAGAATGGAGAAAATTTCATAATGCAAAAAAGTTCTGATCTGCTCGAGAGGGGAGCAGGAATTCTGCCACAAGTTTTAGCGGTAAAAAATGAAGTGCCAGCCAAAGTTATGCCAAAAAACGAAAAAATAGATTCGTCAAAAGTTTGGCCAAATTTTTCCAATGTTTTGTCTATAGTTTCTGCGTTGTTGTTTTTTGGATCGATTGTGCTTTTGCCAATTTCTTTTTTGGCGGTAGCTTGTGACAAGTTATATATAGCCTATGAAATGAAAAAGCACGCTCAGCAAGTTTAGAAAAAATAGAATTTTAATATAGAAATAAAAATTTAATATAGAAAGTAATAGGCCGAAAAAGCCTACAAAAAGAAAGGCTAGATTCCTTGCCTTGTCCCGATAGATCGGGAAACAAAAACAAAAACAAAAAATTCCACCGCTCAGGTGGTTTTTTTGATTCTAATAAAATTATAAAATCATAAACTTGGTTTTTGTCAATATGGACAAAACACTGGACAAATTTTGATATCTATATTAGATTAGATTTGATAAAGTGTTTTAAGTACGGGTGAAATGAACACAATCAGTAGAGAGAATTTTAGCTGTGGAAAAACAACTAAAGCTTGTTGCCTTTTTAGAGGCAGTCAGTTTTAGTTGTTTTTTTGTTTTAATAAGTAAATTATTTAAATTAAATTTATGAAAAGTATAAAAAAAATTCTCTATTCTTTTATGGTGATGATGATGGTTTTGCAACCGGTGAGCATGCCAGGAGTTTTGCGAGCTGTTGCGGCAGATGAAGCAATTGCGGAGGCTGTTTCGGCTTCAGCTTCGGAAGAAGTTGAAGAAGAAACAGAAGAAGAAACAGAAGAGTCAACCCCAGCATCAGAAGAAGAGCCAGCAGCGGAAGTTGTTGATGTGGTTGCCAAAGAACCGGCTCCAGTAGCGGTAGTAGAAGAAGCTATTGTTTCGCCAGTAGAAACAAATAATACTGAAACAATTGAAATCACAGACGAAGGACAAATTACTCCGGAAGCGGCATATGATGAAAAACTGGTTGTTATTGAACCAGAAAATACTCCAATTGAAAAACCAATTGAAGTTCAAATCCCACTACCCGAAGAAGTGGGAGATCTTAATACTATCGTAGTTGATAACATCAAAGCTAGTTCCCTAAATTTAGATGAAATAGATCCGGAAAATATTGAAAAAACGGCTAATTTAGCAACCGACAAAGCTGATTATGCACCAACAGACGCAGCTATTATTACAGGCACAGGATTTATTCCTAATCAAGCCTATGTTTTAATAATATCTTCTAAAGATACTCCGCCAGTTACAAAAAATGTTACCGTAACAACCGCTGAAAATGGACAGTTTGTGTATGCTTATCAGTTGGATGGCAAATATCGTCCTGATTATAAAGTGGAGGCAAAGAATGATTCCGGAGAGGTGATTGCGGAAGTGGCGTTTACGGATAGCCCTGTCGTTTCATCACTAGTTATTAATGAAATTGATTATGATCAACCTAGCACTGACACTGCTGAATTTATTGAGATAAAAAATACCAGCGGAGGATCAATAAATCTTGATAACTACGAGTTGCGTTTTATTAATGGAGCAGCCTCTAGCGTTCCATATAAAAATATTGACTTGCCAAATGTTGATTTGAGTGCCGGTGATTATTATGTAGTTTGTTCAAATACTGCCAATGTTTCTAATTGTGACTTAGATATTACTCCTAATACAGATTTGATTCAAAATGGAGGAGGCGACCCTGACGCAGTTGCTCTATATAATAGTAGTGTTCTTATTGATACTGTGAGTTATGAAGGAAGTGTGTTTGGATACACTGAAGGGACTGGGGCGCAAGAAGATTTATCTGGGGTTGCTTCAAAGGGACTATCTCGTTATCCTGATGGTCAGGACAGCTATAATAATAATGCCGACTTTTCTTATATTTGCATCTCCCCAGGAATTGCCAATGCAAATTATTTTGACTGTGCCAATCCGGATGCTATTTCGCCGGTTCTCTCTGGAACACCTTCTCCATCTGGAATATTGAATCATAATAATGCAAATCTAAACATTAGTTTTACTGATAATTTGGGATTTAATACTATAAATCCTCTTGCTAACATCAAATCCTATAAAATCGATGGAAGTTCTCAATCAACATCAAATGGTTGCGTCACCATAAGTGCGGATGGTTTAACTCTTACCTATGCTTGCACTGTCGGGGCGTTGGCTGATGGGGTTCATACATTGGATTTTCAAGTGCAAGACTTGTCTAGAAATGAATCTTCGAATGCGAGTTGGACATTTACAGTCGACACAACGATCCCGATAATTTCGCTTGTTGGAGAAAATCCGCAAACGATAGAAGAAGGTACGCCGTATATAGATTCGGGAGCAACGGCGACTGACGATGTTGATGGCGACATTACGGATGAGATTGTGGTGAATAATCCAGTGGATGTGAATGTTGTTGGAGACTACACTGTGACTTATGATGTAGTCGATATGGCTGGAAATCACGCTGTGCAAGTGACGCGAACAGTCAAAGTATTGGCAAAAGCAACGGAAGATTCCGATCCAAATGAAGTTAGAAATTTGAAAGCGAAATATAGGAGCGACACGCAGTGCGTCAAATTGTCGTGGGATTTGAACGAGGACAACGCTGATCAGACAAGAATTTATCGCAGTCAAAAATCTTCTTTTGGTGCTGATTCAGACACGGAAATTGAAAGACAGGATTCGGGCGACAAAACATTCAGGGATTGTGATGTTTCAAGAGGAGAAAAATATTATTATAAGGTGGTGGTGCTTGGAGAAGATCGAGACAGAAAAAGTGATTCCAAAAAAGTTTCTATTGAAATTCCTTTTTATGGTGATGCCCAAAGCGGAGCAATTTTCTCTGGCGGAGAAGGGAGTGGAAACAATAACCAGGGCGATGGAACAAACGATGAAAACCCGGAAGTTTTAGGTGAACAAAATCAAACAGGCGAGGATAATAATGATGCAGGAAATTCAAACGAAGATTCTGGCGGTTCCAATATTGTTGACAAATGGCCGTGGTTTCTTTTGGGAGTTATAATTTTAGGTGGGGGTTGGTATGTTGGTAGAAGAAAAAAATAAACGCCCCAAAACTTGACTAAAATTTCAAAATATGCTTGAATAGTTAGACCTAAATCATTAGGCTTTTAGTTGTTTGACAATTAAATAGGCTCAAAAAAGGACTTACGCATTTGGGGATAATTTTTTGTCAGTGGATGCGTGAGTCCTATTATTATATCCATCTAAACCCTAATATACAATAGAGGAGAGAAGATGAATGTTTTGTTGCTTTGTAGGAAAAATGTTCTGGAAAAAATTGTGAAAATTCACAATTTAAAAAAGGACACTTTTGTATATTTTTTTGATCGTAAAAATGCTACAGATTGGCTTCTTAAAGAAAAACAAAAGCCAAATTTTATTATTGTGGATGAAAGAATGCGCAATAAGACGGCGCTAGTTTTTTTGAGGGAAATAAAAAAAATGAAATTAAATGCAACAATCATGAGGTATATAAAAGAAAAGGGAGAGAAAAATGGAAAAAATGTCGGGAGTAATTTTAGTGGCATATTTAGACAGTGCCGCAAATGATTTAATCAGAAGACAGATTCTTTCGGCTGGTTTTTCAGGTGAAATTATCGTCTCAGATAATCGAGACGAACAGAGGCGAAAGATAATTAGCTATCAGCCCGAATTGATTATTATTGGAACCAAAAACGGCGGAGTAGATATTATAAAATTCTGCCAGAAAAAATCATCCAGAACAAGTATTTTTATCTATTCAGGAAGTGTCAATGCACGAGATTTGGCGATGAATCTTTGTGTTGCTGCTTTTTTGGCAAAGCCTGCTGGAAAAGATGAAATCATTGAAGTAGTTAAGGGGCTACTCTAAAAATCCCGATTTCTGAAAACTTCAGAAGAGGTGCTTCGTTGCGGAACATTGCAACGGGCGCCTTTTTGTTTATCTTAAAAAAGAGTAAAATAAATATAGTGGTAGTTTAATGTAGTAATTTAAGTCTTGAGACTGGATTCCCGTTTTCACGGGAATGACAAGGATATGGAATATAAATATAATGCGATTGTGTTGAATAAGATTGATACGGGGGAAACTGATCGAGTGTATGTGGTTTATACTCGAGAAGCTGGGCGGATTTTGGCGCGGGCGATTGGGGTCAAAAAGCCCAATGCTAAATTGGCGGGCAATTTGGAATCTATAACCCAATGTGAAATTTTTTTGGTCAAAGGCAAGGGTCGAGGCAATATCACAGGTGTAATCCCAACGGAAAATTTTTTGGCGATTAAAAAAGATGTCGATGCTTTGGAAAAAGTTTTTGGAGTGATGAAAATTTTCAATCGTTTGATGACGCAGGAAGAAAAGGATGAAAAAACTTTCCAACTTTTATTGGATTATCTGCTAGTCATGGAAAAAGAAGCGGGTGAGAAAGAAAAAGATATTTTGAAATTTGATGTTTATACTTTGGGTTTTATTTTCAAACTTTTGCAAAATTTGGGATATAAACAAGAAGTCAAAAAATGTGCTGTTTGCTCGGGTAAGCTAGTTTCAGGAGAAAACTATTTTAGCGCCCAAATGGGCGGGATAATTTGTCCAAATTGTTCCAAGCAAGAGACAAAAAAAATCAAAATAAATGATGAGGCGGTAAAATTCATTCGCATTGTGCTGGAAAATAAAATGGAAAATCTCGGCAAGATAAAGCTGGAAAAGAAGAATTTGAACAATTTGAAAATTATTGCCAATGAAGTGGTGCGGTGGATAGCGAATTAAAATTCAAAAATAATTGCAGAAAAAGTTGAGCTTTAGGGTGGAGCCTAAACTTTTCGAAAAGCTCAACTTTAGAGAATCGAGGATTGTATTGTTAAAAACCAAAAAATCTAGTATTATGGTAGTGTAAAGAAATAAAATATTAAGCCTATGTCATTGCAAGATATTAAAAATAATCTATACAAAAAAGAAGCGCCGGAGAATTTATCGGAGCATGAAATCAGTCAATATGATCCGTCGCTTGCCAAAGACACTGGCGAGATGAATAAGGGTGAAAAGGATTTATGGGCAAAAAAAACCGGACTGGATAAAACCGAAAAAAAAGCCATCAAAAAAGGTGTGATTGCTTTTGGGATTGTTATGGGGATAATTATCGCGATAGCAATTTTTGCATTGATTCGGCAAATGCTTTTTCAATCGGGCAATTCCACAGTTGAAATTTCTGGTCCAACACAAGTCAACAGTGGCAAGCTTTTGACTTATGAAATAAATTATAAAAATAATAATCGCTTAAATATAAAAAATGCGGTTTTGCGCGTGAGTTATCCGGAAAATTTCAAGCCGGAAAATAATCCTGATTTCAAAATTGAAAGCCTTACTTCGGGAAGTTTTGATATCGGAACAATCAAAGGAAAAACTCAAGGGAAAATTGTTTTGAACGGAAAAGCCTATAGCCCAAAAGGAGCACTTATTTATCTCAAGGCCGCACTGTCATATAATCCTGCGGGTTATTCCAGTCAATTCCAAGCCAATCAACAATTAGGGATAAATGTTAATTCAGCTCCAATCACCTTGGAATTGCTGGCTCCGCAAAATGTTTCCAGTGGCGACGCAATTGACTATCAAATAAACTATCGAAATGATGGAGGGGAAACGATGAATAATTTGGTAGTCAAGATTGAATATCCCGATCAATTCACTTTTTCTTCATCCAGTCCGAAAACTTCAAGAGAAAATAATGTCTGGGACATTGGAAGTCTTTCTGCTGGACAAAGCGGAAAAATTGTGGTGAGTGGAAAATTGGAAGGGGAAAGAGATAATATTAAAAAAGTAAAAGCCAGCATTGGAGTTTCACAGCAGAATGAATTTGTGGCATATAACAGTGAAAGTACAGACACAAAAATGGTTTTTTCTCCGTTATTGATAGCGCAAGCGGTTAATGGAAAGGAAAATATCAATGTGAATGCGGGCGATACTTTGGGTTTTGAAATTGTTTATAAAAATAATGGAAGCTTGGGATTGCGAGATGTGATCATCACCGAAAAAATAGATAGTTCTGTTTTGGACTATTCATCTTTGAAACTCAAAAATGGTAGTTTTGATGTGGATAGCAAGACAATTACTTGGAAAGCTTCTGACATAAAAGAATTAGCTAGTTTAGGGGCTAATCAAAGCGGAAAAATATCTTTTTCTATAAAAATAACTGATACTTTGCCAATAGGAGAAGAAAAGGATAAGAATTTTGTCATTAGTAGCGTTGCTAAAATCGATAGTCCGGATGTGCCAACGCCTATTTCTATGAACAAAATAATTTCTAGTAATACTATAAATATGAAAGTCAATTCTAGAGTAGCAGTGGATGTTAAGGGATATTATACTGATCAAAGTATTCAAAATTTCGGTCCAATTCCGCCAAAAGTTGGACAGGAAACAACTTACACGATTCATTGGAAAGTTTTCAATATTTCTAATGATGTTTCTGGTGCTAAGGTTTTTGCAGTATTGCCAACCAATGCGCAGATGACGGGGAAAATTTTTCCAGAAGATGCAAATTTAGAATATAATTCTAGAACTAACGAAATGGTGTGGACAATTGGGAATATGAAATCGGGTACGGGACTTCTTTTTCCTTCACCCGAAGTAGCTTTTCAAGTAAAGATAAAACCATCACCCGATCAAGTCGGAAGAGATGTGGGTATTTTAGGAAAGACAACTATATCAGCCAAAGATCTTTTTACGGAGGATAATCTTGTGGGAACGGCTGGAGAAAAAACTACCAATCTTTTGGAGGATAATTCTGTGGCGAATGGAATTCGAGTGGTGAACTAGGGGGGCTGAAGATTATTATTAAAAATTAAAAAATAACTCGAATACGATTTTTCTAACCAAAAATTTTCTCGGTCAACGGCGGAAAGAGAAAATTTTTGGATAAAAATCGCATTCTCAGGCAGGATTTTTTATTTTTTAATAATAATCTTCTTGTAAATAAGAAAAGACGGTATATGTTTGAGATAATTTCGAAAAAACCCGATAGTCGAGTGGGGAAAATTAGAACCAAAAACGGAGAAGTGAACACTCCGTTTTTTATGCCTGATGCGACGCGTGGATTTGTGCGCTCAATTGACAATGAAATTTTAGAAAAGATTGGTTTGGAAGCGATTCTCATCAATACTTACCATTTGTTTTTGAATCCGGGGATGGAAATAATCAAGGAAGCTGGAGACGCGCATAATTTTATGAATTGGCCCAAGCCCCTACTTAGCGATTCTGGCGGATATCAGGTTTTTTCTTTGATTCATAAAAATCCAAAACTTGGAAAAATTACTGACAACGAAGTTATTTTTTGCTCGCCAACTGATGGCTCAAAACATATCTTGACGCCGGAAATTGCCATTCAAATTCAATTTGATTTGGGGGTGGATATGATGGTTTGCTTAGATGATCCACCACCTAATGATTATCCGCGCGAAAAAATTGCGCAGGCAGTTGAGCGGACAATTCGTTGGGCGAAGAGGTGTAAAGATGAATATGAAAAACAAATAAAGGAAAGAAAAATATCTGAGGCGGATAGACCGTTGATTTTTGGGGTTATTCAGGGTGGGGAATATTTAAATTTGCGAAAACATTGTACCGAGGAGCTGGTGAAGATTGGCTTCGATGGCTATGGTTTTGGTGCGAGACATATTGATGCGCAGGGAAATTTTATGGAAGAGGTATTGCGAGAAACCGCCAGCTTTATTCCTGAAAATGCTTTGCGTTTTGCTTTGGGAGTGGGAACGCCCGAGGATATTGTGAAATGTTATAGCTTCGGCTGGGATATGTTTGATTGTGTGATTCCGACTAGAGAAGGGCGACACGGAAGGCTTTTTATTAGAAATGTAAAGACGCTATTAATCGCGTCTCTACAAAGCGAAGAAAATTTTTACGAAACAATCAATATTAATAATGGAAAATATAAAAATGATTTTTCGCGAGTTGACGAGAATTGTGATTGTATGTTATGCAAGAATCACACCAAAGCGTATTTGCACCATCTTTTTTCTTCCAAGGAAATGCTCGGAATGAGACTGGCCGCGATTCATAATTTGAAGTTTTATGCGGATTTACTGGAGGCACTCCGAAATAGTGTAAATTCGAAAAAAATTGAACTCAAACCTTAAATTTTCTTGCCAAAATTATCTTGACAAGCAACGGCGGAACAAAATAATTTTGGAGAAAATTTAGGTTTTCGAACAGTAATTTTTTTCTAATTTATATTATTTCTCCGTTTTATAAAAAATAATGAAAAATTCAATTAATAATAATAATAAAATAGAATTACTTGCGCCGGCGGGCTTGCCTCGCCAAAGCAAAAAAAAGGCAAAAGTCGAATTACTTGCGCCGGCGGGAAGTTTGGAAAAAATGAAATACGCCTTTGCTTATGGCGCGGATGCGGTGTATTTTGGGGTGCCGGATTTTTCACTTCGGGTGCGGGTTAATAAATTTAGTGAACAGGATATTTTGAAAGCGGTTTCCTATGCTCATAAATTAAAAAAGAAAATTTATGTGACGCTCAACATTTATGCGCATAATCAACATTTGAAAAAAATCGAAAAACATTTAAAATTCTTAAAAAAGATAAAGATTGACGGAATAATCGCCAGCGATCCTGGCATAATAAATCTGGTAAAAAAATATTTGCCCAATGTGGACATTCATCTTTCCACCCAAGCCAATGCGACCAACTTTGAAGCGGTGAAATTTTGGCGAGACTTGGGAGTGAAAAGAATAATTTTAGCACGCGAAGTGACTCTCAAGGAAATTGAAGAAATTTCCAAAAAAGTGAAAGGAATTGAGTTGGAATATTTTGTTCACGGCGCAATGTGCATGAGTTATTCCGGCCGATGCATTCTTTCCAAATGGATGAATGGCAAAAGTGCTAATTTGGGGGATTGCACACAGCCGTGTCGGTGGGAATATAAGACAATGATCAAGGATCAAGAATCAATGATCAATAAATTCAAAAAACTTAAAATAAAAGATGAAAAAGACAGATACGAGATGGATATTGAGGAGGATCGGCATGGGACATATTTTTTCAATAGTTATGATATGAATCTGATTTCATATATGGAAGAATTAGTTAGCGCCGGAATAAGTTCCATGAAAATTGAAGGACGAGCAAAAAGTGTTTATTATGTCGCCGTGGTGACGCGCGCATATCGAAAAGTAATTGATGCCATCATAGAGACGCATTGCAATGCGTCTGTACGAAAGAAAATAATTTTGGAGCAAAAAAAAGAATTGGATAATTTGGTGCATCGTGGATATTCAACGGGTTTTCTTTTAGGTCAAGAGCCGGCACACAATTTTTCCGGAAAACTTTTTGGTACCAAAGTTGAATTTGTGGGTGAGGTGAGAGGCGTGGAAGGAAAATTAAATATCATGAAAATTCATAATGCAGTTTTGAGGCAGGACAAAATTGAAGCGATTACGCCGGAAAAAAATATTGCGCTCAAAATCAAAAAAATATTCAATGACCAGAAAAAAGAAATTGACGAGGCGCATGGTGGACACAAAAAATTATATTATTTTGAATTCGACAAAGTTTTGCCGGAGGGGGGTTTAATTAGGAGAAAAATAGTTTTACGAAATACGAAATGTTTAAAAATATTAAAATAAAAATATGAAATTGGGAAAATACTTGCATTATAAAAACAAGTTTTATGAAGTGATTGGGGAAGCGAGGCACAGCGAAACATTGGAAAAACTTGTGGTTTATTATTCGCTTGATAAAAATTTTAAGCGAAAATCTCTTTGGATTCGGCCGAAAAAAATGTTTTTGGAAAAGGTGGAAGTTTCTGGCAAAAAAGTGCCGAGGTTTAAGTTTATTTCGGCAAAAATTGACTAATACGAATTTATTTGTTAGATTCTAGATAGAATTTTTCTTTAAAAATTTTACTGTAAGGAATATTTTTTTCACAAAACCTTATAATTAAGGAGGATTGTAAAATGTCCAAAAAAGAACCCAGAGAGGATGAGGCAGAAAGACCAAAAATTTTCAAAAGACCTCGAAAAAAAATTCCTCAGTTTGTTAATATCCTTGGTTCAGATCGATCTGGTGGAGTTCGACCAGACATTAAAAGATTAAGATGAGCTCTTGACTTATGTGCTTGTATTCAGGAGCGTTGCACTGTCGAAAGTGTCGCCAAACGGCGATGCTAGGGTGTTGCTCTGCACCCACTTGTTTAGGCGCCAATAAGGCGCTCGGGGAAAACTTACAATGAAGGACGTCCGGCGGTCCAAAAAAAGTTGTTCCCCAAAATACCTTGCCCTTGAATGGGCTGCCGGCCAAGGACTTCGATCCTTGCGCCGGCATTTTTTATTTCTTAAAAATTAACTATTTAAGACAAAATACGAATCAAGGTTTTTCCGAATAATTTTATGCGTACAAGAAAGGTGATGCCGTCAAAGACGAGATCTCGGAAAAACCAAGAGCAAATGATAAGAAGTAGCATTATTTCATGAATTCTTTTTTCGCGAATCACGGCGCGGATTTTTTTTGGGCGATGATTTTTGTCCAGAATTATTTTTGCAATATCTTCTCCAGAAACGAGAGCTTGATAGATGCCTTCGCCTGTGAAACTATCGGCTATTCCGGCGGCATCTCCTGAAAGAAAAATATTTCCAAAACGAAAACCGCGATAGTCGCAATTAATGAGAAATGCTTCGCGAATGGAATTTTTAAGATCGATATTTTTGCTTTGAGCCCAATGCTCAAATTTCTTTTGTGCCTTAATTGGCGAAAAAAGTTTTTGCGGATATCCATAGCCGATTGAAATGTGATCTTTGTGAGGAAAAATCCAAGAATACCAAGCACCGAAAAATTTTGAGTGCATAAAAATTTCAAAATCTTTAAATGTACCTAGCGGAATTTTATATTGGATCGCTACGCCAGCTAAACGAGTTTTCAATTTAAGGTGTCGGCGGACGATAGAGTTTGATCCGTCTGCGCCGATGAGATAATTGAATCCAATTTTTTGATTTTCTTTTGTGATGATGAAATCTTTTTCAATTTGAACAACATGCGTGTTTGTTCGCACCTCAACGAAATCGCGGTTTATTTTTTCCAGTTGCCACTGGCCTAAATTTTTTCGGTCAACTGTGTAGAAAAAAATATCACTAAATTTTATGCTAGAGCGAAAATGCGGAGAATTAAAAATAATTTCATTATATTTATAATCAATAATTTCTTGGGGTAAATTAAGATAGCGAATGCTTTTCCGAGTGAGTCCTCCCGCACAAACTTTTGGACCGATTTCTGCGTTTTTTTCCAAAAGCAAAACTTTTCTTTCGGCGTCGCCCAAAATTTTAGCGGCATTTAACCCGGCTGGCCCAGCGCCAATAATGATTATGTCGTATGATTCCATAGGATTGGTTTAAAATAATTATCTATAGTATATAGGTAAATTCAGAAAATAAAAAGTGATCGAGGCTTAATTGACTAAAAGCCTAATTTTTTGTAGTATTAAGAGCAGAAAAGACTTTATTAAATACTAGATAATAAATTTTATGTCACAAGAAAAAGAACAAACAATGATGGAAAAAATTGTGTCGCTTTGTAAACGGAGAGGTTTCGTGTATCCAAGCTCGGAAATTTATGGGGGAATGAGTGCCATTTATGATTATGGGCATTATGGAACACTACTGAAAAATAATATCCGGGACGCTTGGTGGAAAGAGATGGTTCAAAAACGAATGGATGTTGTTGGGCTCGATAGCGCGATTTTTATGCATCCCAAAACTTGGGTGGCGTCGGGACATGTCGGTGGTTTCAATGACCCGCAAGTAGATTGCAAAAAATGTAAATCTCGTTATCGCGCTGATCATTTGCTCGAAGAATTTAATGTTGCTATTGATGACAAAACTCCCATTGAAGAAATAAACAAAAATCTGGACAAACTGCGGGAAGAAAAAAAACTAAAATGTCCTAATTGCGGTTCAACTGATTTGACCGAGGCGAAGGTTTTTTCCTTGATGGTGAAGTCTAATATTGGTTCGCCAACCGACGAACTTAGCGAAGAAAATGTGGTGTATCTGCGACCAGAAACTTGCGGAGGAATTTATTTGGAATATAAAAACACGCTGGATTCACTTCATCCAAAATTGCCCTTTGGAATTGCGCAAGTGGGCAAAGCTTTTCGCAATGAAATTGTGGCGCGACAGTTTGTTTTCAGAACGCGTGAATTTGAACAAATGGAAATGCAATATTTTCTCCGACCGGAAATGATGAAAGAAAAATATGAAATGTGGAAGGAAATCCGTTGGGCATGGTATCAAAATTTTGGAATTTCTGAAAGTAATTTGAAATGGTATGAACATGAAAAGCTGGCACATTATGCATCGGAAGCTTATGACATTGAATTTAATTTCAAATCCTTGGGTGGGTTTCGCGAAGTGGAAGGACTCCATACGCGTGGAGATTGGGATTTATCTCAGCACAGCAAATTTTCCGGTGAGGATCTCTCATATTTTGATCAAGAAAAAAATGAAAGATTTATCCCGCACATCATGGAAACTTCAGTTGGACTTGGGCGATTATTCTTGATGTTTTTGGACAACGCTTACACTGAAGAAGACGTGAATGGAGAACTGCGAACAGTTTTGAAAATAGACAAAAGACTTGCTCCAATTAAGGTGGCGATTTTGCCACTCTCGAAAAAAGAAGAATTGACAGTGCCAGCCAAAGAAATCTGGGAAACGCTTAAAGATAATTTTATGGTTGAATACGACGAAACGCAATCAATTGGTAAGCGCTATCGCAGGCAGGATGAAATTGGTACGCCATACTGTGTGACAGTGGATTTTGAAACATTAAACGACAAAGCAGTGACTGTGCGTGACCGCGACACGATGGCACAAGAGAGGATTGCAATTTCCGAACTGCCGAAATATTTCGAGGAGAAGCTGAAATAATTTGTAAAGTTAAGACAGTTAATAAAGTTCGTAAAGTTTTAAAGTTCATAAAAAGCAAGGATTGAAACCTTGTTTTTTTATACTCAATTTTCTTCAAAAACTTATCCACAGATAGCAAGATTTTTTCTTGATTTTGTGGTAGAATAAAGAGGTGGAATTATATAAAAAAAATTCCGAAATAAGAATCCTAAAAGAGGGATAATTTTTGCCTTAATTTTTCAATTTCCAAAAATAAATATCTATTAAAAAATTTATGAATGAGCTTATAAACATAAAAGTAATTCAAAAAGATTTCAATGGTGAAAAGAAAAGATTTGTGAATGCTAGGGAACTGTATAAATGGTTGGGTGTAGGTAGGGATTTTTCTAACTGGATAAAAGATAGGATTGGAAAGTATGATTTTGTAGAAGACCTGGATTTTTTCGTAGCCTTCGCCAAATTTGGCGATGGATTTAGTGGCTTAAATAAGGCGAAAGCTATTGATCCTAAAAGTGGAAAAATTATGGCAAAAGAGCAAGAAATATTATGGCAACTTATGACGAAGAACTGCGAAGAATCAAACATCCGAAACTAATTGATTATAGAAAAGAGTTTAGTCAGGAAGATATTCAAAAGCTTCTGAAATAAGTCTTTCCTAAAGCGAAGCTTTAGGAGGATTTCTTTGGTGGTTTTTTAGGGGGAAATGAGGTAGAATATAGAGAGAAAAATGTTCAATAAAAGCAGGGGGAAGCTATTATATAAAATGTGTCATTACTATTGTCATATTTTAACGAATAACCTGACAATACAAATATATGGAGATAGAGAAAATAAAAAAAATTATCGTTGACCAAAAAGAAGAAATTGAAGATTTTTTTCAGCGAGAAAAAATTGTGTCAAGAGAACTAAGTCCAGATAAACTCAGGAAATTTTTGCAATATCCCAATGTCCTAGTTATCACAGGACCGAGAAGGAGCGGAAAATCAACTTTGGCTACTTTGATTTTTAAAGGAGAAAAATATGGCTATTTGAATTTTGACGACGAAAGATTGGCGGGATTTTCTGCCAAAGATTTTAATCTAGCCGTTCAAGCGTTTTATGATTTGTATGGCGAAAAAACGGATTGCTTTATTTTTGACGAAATACAAAATATTCCCAACTGGGAGCTATTTATTAATCGCCTACGAAGAACTAAGAAAATAGTTATCACAGGAAGCAACGCCAAAATGTTATCGGGAGACTTGGCGACGCATTTGACAGGTAGATATTTAGAAGCGATGCTTTATCCCTTTTCTTTTCGTGAATTTTTGAGTTTCAAAAATTTTGAAATCAAAAAAACTGACGAATATTCCACCAAAGAAATTTCTAAAATTGGTAAGCTTCTGGATGAATATTTGAAAAATGGCGGTTTTCCCGAAACATTCAAATTTGGTTCGGCTATGGTTAGCAAAATTTATGACGATGTGATTACAAAAGACATTTTACTTCATTATGGGGTAAAGAATAAAAGTGCTTTTCGCGAAATGGCTAATTATGTGGTTTCAAATTTTGGCCAAGAAATTGGTTATGCCAAATTGGGACATATTTTCTCCATAAAAAATGTTCATACAGTCAGGAATTATGTGGAATATCTTTCGACTAGTTTTTTGATTTTTGTTTTGGAAAAATTTTCCTATAAACTGAAACAGCAATTTATCACTTCTAAAAAAGTTTATGGCATTGATACAGGACTGGTTAACGCGGTGGCTTTTAAATTTTCAGAAAATTCAGGAAAAATTTTGGAAAATGCAGTGATGATTGATTTGAAACGAAGAGGGGATTATTTTGAATCTAAATTGAAATCTAAAGTTTATTATTGGCAGGATTATTCCGGCAAGGAAGTTGATTTTGTGGTGAAACAAGGAAATAAAATAAAACAATTGATTCAGGTTTGTCAAAGTTTGGCGAATTTTGAAACTAAAGAACGAGAAACGAGAGCGCTTTTGAAAGCTAGTCAAGAATTGAATTGCAATGATTTAACGATCATCACTTATTCGGAAGAAGTAGTGGAAAAAATTAAGGGCAAGAAAATAAAAATAGTTCCCGCATGGAAGTGGTTGTTGGAAGTTTAGAAATTTTTGCCAAAGGGTGGTTTTTTAGGGAGAAATGAGGTAGAATAGAAATAGGAAATTTTCAATTAATAAAAAATAAAATAGAAAAAATTCACCCTATTAAGTAAATTTTAAATTTTTAGCCAAATTTGCATGCAGTATGTTTATGTTTTGAAAAGTAAAAAAGATAATAAAAATTATGTAGGTTATACTAAAAATTTAAAATTAAGATTTGAGCAACATAACAAAGGGCTGGTGCTTTCTACAAAAAATAGAACACCACTAAATCTTATATATTATGAAGCTTGCCTAAATCAAAAAGATGCTACTAAAAGAGAAAAGTATCTAAAAACTATTTATGGCAAGAGATATATAAAAAGCAGGCTCAAATCTTACTTAATAGGGTAAAGAATAAATGAGATTAAAAATAAATAAAAATTTGCTAATATTTCTTTTCCCAATAATAACCTTGTTATTTGTTTTGTCGTCGCAAAGTGCGAGCGCTTATACTTGCACTTGGACTGGGACAAGTTCGACGGCTTGGGCGACGGCGGGGAATTGGTCGGGATGTAATAGCACTATTCCGCAAACTACGGATGATGTAGTGATTAATGTTGCCTCGGCCAATCAACCGCTCCTTGATCTTACGGGAGGAAAAACTATCAATTCTCTTTCAATTGGATCAAGTGCAGTTTCAACTCTTACTCTTTCTAATGGCTTGGTGGACATTGATGTCAATAAATTAACTATCACCAACAATCTCACTGTCGGAGGATCCGGCACAATCACAAGCACCGCCAACACCACCGCCCAAACTCATTCGGTGAATATGTCGGTGGGAGGAAATGTGGATATTGCAACTAATGGGAAGATTGATGTGACGGGGAAAGGGTTGAGTGGGGGAGCAGGGGGAGCAGCGAATGCGAGTGGTGGTAATGGCAATACTTCTGGTACTGGCGGTGGCGGTGGCGGAACATCTCTTAGTGGATGTGGCGGTGGCGGTGGTTACGGCGGAATTGGAGGATCTGGAGATCCTGCGTGGGGTGGCGCAGGATTAGGAGGTATCGAAAATAATCAAAATAATATTCATCAGCCGATTGCTCTTGGTTCAGGTGGTGGTGGAGCCGCAGGCTACACTAATGTCGTTGGTGCCGCTGGTGGTGCTGGAGGAGGAGCAATCAAATTGATTATTTCCGGAACATTAACTTTAAATTCCGGAGGGTTCATTACTGCCAATGGAAATAACGGATCAAATAGCGGTGGCAATGGTGGTGGTGGTGGCGCTGGATCTGGTGGATCAATTTGGGTTCAAGTTGGGGCAATTTCTGGATCAGGAACAATTAGAGTTAACGGAGGAGCTGGAGGGTTCGGTGGTTTAAGTTGGTATGGTGGAGGTGGATCGGGAGGAAGAATTGCAATTACTGGATATAGTGCCGATTCATCAGTTAAACAAGCTTATGGTGGGCTTGGATATAATACTATTTATGGTGGGGCTGGTTCAATCTATACAAAATCAAGTAGTGCCACTTATGGCGATCTAACTTTCAATAATAATTCTCAGAATTCTCCATCAGCCAGAACTATTACTACCAGTTATGGAATTTTAGATTTCAATAATATTTCTTTTAATGAAGGTACAGCCGGTTTTACTAACACGGGAGCCACCCTAAATATCTACGGAACATTTTCTTCTTCATCTTCCAATACTATAGACAAAACATTCATTAACTCTGGGACAATTAATCTCTATTCTTCCGGAACTTTTGCTATTTCTGCCACAGCCAATAATTCCGGCACTATCAACGCTAATTCTATCACCACTCTAAATGTCAGTAATGTCATCACTAACTCTGGCTCATTTGTTGCCAATGCTTTAGAAAATCTAAATTTATCAGCTTCAATGGCTATGGATTTCGGAAAATACACCTTACCCTCAACTTTAAATATGACAATTAATAGTGGCGGAATTCTTACTCATACGGCTAATACTACTGCCAGAACATACTATATAGATTTATCTCTGGCTAATCTTACAATTAATTCTGGTGGTTACGTCAATGTCGACGGCAAAGGTCTCAGTGGTGGAGCAGGTGGAATTTATAGTAATGGTTCAAATGGAACAACTTCTGGAGCCGGCGGTGGTAGTGGTGGAATATCAACTTCTGGCGGTGGCGGTGGCGGTGGCTATGGCGGAATAGGAGGAAATGGTCAATCTGGCGTTGGTGCGGGTGGTTCAGGCGGAATTGAAAATGGTCAAGCGTCTACAACACAACCAATTATTCTTGGTTCAGGTGGTGGTGGCGGTGCATCTGCAAACGCTCATTGGGGTGGTGGTGGAGGTAAAGGAGGGGGAGCAATAAAGCTAATTATTTCTGGAGCACTAACATTAAACTCCGGCGGAGTTATTACAGCTAATGGTAATAATGGATCTGCCGGTTATTCTGTAAGTGCAGGCGACGGTGGTGGTGGCTCAGGTGGTTCTATTTGGATTTCTGCTGGAACAATTACTGGGTCAGGAACAGTTAATACCAATGGAGGAAATGGAAGCACCGTTGGTTATGATGGCGGTGGCGGAGCAGGAGGAAGAATTTCTCTGGCCGGTATAGGCACAGCTGGATTTGTCAAAGGCTCAGGTTTTTCAATGACTCCAACTGCTACTGGTGGAACAGGTTATGCTTCTGGTGGAACTGGTTCCATCTACTACAATGTCAGTGGAACACAAACTTCTTCCGTAATGGATTTCACCGTCGCCAGAGATTTCACGACTTTAGCCTACAACAAAACCACCACCGCAGATTCCATCAGCACCCCCACTCTCACAGTGGATGCTCGTGCCGGAAATGCCACCGATACCAATGATAGTAGCTGGACTGCTTGGCAAACAAACATCTCAAGCAATGTCAGCGACAACCTCAATCCTTTTGACAACAAG